>JAVKIJ010000034.1:0-32879 GCA_031459535.1 Candidatus Fervidifonticultor quintus | reverse complement strand
ATCGCCTGAACATCGTGGCGCCCGAATCCGAAGCGGCGATCCCGCCCGGCTACGACGTGATCGACGCGTCCCGCTACACCGTGCTTCCGGGGCTCATCGACTGCCATGTGCACCTGGTCGCCAGCGGCGATCCCCGCGACATCACCTTCGGACTCGGCGAGGTGGCCCGGTCCATCCCGGCCGTGACCCTGGAGTGCTACAGGAACGCGCTGCGCGACCTCTCAGCCGGCTGGACCACGTTGCGCGATGCCGCCTCGCGCCACTTCGCCGATGTGGCGCTTCGCGACGCGATCAACCGGGGCGACCTGGTGGGCCCGCGGTTGTGGTGCTGCGGGCTCGGGATCACGTCCACGGCCGGCCACATGGACCGCGAGAAGTACCTGGCTCCCCACGTGAGTTTGCCCGGACCGTCGGCCGTCGCCGACGACCCCACCGAGGGGCGCAAGGCGGTACGGCTCAACCTGCGCCACAACGTGGACTTCATCAAGATCAACGCCACACTGACGGAGCACGTCCGCAGGTACTATGGCTACTGCGCCCCAGAGATGACCCGGGAGACCATGCGGGCAATCTTCGAGGAAGCGCACTGGCATGGCCGGCGGGTGACCGCTCACTGCTATGGCGGCGACGGCGCCACCTGGGCCATCGAGGAGGGGATCGACGGTATCGAGCACGGGTTCTACCTCTCGGACCAGCAGCTCGACCTGATGGCGCGGCGCGGGGTGGTCCTGTGCCCCACGCTGAGCGTCGTCGGCCGTTTCCGCGAGAAGGGGGACGCCGCCCTACCGCCGGGCCAGCCGTTCCTGCCGGCCTGGCGCGAGAAGGCCGTGGCCCATGCCTGGGATACCGTACGCCGGGCGAGGGAGCGGGGCGTCAGGATCATCTGCGGTACCGACGCCGCCATGCCCTACGTCTTCCACGGCACCAATGCCTATGAGCTCGAGATGCTGGTCGAAGCGGGCCTGACGCCGCTCGAGGCCATTACCAGCGCGACCGGCGCCGCAGCCGAGGCGATCGACTTCACGGACGTGGGCACGATCGCGCCGGGCCGGTTCGCCGACCTGGTGTGCGTGGATGGCGATCCCTTGCAGGACATCAGGATCCTGCAAGACCTGCAGCGGATTCCTCTGGTCATCAAGGGCGGTGCCATCGTGGCAGACCGGAGGCCGGCTGGCGTCCCATCACGCGGAGCGGTGGTCTGAACGAGGATTGTCTCGTCGGCCGAACACTTGGGATCGGCATTGGTCGCTCGGGCGCATCCCTATGAATGCCCGCAAACCCCCTTGCACACTCATTCGCGCTGGCCGCCTGTTCTACGGCACCGGCGTACCTGCCATCGAGCGCGCTGCGGTGCTGGTGCGCGATGACCGCATCGAGGCCGTATACCGCGACCCCGCGTCTCCGGGCGCCGGGCCAACTGACCTCCGCCGACCCGCTGATGCCTTGCTGCCGGACACCGAGGTCATCGATCTGCCCGATTGCACGATCCTCCCCGGGCTGATCGACGCGCACGTCCACCTCTGTCTGCCCGGCGATGGCACGCCGTTCCCCCGGGCGGTCACCGAGCCCAGGGGCGTTGTGCACGCCATCGCGGTACGCAACGCGGCCACAGCGCTTGGGGCTGGCATCACCACGCTGCGCGATTGCGGAGGGTTTCCCGATGTGCTGTTTGCACTCCGCCGGGCCATTGACCTTGGGTATGCGCGGGGCCCGCGCCTGGTGCTAGCCGGGTGGCCGATCACGATCACGGGAGGGCACTGTCACTACTTCGGCGGTGAGGCCGATGGCACCGACGGTGTCCGGCACAAGGTGCGCGAGGCGATCAAGACCGGCGTGGATTACATCAAGGCCATGGCCAGCGGCGGCGGTACTCCGGGCACGCAGGCTTGGCGGCCGGCGTTTTCGCGCGACGAGTTACGGGCACTGGTGGACGAGGCGCACCACCTCGGCTACCGCGCCGTCCTGCACTGCCTGTGTGCTGAGGCCACGGACTTCGCGCTGGATGCGGGCGCAGACGAGATCGCACACGCGTGGTTCCTGGCGGGCCCGGATGCTCCCCAGCGGTTCGAGGCCCGCGTGGCAGACCGCATTGCCGAAACAGGTGTGCCGGTCTGCCCGACCATGAGCGTGGGGCACTACGTGCGAGCCGGGATAGCGCACCTCGAGACGCCGACGCCCGAAGACCGCGCGGCGGCCGACCGGTGGGCCCGGCTCGACGCCGAGGTGGCGGAAATCGTGTCGCGGCTGCGCCAGCGGGGTGTCCGGTTCATTGCGGGCAGCGACGCGGGGTGGCGGTTTTCCCCCTTTGACGCCCTGCCCCGGGAGCTGGAGCTCATGGCTGAGGCGGGCTGCTCCGCGCGCGAGTGCCTCCTCGCCGCCACCGGCGCCGCAGCCGCCGCCCTGGGCCTGCAGGCCCAGATCGGCACGATCCGCCCTGGCGCGGCCGCCGACCTGCTGGCTGTGGACGGCCGGCCCGACCAGGACTTGGCCGCGCTGCAACGTGTACGGCTGGTCATGCGGGCGGGCATCCGAATCGTATGAGCAGCGCGGAGGAGTCTCTCGGGATTCGCAGAACCGAACACGCATATCGGTGGATTCCGTAACTCGGGTCGCTTCAGACGGGCGCCGGAGGAGGTGCTGGTGATGAGGAATCTTGCACGGCTCGTGGTCCTGCTGACGGTGGTGCTGGGGGTTGGGATGGTTGCCGCGCGACCGGGAGGGTTCGTGTTTGGCGCACCGGCCGGTCCTCCCGCCGACGCGAAGCCTGGCGGGAAGCTGACCCTCGCGTTCCAGTATGAACCGGTCACCCTGGATCCGCACGTCTCAGGTCAGGCCAACGCCTTTCGGATCCTGCTGAACATCGTGGACGGGCTCGTGTACGTCGACCAGCAGGGCAACGTTCGACCGATGCTGGCCGAGCGGTGGCGTATCAGCCCCAACGGCAAGATCTACACCTTCTGGCTGCGCAAAGGCGTGAAGTTCCACGACGGCACGCCGTTCAATGCCCAGGCGGTGAAGTTCTCACTGGACCGCGTGGTGGATCCAGCGACTGCGTCCCAGTCGGGCCGTATCGCAATCGGCCCGTACGAGAGCTCCGAGGTGCTCGACGACTATACGATCCGCATCACGCTCAAGGAGCCCTACGCGCCGTTCCTGATGAACCTGGGACCCGCATCGCTGGCACCGGTGTCGCCTGCGGCGGTCCAGCGTCTCGGCAAGGACTTTGGAAGGCAGCCCGTCGGGACTGGCCCGTTCATGGTGAAGGAGTGGCGGGCCAAGAGCCACATCACGCTGGTGCGCAACCCTGACTGGAAGTGGGGTCCGTTGACCAACAAGGGGCCGGCCTATCTCGAGGAGATCACCATCAAGTTTGTCCCGGAAGACGCGGTGCGGTTCGCTGTGCTGGAGACCAACGAGGTGCAGGCCATTGAGGACGTCCCGGCCCAGAACGTGGCCGACATCGAGAAGAACCCCCGGTTCACGCTGTACAAGGAGAACTTCCCCGGGTCGCCCCGCCAGGCAATGATCAACACCCAACGGGCGCCCACGACCGAGCTGGCGGTGCGGCGCGCCATCCTGCACGCGGTCAACGCCGAGGCACTGATCAAGACCCTGTACTTCGGCGTCTACCCGGTCGGGAACGGGGTCATGAGCGCGGCCACGCCCATGGCCATCAAGGGCCAGTTCAGGCAGATGTACCCCTACGATCAAGGTCGCGCCAGGGCGTTGCTCGAAGAAGCCGGCTGGCGGCCGGGGCCGGACGGCGTGCGGCAGAAGGCGGGTCAGCGGCTGCGGGTCGGCATCTACATCCTCACCGATGTGCCGGCGTTCCGGCCGCTGGCCGAGTTCATCCAGGCCAACCTCAAAGAGGTGGGGTTCGACGCCTTCATCAACGCCCAGTCGCGCAGCCCGTGGTTCGCCGCGCTGGGCAACGGCGAGCACCATCTGGCACCGATGGGTCTGTGGAACGCCGACCCGGACATGCTGAGAGCGCTGTACCACTCCCGCGGCAGCGCGTTCTCGTGGTCGCATTACAAGAACCCGGAGCTGGACAAGCTGGTCGAGGACGGCCTGTTGTACACCAACCCCAAGGTGCGCCAGCAGTACTACGTGAAGGCGCAGGAGATCCTGATGCGTGACGCGGTGACCCTGCCCATCCACGAGCAGGTCAATCTCTACGCCATCCGCGCCCAGTACAGGGGACTGGCATTCAACGTGAACGCGTATCCCGTCTACTACGACATGTATATTATGAGGTAACCCGTCAGGGTATCGCGTCGATCCGTGGGCTGATCGCGGGGTGCGCCCCGCGGTCAGCCCCCTCGGAGGGCCTCGCCTGCTCCGGTTCTTGTTCAAGCGTCTGGTGGCGGCACTGCCGGTCCTGCTGGGGATTTCGGTCGCCGTCTTCCTGATGATGCACCTCGTGCCGGGCGATCCGGCCAAGATGATGCTGGGCGAGCTGGCGGTGGACGAGGACGTCGTCGCCAACTTCCGCCACCAGCTCGGGCTCGACGACCCCGTGCCGGTGCAGTACTGGCGCTTCCTGCGGAACGCGCTCCGCGGCGACCTGGGCCGGTCCATCCTCGAGAACCAGCCGGTGGCACGGATGATCTGGCAGGTCCTGCCGTCCACCGTGGAGTTGACGCTGGCGGGCATGGGGGTGGCCGTCCTGCTTGGGGGCGCCCTAGGCGTCACGGCGGCCGTGCGCCACCACACCTGGGTAGACAACGGCAGCATGCTCCTGGCGCTGTGGGGGGTCTCGATGCCCTCGTTCTGGATGGGGCTGCTGCTCATCTTCCTGTTCTCCCTGAAGCTGGGCTGGCTCCCCGCCACTGGACAGGGCGGGTGGGTGCGCCTCGTCATGCCCGCGTTCACGCTGGGCTATGTGGCGGCGGCGGTGATCGCCCGGCTGGTGCGGTCCAGCATGCTGGAGGTCCTGCGGCAGGATTACGTCCGTACCGCCCGGGCCAAAGGTCTGGCCGAGCGTCTGGTCGTCTACCGGCACGCGTTGAGAAACGCGCTGATCCCGGTGGTCACGGTCATGGGCCTGCAGTTTGGCGCGCTGCTAGGCGGGACCGTGGTCATCGAAACCGTGTTCTCGAGGCCAGGCATCGGCCGGCTGGCGGTGACGTCGATCCTCAGCAAGGACTTCCAGGTCACGCAGGGGACCGTGCTGATGTCCGCGGTCTTCTACACCCTGGTCAACATCATCGTGGACGTCTCGTACGCCGCGCTCGACCCCCGGATCAGGTATGATTGACCGGCACCCGGAGAGCCCGTGGCGATCGGCCGCCCGCCGGCTGCGGCGCAACCGCGGTGCCGTCGCCGGGCTGTACCTGGTACTCGCGCTGGTCATCGTGGCCGTCTTCGCGGGCCGGCTGGCCCCGCACGATCCGGTCAAGATCAACCCCGAAGCCGCGCTGCGGCCGCCGGGGCGGCCATTCCTGTTGGGAACCGACACCCTGGGCCGCGACATTCTCTCGCGCTTGGTGCACGGCGCACGGATCTCGCTGCGCGTCGGCCTGGTCTCTGTGGGCATTGCGGCCGCGCTGGGCACTACGCTTGGCCTGATCGCCGGGTACTACGGGCGCTGGCTGGACCTGGGCATCATGCGGTTCATCGACCTGCTGCTGGCATTTCCCAACGTCCTCCTGGCCCTGGCGATCATCGCCATCCTGGGACCGAGCATTTTCAACCTGATGATCGCCGTGGGCATTTCCGCCACGCCGGCGTACGCGCGCCTCGTCCGCGGGTCTGTCCTATCCACGAAGGAGAACACCTACGTGGAGGCGGCGCGGGCCGTGGGCTGCAGCGACGGCCTCATCATCTGGCGGCACATCCTCCCCAACGTGCTGGCGCCGCTCATCGTGCTGTCCACATTGGGCATGGCCGGCGCGATTCTGACCGGCGCGGCGCTGTCGTTTCTCGGCCTGGGGGTGCAGCCGCCGACGCCGGAGTGGGGGATCATGCTGAGCGATGGCCGCAACTACCTGCGGCGGGCGTGGTGGATCACGACGTTTCCAGGAGTGGCCATCATGGTGACCGTGCTGGCCATCAATATGCTGGGCGACGGGCTGCGGGACGCGCTCGACCCGAGGTTGAAGATGTGAGTGTCTCCCCGGGTGGGGGGTGGCCGGGAAGGTGTGAGGGTCAGCGCTGGGAGGATGCCACGATGAGCGAGGAGATGTTCTCGGCAGGCACCGCGGCTGCGGTCCCTGGGCAGAAAGCGCGCGGCGTGCTGGAGGTGGCGGGCACCGATCTGCGCCTGCCGCTGACGCTCGTCTGCGGTCTGGCACCGGGGCCGACGGTCTTGGTGACAGCAGGCGTGCACGGTGGCGAGTATCCCGGCATCGAGGCGGCCATCCGCCTGGCCCGGGAGCTCGATCCCGGGCAGGTGCGGGGTCGCGTGGCCATCGTCCACATCTGCGGGATCTCGGCGTTCCACGCCCGGATGCAGTATCTCACGCCCGAGGACGGAAAGAACCCCAACCGGGTGTATCCCGGGCGGGCGACCGGTACCGTGTCCGAGCGCCTGGCATACACCATCATGGAAACGTTCGTGGCCCGCGCCGACGCGTGGATCGATCTCCACGGCGGCGACATCCACGAAGCCCTGTGGCCATTCACCATCCACTCGGCCGGCGGCCCACCCGATGTGGCGTCGCGGGCCCGGGCCATGGCCGATGCGTTCGGCATCCGGCACATCATCGTTTCAGAGGCCATCGCCGGTGGAACCTATGGCGCGGCCGCGGCGCGGGGCGTGCCCGCGATCCTGGTCGAAGCCGGAGGCCTCGGGCAGCTCGACGAAGAGAGCGTGGCGATTCACCTCCGTGGGGTGCACAGCGTGCTGCGGATGCTCAGGGTGCTGCCGGGGAGCCCGCAGCCCGTCTCATCGCCCGTGCGCCTGAGCCGGTTCGACTGGCTGCGGGCCGAGCAGGCCGGGTGCTGGTACCCGGCCGTCAGGCCCGGTGAACAGGTGAAGGCGGGGCAGGCGGTTGGCGTCATCAGGGACTACTGGGGCGAGGTGCTGGCCGACTACCGTGTACCCGCCGACGGCGTCGTGCTCTTCGTGGTCACGTCGCTGGCGATCAACCCCGGCGATCCCCTGGCCGGCATCGGGGTGGTGTAGGCAGCCATGGCGACCGAATTCGCGGATCAGGTCGTGCTCGTGACCGGTGCCGGCGGACGCATCGGCCGCGCGGTCTGCTGGCAGTTCGCGCGCGAGGGGGCCAGAGTGGCCTGTTGTGATCTCGATCCCGCCCGCGCCCGGGCCGTGGCCGATGACATGGTCGGCGCCGGGTTCACGGCGGTCGCCGTGGTTGGTGATGTGTCCGACGAGCATCAGGTGCGGGCAATCGTCCAGCAGACCACCCAGGCGCTGGGGCCCGTCGACGTCCTGGTGAACTGTGCCGGCATCTTCCCCAACTGCCCGGTTATCGAGATGGATGTGGCCGAGTGGGACCGCGTGTTCGCCGTGAACGTGCGCGGGCCCATGCTCCTGTGCCGCGAGGTGGCCCGGCAGATGATCGCGCGCGGAGCCGCAGGCGCCATGGTCAACATCACGTCGCCAGCGGGCTTCTCCGCCCGCACCGGTGGCGCGCACTACTGCGGCTCGAAGGCCGCGCTGAACCTGCTCACGCACACGCTGGCCATCGAGCTCGGCCCGTATGGCATCCGGGTCAACGCCGTCTCGCCGGGCCTCGTCCTCGATGAGGTCGTCTCGAAGGACCGCCCGCCGGCCGACGAGTACCCGCAGGCCATCCTGCGGGGAATTCCCATGGGACGCACCGGCACCGGCGACGACATCGCGCCGGCGGTGCTGTTCGCCGCGAGCCACCGGCGCGCTGGTTACATGACCGGTGCCATTATCGAGGTGACCGGCGGCGCGCACGCGGGCCGGCCGCATCTCCCACCCAGCCGCCGGGCGGCGCAGAGCGTGTAGGTTTCGCCAGGCATAGCATCGGCGGGCGGGCCGCCTCTCGGTAGGGCTAAGGCACCAGAGGTCATCGAACGCTGCAGAGGCCGTGTCCTTTGATCCTATCTCGGAAGGCTTCGCCCTCAACCTGAGACCGCTGTTCGAATAGCTGCTCCATCCCGCCAACGCTTCGGAGTCGCTATACTGGTGGCTAACCGGTCCCCGCGTGACCTGGCCGTTGGGATCGGTCCAGACGAGGCGTCATGGCCTGGACGTATCCTGCGATCCTCTGGCTGTTGCCGGCACTCGGCGCCCTCATCCTTTGGTATGCGGCTCTGACCCGCCGTCGCCCGACTGGCGGAGTGGCCATTTTCCCGCTCTGGCTGGTGGCCGACGCGGCGGTCTGGGCGTGCCGTCTGCGCCGTCACCTGCCTGCCGGGCTCTTCTGGCTCTCGCTGGCCACCATCATCGTGGGGACTGCGCGCCCCATGGTGCCCTGGCCGAACCCAACGGGCTATCCGGTCGTCCTCATTATTGACGTCAGTCGTAGCATGGAAGAGAACGACATTCCACCCAGCCGGATCCTGGCCACAAAGGCCGCAGCGTTGGACTTCATCGACGGGCTGCCGCGCACGACGAGAGTGGCGGTCGTGAGTTTCGGCAACTATGCCACCGTGGTCGTCCCGCTCACCGACGATCGAGCCAGGATCCGGCAGGGCATCCTCGGGTTGGCGACGCAACTCCGGACGCAGCTCGGGACAGGGCTGCTCGAGGGGGTGCGGGCAGTGCTGGACGAAGGCAACGGGCCACCTGCCGCGGGCTCGTCATCGCCTGTCCCGGGTCAGGCAGGGTCCGGCCGGCCGCGGGCCGTGGCTGTCCTGCTCTCCGACGGCCGCGCCAGTGACGGCGTCCCGCCCCTCCAGGCAGCGGTGGAGGCGAGGGCGAGAGGCGTGCGGGTCTACACTGTGGGCGTGGGCACAACCAACGATCCGGCGGCGTTTCGCAGCGGATACTACGGTGTGCTAGATGAGCCTACGCTGCGGGCGATTGCGGTCGAGACCGGCGGGCGGTATTTTCATGCGTCGGCCGCTGGGCGCCTGCGCGAGATCTACCGCGAGCTGGCTCGAACCATCGGGTGGGAGAGGCGCCCGACCGAGGTGACGGCTGTGATGGGTGCGGTAGCGCTGGTCATGCTGGTGGTGTCGGTCCTGTTCCGATACACCTTCTATCCGCTCCACTAGGACGCCGTCGGGACGGTCGTCAGGAGGAGTGATGCCTGGACAGGCGGTAGTGATCGGCGGGGGCGCGATCGGGGTGTGTTCCGCGTACTTCCTGAGCCTGGCCGGCTGGGACGTCACCCTGGTTGATCGCGGGGAGATCGGCCACGGCTGCTCCTACGGCAACGCCTGTCTCATCGTGCCGAGCCACTCGCATCCGTTGCCTGGGCCCGGCGTCGTCGGCCGCGCCTTGCGGTGGATGGTGCGCCGGGACAGCCCCTTCTACATCAGACCCCGGCTGGATCGAGATCTGCTCCGGTGGGCCTGGCAGTTCAGGCGGTATTGCACGCCGGAGGCGTCGCACCGGGGGTTCGACGCGCTGCTGGCACTGAGCCGGGCCAGTCTCGCGCTGTATGAGGACCTGGCGCGCACGCCGGACCTGGAGTTCTTCTTTCGGAGGGCAGGCCTGCTGCATGTCTACGTCACCGACGAGGGGACCGCCGGCGCGCGGGGCGAGCGGGAAGCCCTTGAGGCGGCCGGGTTCCGGACGACCCTCTTCGATGCGCGGGAGGTGCGCGAATTCCAGCCGGTCCTGGGCGACGGTGTGCGCGGCGGCCTGTTCATCGCGGGTGAGGCGCACACCGAGAGTCTGGGGTTTGTGCGCGCCATGGCCGCGGCATGCCGGCGGCGGGGGGCAAGGCTGCTGGAGCACGCGACCGTGCGAAGGATTCGCGTGGGGCGGCGACGAGTCGAAGCGGTAGACGTCGAGTCGCGCTCGGGCCGCGAGGCGATCGCTGCGGACGTGGTAGTGATCGCCGCCGGCTCATGGACGCCGGCTATCGCGGCGCCGCTGGGGGTGCAGATTCCCTTGCAGCCTGCCAAGGGGTACAGTTGCACGATTGACGCCTTTGAAGAGATGCCCACTGTGCCGATCCTGATCCAGGAGCGGCGGGTCATCATCACCCCACTGGACGGCCGCGTGCGGTTCGGTGGGACGCTGGAGCTGGCGGGATTCGACCCCACCATTGACTCCGTGCGCTACCAGGCGGTGGTGCGCGCGGCACGGGAGGTGTTGCGGCAACCGCCGCCGATGCAGCACGAAGAGCCATGGTGCGGGTTCCGGCCGGTGGCGCCGGACGGCCTGCCGATCATCGACCGGGTCGGCGCCGACGGGCTGATCGTAGCCACGGGGCATGCCATGCTGGGCATCACGCAGGCGCCGATCACAGGGAAGCTCGTCGCCGACTTGGCAGAGGGCCGGACTCCCTCAGTGCCGCTGGCGCCGTGGCGGCTTGACCGATTTCCGCAACGTCTGGAGGCAAGGGGTCTCCGACGTTCCCACTGAACCTCCAAGGACGTCTTGGTCGTCAAAGCGGCGGGATTATCCGGTGTGAGATCTCGGTAGGGTGATTTCCGCTCTGGAGGGCGGGTATTCCCGGGGGGCCACATGCGGCACAGGCTTCTGGCTGCCGTAGGGGCGATGGTCATGCTGGCCCCTGCGGGTGTCCCGGCTGAATACGCCGACCTCTACGCCATGCTCGATGCGCGACTGCGGGCGGCAGAGGACTACCTGGGATCACGCTGGAAGGGTGAGCGTCACGACGTCACGTTCAGTGCCGAGCTGCTGGCGGCCAACGGGAATCAGGGCGAGACCTTGCTGCGGCCCGAGCAGCGCCAGGCGGTGGCGGCATATCTCGACCGCCTCCAGCACGCCGGCGCGCGGGGAGTGAAGGTGGCCATCAAGTATCCCCTCCTGGTGCCGGCGTTCCCGCACTCGGCCGACTACCTGGAGTTCTTCAAGTGGGTTGGGGGCGAGGTCCGACGGCGGAACCTCAAGCTCCTCGCACAGACCACCGCTGCGTTTCGTGACCCCGTCTTCAGCCAGGTACGGCCCGAGGGGCACTACGCCGGCCTGACCTGGGATCGCTACAGGCGCGAGAAGCGCCAGCACGTCGAGGCGGTCATCCGCGAGGTCAGGCCCAACCTGATCACCATCGAGAACGAGCCGGGCACGCAGCAAGCGAACACCGGGCTGCGCTTCACCCCCGAGGCCATGGTGGATCTCCTCCAGGATGTGATCAGCGGGCTCGACAAGCAGGGGGTACAACTGGGCGCCGGGACGGGCACCTGGGAGGATGTGGCGTACCTGCAGGCCCTGGCTCGCGTGCCGGGTCTGGACTACCTCGATCTCCACATCTACCCGATCAACCACGACTTCCTGCTTGACCGCGCGATCCAGATGGCCGAGGTAGCCCACCGGGCCGGCAAGCGGCTGGTCATCGGGGAGGCATGGCTCTACAAGGCCCGTGACCGCGACCTTGGCGGCGCACCCGTGGCCGCGGCCGCCGGCCTCTTCGCACGAGACACCTTCGGCTTCTGGGAGCCGCTCGACGCACAATTCATTACCACCATGGGGCGGCTCTCGCACTACCTCACGGTGGACTTCATCTCGTTCTTCTGGTCGCGACACTTCTACGGGTACGTGGAGTACAACGAGGCCACCCGTCGCTTGCCCCCCGCTGAGCTGTTCAGGCTGGCAAATCGAGCCGCGGTGCAGAACATGATGGCCGACCCGCCGCGGCTGACACAGACGGGGCTGGCCTTCCAGAGGCTGGGCGCGACGGGACGCTAGCAGCCGGCCCCTATCCCTGGGACCGCTCGCCCTCCAGACGACCCAGCTCCTCGTAGAGTTCGGCAATGCGCCGTTCCGCGGCCTCGTAGCGTGCGCGCATGGCTTTGGCGCGTTCCGGGTCGCGGTAGAGTTCCGGATCGCCCAGCCAGGAGGCCGCGTCCTTGAGGTCCTGCTCGGCGGCCTCCAGTTGAGCCGCCACCTGGTCGAAGGTCGGCCGGAGCGGGGGTGCGGTGCGGGAGCTTTTCCTGGGGGCCTGGGGCTGGCCCGCCTCGCGACGTCCGCCCGCCTGGGGTGCTTGCCGGCGCTGGTGCTGGCGTAGTTCATGGTAGGTGCCCGTGAAGTCGGTCACGCCGCGGTCTTCCACGATGAGGATGCGGGTGGCCAGCCGCTCGAGTAAGTAGCGATCGTGCGTCGCCACCATCATGGTGCCGGGGAACTCGAGGAGCGCGGCCTCCAGCGCCTCGCGCGAGGCGATGTCAAGATGGTTCGTCGGTTCATCGAGCAACAGCAGATTGGGGGCATCAAGCAGCCATGTGGCCAGCAGCAACCGCTGGCGCTCGCCGCCTGAGAGCATGCCGATGCGCTTGAACGCGTCGTCGCCGGTGAACAGGAACCGGCCAAGGTAGGTGCGGACCTGCTTGGGGGTCATCGGCCGATCCCCCAGGACCTCGTCGAGTACCGTGTTCTCCACGTCGAGCGCCTCGGTGGACTCCTGTGCGAAGTACCGGGGGCGTACGCCGCTGCCTAGGGTGACGATGCCCGATGTGGGAGATTCCAGGCCTGCAACCAGACGCAGCAACGTGGACTTGCCCGCGCCGTTGGGTCCGAGCAGGCCGACGCGCTCGCCGCGGTGAATCTCCAAGCTCACGTCGCTGAGTACCTCGAACCCGTCGAACGCCTTGGAGACGTTCTGCAGCCGCGCAACCATCCGTCCCGATGCTAGCGGCGTTCTGGGCGGCGTCAGCCGGAGCACCCGCTGCGCGCGCGGCGCGTCTTCGGTTCTGGCTTCGATGCGCGCCAGTCGCTTCTCGCGGCTCTTGGCCTGCGCGGCCCGCTGCCCGGCGCGGTAGCGACGGATGTAGTCCTCGAGCTTCGCGATTTCCTCCTGTTGACGCTCCCAGGCCTCCTGCTGCCTTCGCGCACGCTCGGCCTTGAGCCGAACAAAGGCCGAGTACGCTCCCGGATACGATTCCAGTCGCCCGGCCTCCAGCTCCAGCGTGCGCGAGGTGACGGCGTCCAGCAGGTAGCGGTCGTGACTGACGATGATGCACGCGCCGGCAAAGGCCTTGAGGTACTCTTCGAGCCACTCGGTCGTCGTCGGGTCGAGGTGGTTCGTCGGCTCGTCCAGCAGGAGCAGATCAGGTTCCCCAAGGAGCGCCCGCGCCAGTTCCGCACGGGCGCGCCAGCCGCCGCTGAGGGCGCCCAGTGGCCTGTCGTAGTCCGTGGCGCGGAATCCCAGGCCCGTCAGCACCGTCTTGGCCCGCACGTCCAGCGCAAACCCCCCGGCCGCTTCGAAATGCTGGCGCAGACGGGCGTACTCGTCCATCGCGACCTGCAGGATCTCGGGATGGTCGTGGACTTCGGGGAGGGCCATGCGCCGTTCCAGATCGCGGAGCCGGGCCTCGAGCGCGCTGACCTCGCTGGCACCGGCGAGCACGTACGCCAGGACCGGTACATCGGATGGTCCCTGCGGAGTTTGCGGCAGATACGCCAGGCAGGCCCAACGGGCCAGGGTGATGCGGCCGCGGTCGGGGCGGTCGAGCCCGGCGATCAGCCGTAGCAGCGTGGTCTTCCCGGCCCCATTGCGGCCGACCAGGGCTGCGCGTTCGTCCGCCTCGAGGGCGAACGTGACGCCGTTGAGGATCTCCTGGCCGGCGTGGGACTTCGTGAGGTCGGCCACCGACAGCAGCGGCATGGCGGGTCAGATCCTCGGGCGGCGCCCTGGCCGGTTCACCCGGCCCGGGCAAACTGTTCGCGCCGTTTGGCGATGGTGCGCAGATGGTAGTGGATGTGTTCGACGAAATGCTCGACCAGCCACTCCAGGGTCTGGGGACCGGCCTCGGTGTGCGTCCCGGTCTGCTCCCACGTCGCTGGCGGAACGCGCCGGAGCAGGGCGGCGGTCGACGCCCGCACCGCTCGTAGCAGCTCCACCGCCTCGGCCAGCGGCTGGGCGGGATACGCCATGGTCTGCGCCCACCTTCCGACATCCATCCCGACCAGCATGGTGCCCGGCTGCGCGATGATGAACCGCATGCGCCCCGCAGCGATGAGGTCGGTGTCGACCACATGGATGACGTTCTCGTGGATGCTCCAGTGCTCGGGCCCGGGCTTGAAGTGGAGCTCGTCTGCGGACATCCCCCTGATCGCCTCTTCGATCAGCCGTGGCCCATCGGCATACGCCTGGATGAGTGCGGCAATGTGCTGGACGGTCGGCACGACGGTTCCCTCCTCATGGGCGACGTAGGGTTCATAGTGGCGGCGTGCGCCAGGCGCGCCGCGGTCAGGCTCGCAGTTCCCCGTCCTCCAACAGGACCTGGCCGTCCAGCATCAGAGTGGGACGGGACATCATCCCATCGAAGTGGGCCGCTGCCTTGGTGGTGCCTCCGAGATTGGCGCTGGTACCGATGCCGATGTGTACCGTGCCGAAGGCGCCGTGGTCCTGGGCCCACACACCGGTGAGGATGGGGATCGCAGGATTGAGGCCGATGGCCAACTGTGCGACGTTGTAGACGGCCGCGTCGCCTAATGCCGCCCACACCTTGCGAATCATGGCGGCTTCCCATCCGCCCTCAATCTGGACGATGGCACCCCTCTTGACCGTGCAGGTCACCGGACTGCGCAGCGTCCCGCCCAGGCGCAGATTGGGAATGCTGCCGTCGAAGACCAGCACGCCCTCGGCGGTGCCATCCACAGGGGCAATGTTGGCCTCGATATTGGGGAACGCCGAGAACTTCCCCGGACGGTCGAGGATACAGTCATGGGCGTTGCCCGAGCGACCTCGCAGGTCGAATGTGCAGTCGGTTCCTGCGGGCGTGGTGAGGTGCGCACTGGACGCCGCAGTCAGCCGTTCCGCGACGCGCCGAACGGTCGGCGCGGCTGCTTCGAAGTCGGCCTCGGCACCCCCTCGCACGAGCTGGATGGGGGTGACGGCCGGGAGCGAGAGCACCCGCGTGCCGCTCTGGAGGGCGTTGCGCACCGCGGTAGAGTGGCTGATCGAATAGCTGACCGGCAGCAGGGCCACGTCGGCTGCCATCAGGGCCGCAGCGACCACTGCGGGCGGCTCGTCGCCGTCCACGTGCCTCGGGGTCATGAAGGTGGTGACCACCTCGCTGGTGAGCTCCAACGCGGCGGCGGCCAGTGCCTCGGCGACCACCGCTGTGTCCGTGTCGGCCACGACGAGCACTTTCTCGCCTTCCCGGATGCGGGCGAGGATCCGGGTCACCTTGCGTGCGCCGTGCATGATCCCGGCAATCTCCACGGCCTCCCTCCTATCTTCGGCGGCGTGACACCAGTGGGAGAGCGATCAGAACCACCGTCACCAGCAAGAACATGGCCGCCAGCGGACGTGTCACGAACACGGTGAGATCGCCCCTCGACATGAGCAGTGACTGGCGTACCGCCTCCTCCAGCGTATTGCCTAGGACCAGGGCCAGCACCATGGGGGCGGGCGGGTACTCGAGCCGACGCATCAGGTAGCCGATGGCTCCGAAGATCAGCGCGATCCACACCTCGAACAGGCTGTTCTCGAGGCTGAAGACCCCTATGATGGCAATCGCGACCACTGCGGGGAGCAGTACCGCTCGCTGCAGCCTGAGCACCGCCACAAAAACGGGGATCGCCGCCACGTTGAGCAACACCAGCAACAGATTGCTGACGTACATGCTGGCGATGACACCCCAGACGAACTGGGGCTGGTGATCGAAGAGCAACGGACCGGGCCGCAGACCGAACATCAGCAGCCCTCCCAGCATGACCGCCGTGGCCGCCGACCCGGGGATGCCCAGGGTGAACAGCGGGACCATGGCTCCTACTGCCGCCGCGTTGTTGGCGCTCTCGGGAGCCGCGACGCCCTCGACGGCCCCGCGGCCGAACCGGTCGGGATCCCGCGCGGCGCGCTTCTCGACAGCGTACGCGATCATGGACGCGGCGGTGGCACCGGCGCCGGGCAGAACGCCGATGAAGAAGCCAATCAACGTGCCGCGCACGATCGCCCAGCGGCTCGCCAGCCAGTCCGCCGCGGTGGGCAGCACCCTGCGAAGGCCCAGATCCGCGCGTACCAGCGTCCCCGTCCGGCCCTCCTGCAACGATGCCATGATTTCCGCGAGCCCGAACAGCCCGACGGCAACCGGTACGAACTCCAGACCGCTGAGCAGTTTCACCTGACCGAATGTGAACCGCGGCAAGCCGGAGAAGAGGTCCACGCCGATCACAGAGAGCCACAGCCCCAGCAACGCTGACGCGGCGCCCTTTGCCCGATGCGTGCCCCCGAGATGCACCACCAGGCTCAAGGAGAGGGTGAGGAGCCCCGCGTACTCCGGCGGCCCGAACGCCAGCGCGGCGCGGGCCAGGGAGGGCGCCAGGACCATCAACGCCACCACTCCCAGTGTGCCGGCGACGAACGACCCGAAGGCCGCGATACCCAGCGCGGGCCCCGCCCGGCCCTGCAGGGCCATCTGGTAGCCATCGATGGTGGTCATCACCGATGCCGACTCGCCCGGGATCCGTAGCAGCACCGAGGTGATCGTGCCGCCGTACATGGCGCCGTAGTAGACGCCCACGAACATGATCATGGCCGCGGTGGCGTTGGTGTCCGCGACTACCGGGAGCAGGATGGCGATCGCCGCCGCTGGTCCAATGCCAGGTAGAACACCGATGAGCTGACCGACCAGGACGCCCAGGGCCGCAGTCGCGAGATTGACGGGCTGGAGCGCGATCGCAAACCCTGAGGCTAGCAGGCTAAGGATATTCACCGGAGCATCAGAATCCCCACGGTCCGGCGGGGAGCGGGACCTTGAACCACCGTCCAAACACGGCGTAGAACGCCAGCGTCAGCAGCGCCGCCGTTGCGGCGGCAGTGCGCCATGCAGCCCCGAGCAGCCGCGAGGTGACCACCACCATCACCGCCAACGCAACCAGCATGCCCACCAGGGGCGTCAACAGGACTGCCACCACGATGGCGGTCACGACGGCGGGACCGACCGCCGCGCGTCTTGCCTCCACGTCACCGGGCGCTGCGACGTCACCGGGCGCTCTGGCGACGCCTTCTGGTGGCGCGGTCGGACTGCTTGGGGCTTGGTCGAGGACTACTGCCAGCGCCGCGAGCGCCAGGCCGATACCGATCCACAGGGGCGCGAAGCCCGGGCCGGGCACCCGATCCTGCATGTAGGCCATACCGCGGGCGGCCACGATGATGTAGACCGCCAGGCCTAGGAGCAGCAGGGCGATCGCTCGATCCCAGATCCGTCTCACGGGCGCAACGGAGCCGTGGGTCTCAGCGGATCACGCCCAGGTCCTGGAACGTCCGCCGGTAGCGCTCATTGTACACCTCAAGGGTCCTGGCGAATTCCTCGGGGCCTTGGCAGGCTCCGACCAGGACGTTGGGTTCCACGTACTCCCGATGCCACCTCGCTGACCGGCAAAGCTTCACGAACGCCTCGCTCATCACCCGAACCGCGTCGGCCGGCACGCCCGGGGCCATGACGACACCTCGGAACTGCTCCCAGGTCAGATCGTAGCCCAGTTCGCGGAAGGTGGGCACGTCGGGCAGGACCCGCAGACGCTCCGACGACGTGAGGGCCAGCGCGCGGATCTTGTTGGCTTTGATGTGCTCGAGCCCCTCGCCTGGGTTGATCCACGTGGACGATACGTGCCCTCCCAGCAACGCGGTCAGGGCCGGTCCTGTGCCGCCGAAGGGTATGTAGTTGAAGCGAACGTTTGCTGCGCGCTGGAGCAAGCCCGTGGCCACCCGGTCGTCCGATGCCGCAGCAGAGCCGCCGATGCTGATGAGTTCCGGAGACTGCCGTGCGACCGTGATGACGTCCCGCAGCGTGCGATAGGCCGACTCGGTGCGCACCACGTACAGGTAGGTGTCCCGCGCGACCCCGGCCACGGGCGTGAAGTCCTTGAAGGTAAACGGCGCCTGACCCACGAGCGGCGTGGTCCAAAAGCTGGAACTCACCGTGGCGAGGAAGTACGGGTCGCCGCGTTTGGACAACACGTATCCCCATCCGACTGCGCCGCTACCACCCGGCCTGTTGGTCACGACCAGGGGCACGGGAAGCAGCCGCTCCTCAGCCATGACTTTGGCCATGGCCCGGGCAAGGATATCACTCCCGCCTCCCGCCGCGAACGGCACCACGAGCTCGATCGGCCGGGTGGGAAAGGCCTGGCCGAATGCCGGCCGGTTCCACACGCCCAGTGCCAGCAGGCTCAGCAGCCCTATCCGGCGAATCCACACCGTATCCATAGTGGTCCCTCCTGTGAGCGCAGACCGAACACGTCAGCGTGGCGGCCTCGGGCGTCCGACCCGAGAGGACCCTGTGCTCCAGGGGGTTCTTTTCGGACCCAGGCACACCCTGCCGTCAAGACAGTGGCGCCTGCCTGGTGAATAGTACATGGTGTGCGGTCACCGTGTATCTCAGGAGTCCTGCGATGCGGATGCGAGCACTGGGTAGGAGCGGGCTCATCACCTCGGCCTTAGGCCTGGGCTGCATGAGCATGTCCGGCAGCTACGGGCGCAGCCCGGGCGACGAGGAGGAGTCCGAGGCCACGATCCGTCGGGCCTACCAGCTCGGCGTGACCTTCTTCGACACGGCCGATGTCTACGGCAACGGTCACAACGAAGAACTCGTCGGCCGTGCGGTCCGACCATTCCGGCGCGACGTAGCCATCGCGACCAAGTTCGGCAGCATCCGCGATGCCCAGGGACGTCCCGCGGGTATCAGCGGCCGTCCCGAGTACGTGAGGCAGGCCGCTGAGGCCAGCCTGAGACGGCTGGGGGTCGACGTGATCGATCTCTACTACCAGCATCGGGTAGATCCCGAGACGCCCATCGAGGACACGGTGGGGGCCATGGCCGAGCTGGTGCGGGCTGGCAAGGTGCGCTATCTGGGGCTGTCCGAGGCCGCGGCCGGGACGATCCGACGGGCCCACGCCGTGCACCCCATCGCCGCCGTGCAGTCGGAGTACTCGCTGTGGACGCGAGACCCCGAGGACGGCGTGCTGGCCACCTGCCGTGCGCTGGGGATCGGGTTCGTGGCCTACAGCCCCCTGGGCCGGGGATTCCTCACCGGGACGTTGCGAGCGCCCGAGGATCTGGCGGCTGATGACCGTCGCCGGATCCATCCGCGGTTCCACCCGGAGAACTTTGTTCGGAATCTGGCACTGGTGGACCGCCTGCGCGAGATGGCGGCGGCCAAGGGCTGCACCCTGCCACAACTGGCCATTGCGTGGGTGCTGGCGCAGGGCGAGGACATCGTGCCCATCCCCGGTGCGAAACGCCGCGCCCACCTCGAGGACAATTTGGGCGCGCTCGAGGTCGAGCTCACCCCGGCCGACCTCGACGCGCTGAACACTATCGCCCCACCCGGGGTGGCCGCGGGCGAGCGATATCCGCCAGACGCCATGGGCGCCGTCAACCGCTGAGCGCGCGGCCCGGCCAGCGCGTCGAATCCCGCGTTGATCTCGTCGAGGGTCAGGAATCGGGTCACGAGCCGATCGACGGGCAACAGACCCGCCTGATAGAGCGCCATGAACCTGGGATGTCGCGCCGGGGCACGGCCGAGCCCATGAACGACCCCTTGACGGTCCGTCAAACCCATGCTCACCGTGGTGCCCCCGCGGCGGGTGGCCTGGTAGGCCGCCACCAGGGCCTGCTCGCTGCCAACACTCTCGAGGGCGTAGTGCGCTCCTCCGCCGGTGAGCTCCCGAATCGCCTCGACCGGGTCGGTCGTGCGGGAGTTGACGCTGTGGGTCGCCCCGAGCGCGCGGGCTACCTCCAGCTTGGCGTCGAGCACGTCTACGGCCACGAGCGGATGAGCGCCGACGAGAGCCGTGCGCCCATGACGGCGCTCAGCCCCACGCCGCCCAGACCGAAGACCGCGACGCTGGTTCCCGATTCCACGCGGGCCGTGTTAACCACCGCACCGACACCGGTGAGCACGGTACAGCCGAAGAGGGCAGCGGTGTCAAGAAGGAATCCGCGGTCGATCGGGATCAGCGACTCCGCCGCCGCGACCGTGTGGCGAGCGAAGGCAGAGATGCCCAGGAAATGGCTGATGACGGCACCGGAGCCGTCGTGAAAGCGGCGGGCCCCTGACAGCAGCATCGCCGCCGCGTTGGCTGCAACGCCGCGCTCGCACAGCGCCGGCCGGCCAGTGGCACATGGCACGCAGCGGCCGCAGCCCGGCACGAACGAGAACACTACGGGGTCACCAGGGGCCAAGCCGGTCACGCCCGGCCCGGTCTTCCGCACCACCCCGCTCGCCTCGTGGCCCAGAATGATCGGTGTCGCCCGGGCCCCGCGGCGCCAGGGTCACGTCCTGCACGACCAGGGGGCGTGACGCCGCATACGGGGTGGGGCGCCCCATCTCGTACAGCACCGCTGCACGCGTCTCCACCTCGATGGCCTCCAGTAGACGTCATGTCGGTCCGGGCAAGCCCAACCCCGGTGGTCCCGGCGCGTCCTCCAGCACGATCTTCCCGTCGCTCATATCGCTGATGCGGGCCAGGGCTTCGACGGGGACGCCCAGCCGCTGGACCGCGGCGCGCCCGCCCTCGAATGTCTTTTCGATTACCACCCCAACGCCGACCACCGTGGCACCTGCAGCCTGTGCCAGCCGGGCCAGGCCTAGGATGGTCTCACCGGTAGCCAGGAAGTCATCGATGATGAGGATACGGTCGTGCTGGTGGAGGAACTCGGGCGACACCATCAGCTCCACGCGTCCGGCCTTGGTGTGCGACGGTGCGATGGTCAGGTAGATCTGATCGGGCATCGTCACCGGACGCTGCTTGCGGGCGTAGATGATGGGGATGCCCAAGTCCAACGCGGCGCACAGCGCTGGCGCGATGCCGGAGATCTCGGCGGTGAGCACCTTGGTGGCACCGGCGTGACGGAAGCGCCGCGCCAGCTCCTGCCCGCACTCCTGCATCAGCACAGGGTCGACCTGGTGGTTGATGAAGGCGTCCACCTTCAGAATGCCGCCTCCCAGGTTCTTGCCTTCGGCGAGGATGCGACGCTTCAGAGACTCCATGGGTGCTAAGTTGGCGGGGCGGTCGCTTGACCCCTCTCGGTGGTGCCCATTACGCTGTGGTCATCGCCGTGCTGGCGTGCTGACCCCATGAACATTTGCGTTCGGCCGTAGTCGGTGCGCCGCCAGCTGGTCACGCGCGATCCACGCCGCGCTTCGCAGGACATCTCTACACTCGGGTCCAAGTCACCGGAAGAGCCGCTCGGTCCGCTCGTGCGCGGGTGACGTTACGCTGGAGAAGGAGGCAGTATGAAGTACCGCCGGCTGGGAAGTGCCGGGCTCCAGGTCAGCGTGCTGGGGCTGGGTTGCAACACATTCGGCCGGTTCGTGGACGCCGACGGCGCGGCCCGCATCGTCCATGCGGCCCTGGACCTGGGGATGACCTTCTTCGACACTGCCGACGTCTACGGCGGTGGCCGGTCAGAGGAATTCCTGGGCAAGGCACTCACCGGGCGCCGCGACCGTGCCGTGGTCGCCACAAAGGTCGGCTGGGCGTTGGGCGACGGCCCCAACCAGGCCGGCGTCTCCCGCGCGCGGCTCGTCGCGGGCATAGAGGCCAGCCTGCGGCGGCTGCAGATGGACTATGTTGATCTGCTGCAGATTCACCGGTGGGATCAGGAGACGCCGCTGGAGGAGAGCCTGGGCGCGCTGGACGATCTGGTTCGGCAGGGGAAGGTGCGCTATATCGGTTGTTCGAACTTCGCTGCCTGGCAGCTGGTGTGGTCGCTGTGGCTCAGCGAACGGCGCGGGTGGTCGCGCTTCGTGACGGTGCAACCAGAGTACAGCCTGCTGGTTCGCGAGATCGAACGGGAACTGATTCCGGCCTGCCAGGCGTTCGGGGTCGGCGTCATCCCCTACTACCCGCTGGCCGCTGGCGTTCTCACCGGGAAGTACCGTCAGGGCGAACCGGCGCCGGTCGGAACGCGGGGATATGGGAGCGAGCAGTTCCAGCGCCGGTTCTTGACCCGGCGCAACCTGACCCTGGTGGAGGCCCTCGACGGCTGGGCGCGGGCCCGGGGCCACAGCGTGGCCGAGCTGGCCATCGCCTGGCTGCTGGCGCGTCCCATGGTGTGCACGGTCATTGCCGGGGCGACCAGGCCGGAGCAGGTCGAGGCCAACGCGAAGGCCACGGCGTGGGAACTGACGCCCGCCGAAGTCGAAGAGGTCGCTGCCTTGGCCCCGCCGGGCCTACCGGGCGAGTAGCAATAGGGCCGGGACGGAGAAGAGCCCGTAGGCGACCGCCATGAAGATTCCCGCAATTAACTCGTGCTCTTCGGGCACACCGAAGAGGCGCAGACTGAGTTGCGTCAGCGTGACGATGAATCCGATACCAGCCACGGCGACCACCGAAACGGCCAGCGCCCCCACCTGGGTGCTTCCCTCCCGGACGTGCAGATGGCCCCTAGTATACCATCGAAAACGCCGACGCCGCCACGAGGGCGGCGCCGGCACGCGACGGCGGAGGGAGCAAATCAGCGGGCAGGGGCCTCCTTCGCCAGGACGCTGAACGCCAGCCAGGCGCTCAGGATGAGCGCGACGGCCCCCCCGATGATGCTGGTCCACATGACTGCCGCATTGGTGGATAGCGTGAAGATGAACGGGAAGAGCACGAACCAGATGCCGACGAGGCCGTTGACGTACTGAACCCACTTCTGCTTGCGTGCGCCCTCATTGAAGACGGCCCAGCCTGCGAGGATCAGCAGAATGAGGCCGCCGATGATGCTGGTCCACATGGCGCCGCGAAGCTCTTGAAATGCCAGCGCAAACGGCGCAATGATGAACCAGATTCCGATCAGGGCGTTGATCACATTGGCCCATACCATGCGAGCTCACCTCCATGAGGTCTAACGTCCTCCGCCGTCGCCAGTATGGTGCCGTATATATTGTAGCGCGCCCGCCGGCTGTCAAGATGGCGACCCCATGCGCCTCGCGGTCATCGTGACCCCCCGCGCCGCCCGCACCCGCGTGGAGCGCCTGGACCCTGCGACCCTGCGGGTGGCCGTGACCTCGCCGCCGCACGGAGGACAGGCCAACCGGGCGGTGGCGCGAGCCGTGGCAGACTATCTAAAGGTGCCGCCGTCCCGGGTGCGCATCGTGCACGGGCAGACCGGGCGGCACAAGATCCTGGAGATCACAGGGGGCGCATCCTGATGGTTCCGCAGCGGATTCTGGAAGCGTTCGGCAACGTGCCGCGGGAGATCACCGATCTCTGCCGGCCGCACGCCTGGGGGCAACTGACCACGCCGCCCCAGGCGGGGATGAAATCCATCCGTGACGTGCTGGCGCACATGGTCGGAGCAGAAGCGTATTCTACGACATGCTACGCTGACGCACTTCGATGAACCGTCGTCCCAACCCCATCCCGGTCACCATGGTAGTTTCGGGTCACGCTGGCGATGCTCGCGCAGCCGGCCGTCTGGAGCGCCGCGGCGCCTGCACCCCTCCCGGCGAGGCCCAACATCGTCTTCATACTTACCGACGACCTCGATACCCGCTCCGTGGCTTACATGCCTCTTCTCGGGAGCTTGCTGATCGAGCGCGGTGTGACGTTCACCCAGTTCTTCGTGACGTACGCGTTGTGCTGTCCGTCCAGGTCTACGATCCTGACCGGGCAGTACGTGCACAACCACCGGGTGCTGACCAACACCCGGCCCAACGGGGGGTATCCGCGGTTCCTGGAGCAGGGCCACGAGCGCTCCACGGTCGGAACATGGCTGCAGGCCGCCGGATACCGTACCGCGTTTCTTGGGAAGTACCTGAACGGTTATCCGCTGCGCGGGCAACAGACCCATGTGCCGCCGGGCTGGGACGAATGGAACAGTCCCGCCGGCGGCACTCCCTACGCCAACTTCAACTTTCGCATGAACGAAAACGGCCGGATCGTGCCCTATGGGCGAGCGCCCGAGGACTCCATGACCGACCTGCTCGCCCGCAAGGCCATTGCGTTCATCCGGCAGGCGGCAGCCGCTGGCCGGCCGTTCTTCGTCCACCTGTCGACGTACGCGCCCCACGCGCCCGCGACACCCGCGCCGCGTCACGAGGATGCCTTCAGCGGCGTGGCAGCGCCCCGCTCTCCGGCATTCAATGAGGCCGACACCAGCGACAAGCCGGCGTGGCTACGCAGCCGGGCTCCCCTGAGCCCGCGGCAGACCTCTGACATCGACGAGCACTTCCGGGTTCGCCTGCAGTCGTTGCTGGCCGTCGACGAGATGATCGCGGCGCTGGTGGACGTGCTGGCGGCCACCGGGCAGTTGTCTCGCACGTACATCTTCTTCACGTCGGACAACGGCTGGCACCTGGGCGAGCATCGGATCGCCGCCGGCAAGAATACGCCCTATGAAGAGTCAATTCGCGTGCCGCACGTGGTGCGCGGGCTGGCCGTCCCCGAGGGACGGACCCTAGCCCTGTTGGCCTGCAACAACGATCTGGCGCCGACGTTCGCACAGATTGCCGGCGTACCGATTCCGGAGAGGGTCGACGGCCGGTCGCTGGTGCCGCTGCTGGGCGCCGCCCCGCCAGCGCCGGAGGCATGGCGGCAGGCCATTGCCATCGAGCACTACCGCGAGCAGCCCGACGGCCTGCCTCAGGCCGCGCCGGAGCGATCGCCGGGAGGGCGGGGCATCCCGGAGTTCCACGGTGTGCGAGGCAGAGATCTGGTCTACGTGGAGTATGCGACCGGGGAGCGTGAGTTGTACGACCTGGCACGGGATCCTTACCAGATGGAGAGCATCCACGCCACCGAGATCGGTGTCCTCGGACCACTGTCAGCCCGCCTGGCCGCCCTGAAGCGCTGCAGCGGCGCCTCGTGCCGATTGGCCGAGGATGCGCCGCTCCCGACGCTGACGGGACGCTAGCGGCGCCCGCGGCGGGGCGGTAGACGTGTGGAGTCGCATATCCTAAGGTGAGGAAGACGAGCCGTACTGCGCGAGGCTCCTACCATCGGCGAGAGAGGTGTGACGATGTTGCGGCGAGTGCTGGTTGTGATGCTGTTGCTGCTGCTTGGCGGTGGGGTGGGATTGGGGGCGCCGGCGGCTGGCGAAGGCATCGTGGTCGCCATGCCGGCGGACGCCACGGCGCTGGATCCGCATCGGACGAACGACGGTCCGTCGTTCCTGGTGATCAATCAGATCTACGAGACGTTGCTGGTTCGCTCGGCCAGGGGGCTGGAGCCACGGTTGGCCGTGTCCTGAAGGCCGGCGGGTGATCGCACATGGGAGTTCAAACTGCGCCGCGGCGTGAAGTTCCACGACGGGACACCGTTTGGCGCCGAGGCCGTGCGATTCACCCTGGAGCGATTCGTCAACCCGCAGTCCAGGGCGCGCGCCTTCTTCGTGCTCAGCATGGTGGAGAGCGTGCGTGTGATCGCCGATGACACGGTTCAGATCACCACCCGCTTTCCGTTTGCGGCGCTCTTGAATCACCTGACCCACCCGGCGACTTCCATTGTCAGTCCGGCGGCCGTGCAGCGGTTTGGCGCGGACTTCGCCCGCAACCCGGTGGGCACCGGGCCGTTCAAGTTCGAGTCGTGGATAGCCCGCGACCGGATCACGCTGGTGCGCAACGATGAGTACTGGGGTGGCGCGCCGCAGATCGCTCGGGTGGTCATGCGTCCGATCCCCGAGGCTTCGACCCAGATCGTCGAGCTGGAGTCGGGCGGCGTTGACGTGGTCTTCAACATGCCGGCCGACGCGGTGCCGCGGCTGGAGCGCAACCCGCGGGTGACCGTGTACAAGGAACCCAGCTTCAGCGCCAACTACATCGGCTTCCACCTGGAGCGGCCGCCGTTCAACGACGTGCGCGCCCGGCGCGCGGTGGGCCACGCGGTGCGCGTGGCAGGCCTGATCAGCTTCTTCCTCAAGGACCTGGCGCTGCCGGCCAACGGGCCGCTGGCGCCGGTGGTTTTCGGCGCGAATCCGGATCTTTCGGGGTACGAGTACGATCTGGATCGCGCCAAGGCGTTGCTCGCCGAGGCCGGCGTCCGGCCCGGCAGCCGGGCGCGTCTGGTGGTCTTCGAGAGTGCCGAGTGGCGCCGGATCGCGCAGGCGATCCAGGCCAGCCTGCAACCCGTCGGCATCCAGGTCGAGGTGGACGTGGTCGAGTTCGGCACCTGGCTGTCGCGACTGGAGCGCGGGGACTTCGACCTCTACGGCATGCGGTGGGGCACCGTGACGCTGGATGCCGACTATACCCTGTACTCGCTCTTCCACTCCTCACAGATCCCGAACCCGAACTACTCGCGCTACAAGAACCCAGAGGTGGACCGGCTGCTCGAGGAAGGCCGCGCGACCGCCGACCAGAACCAGCGCGAGCGCATCTACCGCCGGGCGCAGACGCTGATCGTGCGCGACGCGCCCATGATCTTTCTGTACTACCCGCTGTCGACCTATGCCGTGCGCAGCGAGCTGAAGGGCACCACGTCACCGTTCTCGTGGATCAACCTGGAACTCCGGAAGGCGACACTGCGACGCTAACGCTGGGTTCGTCGATGACCGCCGGCTGACGAATGGCCCGCTTCCTGGTCCAGCGCCTCACGCTCCTGGCCCCGGTGCTGCTGGGCGTGACGCTGGTGGCGTTCATCACGCTGCACCTCACCCCGGGTGACCCGGCCCGGGTGCTGCTCGGCGAGCTGGGCCAGGGCGCTTCGCAGGAAGAGGTAGCGCGCCTGCGCCGCAGCCTGGGCCTGGACGATCCGCTCGTGGTCCAGTACGGCCGGTTCGTCTGGCGGGCGGTCCGGGGCGAC
The DNA here is from genome assembly GCA_031459535.1 of Candidatus Fervidifonticultor quintus. Taxonomy (GTDB): domain Bacteria; phylum Sysuimicrobiota; class Sysuimicrobiia; order Sysuimicrobiales; family Humicultoraceae; genus Fervidifonticultor_A; species Fervidifonticultor_A quintus. The sequence goes on along the minus strand of JAVKIJ010000034.1, from coordinate 6,127 downwards.
CTGGGGCGATCACTGCGCACTGGCGCCCCGGTGTGGGACGAGGTGCTGGCCAGGGCCCCGTTCACCCTGGTGCTGACCGCGGCGAGCCTCGCCGTCGCGCTGGCGATTGGCCTGCCCGCCGGCGTGCTCTCCGCGGCCTATCGTGGCAGCCCCCTGGATCACGCGGCCATGCTGCTGGCGCTGTTCGGCGTGTCCCTGCCTGTGTTCTGGCTGGGCCTGCTGCTGATGCTGGTCTTCGCCCTGGCGCTGGGATGGCTACCGGCCTCGGGGTTCGGGAGCTGGAAGCACCTCGTGCTGCCGTCGGTCACGCTGGGGTTGGCGTCCTCGGCACTCATCGCCCGCATGACCCGTAGTAGCCTGCTCGAGGTGCTGGGGCAGGACTTCATCCGCACGGCGCAGGCAAAGGGCCTGGCCCAGAAGAATGTGCTGGTGCGCCATGCGCTGCGCAACGCGCTGATCCCGGTGATCACCGTGGTCGGGCTGCAGCTGGGCGGTCTGCTGGGCGGCGCCGTGCTCACCGAGACCGTCTTTGCCTGGCCCGGCTTGGGGCGGCTGGCGGTCAGCGCCATCTACAGCCGGGACATCTCCCTGGTGCAGGGCACCATCCTCTTCACGGCCGCGGCCTTTGTGCTCATCAACCTCGGCGTCGATCTGCTCTACGCGGTGGTGGACCCGCGGGTACGGTATGACTAGCCGCCAGCGGGTGCGACATCTCGTGCGGCACCGGCCTGCGGCCGTGGGCCTGCTGGTGCTGCTGGCGATGGCCGCCTCCGCCGCCCTGGCGCCGTGGGTAGCGCCGTATGATCCCAACGCGCAGGTGTGGGAGCAGGCGCTGCGCGGCCCATCCGCCGCGCACTGGCTCGGCACCGACGAGTTCGGCCGGGACGTGTTCACGCGGATCATCTACGGCAGCCGGATCTCGCTGGTCGTCGGATTCCTGGCCGTGGCCATCGCAGCCGGGTTGGGTGTGCCGCTGGGGCTGTTGAGCGGGTTCGTCGGCGGCCGCGTCGACGTGCTGGTCATGCGGGTCATGGACGTGCTCCTGGCGTTCCCGGCCCTCCTGCTGGCGCTGGCGATCGTGGGCGCGCTGGGCCCGGGGGTGCGCAACTCCATCATCGCCGTGGGCGTCGTCGCCATCCCCGCCTTCGCCCGGGTGGTGCGGGGGGCCACGCTGGTCGTGCGGGCGCAGGAGTACGTGGACGCCGCCCGCGCCCTGGGCGTGCGGGTGCCCCGCATCATCGCCCGCCACGTGCTGCCCAACGCCGCGGCACCGGTGATCGTGCAGGCCACGCTGGGCGTGGGCACGGCGATCCTATCGTCGGCGGGGCTGTCGTTCCTCGGGCTGGGCGCGCAGCCGCCGACGCCCGACTGGGGCGGGATGCTAGCCGGCGGCCGCGAATTCATGCTGCAGGCCTGGTGGATCGCCACGTTTCCCGGTCTGGCCATCATGCTGACGGTGCTGGGATTCAACCTGGTGGGTGACGCGCTGCGGGATGCCCTCGATCCCCGGCTGCGGCCGCCAGGCGCATAGGGAGGGGGGCGTCCAAGACGGGGACGCACCGAGGAGGGGGAGCCGTGACCGAGCCACTGTATCTGCGCGACAGCTACCTTCGCGAGTTCGACGCGACGGTGGTGGCTGCAGAGGGGCAGGCTGTCGCCCTCGACCGCACGGCCTTCTATCCTGGCGGCGGCGGCCTGCCGTTCGATACCGGCCGGCTGGCCTGGCCGGGCACAGAGAGCCGCGTCGCTGAGATGAAGCGCGACGGGGCAACCCTCTGGCACGTGCTCGATGGCCCGGTCCCCCCGGTGGGCCAGGTGGTCCACGGCAGCCTGGACTGGGAGCGCCGCTACGGCGTCATGCGACACCACACCGCGCTGCACGTGCTGGTTGGCGCGGTCTACAAGCTCTTCAGCGCACTGGTGACCGGGGGCGCCATCTATCCCGACCGCGCCAGGATGGACTTCGCGCTGGAGGATCTCAGCAAGGAGCGCGTGGCCGCCATCGAGGACGAGGCCAATCGTGTGCTGAGCTCCCGCCGCCGGGTGCTGATCCGGTTCGTCACGCGCGAGGAGTTCGAGCGCTCGGATCTGACGCGACTGGCCAGAAACCTCGTCCCTGACCTGCCCCAGATCCGTGTGGTGGAGATCGAAAACTACGATGCTCAGGCCGACGGCGGCACCCACGTGGCCAACACCCGGGAGGTCGGCCGCCTGCGGATCACCCGGACCGAGAACAAGGGCAAGGCGAACCGCCGACTCGAGATCGCGCTAGAACACCCCGGGGATTAGGCGCTTGGTGCGGCGGCGGTAGTCCTCGTACTCCGGGAAGCGCGCCAGCAGCCGCCCCTCCTCGCAGCGGGCTTTGGCGTTCATGTAGAGCGCCAACGCCACGGCCAGCACCAGGTGCAAGCCGCTGCCCTTCCACAGCGCCCAGCCCACGCCCGCGATGATCAGTCCGCCGTAGATCGGGTGGCGGGTGTGGGCGTAGAGGCCGGTTCGCACCAGGAACCCCCTGGGGCGCGGTTCCGGCAGGGGCGTTAGGTTGGGCCCCAGCTCGACCGCGCCGCGTCCGGCCACGCCAAGGCCGGCCAGAATCAACGAGCCGCCCAGCGTCTGCCAGATGACTCGGGGCGCGGTGCTGCAGGGCCACGCTGCGGGCGCCAGGGCCATGGCGAGCAGCAGCACGCCCTGGCCGATCACCCACCACTCGCCCCGCTCGCCCCTCCACCAGGGCGCGCGCCTCATTTCCCACCGTCCTGCGGATTGCACGTCGTCGAACAGAACACACTCCTTCGAGACGACATCCATTTCGGCGCCAAGCTCGAGGGTCCCCCTCTCCATGAGGTGGGCGCGTGGAGGGCCGGCACCGGTCGTGGAAGATCAGGTCGAGACCGGATTGTCGGTTGGGGTAGTTGCCCTGTATGGTGCGGGTAATCTCTCAGACTAATCGGACGACAAAGTCCGAATTTCGGCTGAGGCGGCACGGCCTCGGGCTCTGGCGTGGTTTGGGAGGTCACCCATGAACGAGCGCGACGGCGCAGCGGCATCGCCTGCGCCTGACTCGAACGCAGCCGGGCCGAGCGCCCCTCGGACGCTCCGCCGCCGCGAGTTCCTGGAACTCTCTGGTGCCCTCTTCGGCGGCGCCCTGCTCTCCCAGACCCTCCCGCTCAACCTGCTCAGGCCGCTGTCCGTCGTGGAGAACCCGCTGGAGGCCTATCCCGATCGGGCATGGGAGAAGGTCTACCGGGACCAGTACCGGTACGACAGCAGCTTCACGTTCGTGTGCTCGCCCAACGACACGCACCACTGTCGGATGCGGGCGTTTGTGCGCAACGGCGTGATCATGCGCATCGAGCAGAACTACGACGTGCCCCGCTACGGTGATCTGTACGGCAACCGGGCGACGCCGGCCTGGAACCCGCGCGGGTGCCTCAAGGGCTACACCTTTCATCGCCGGGTCTACGGGCCGTACCGCCTGAAGTACCCCATGATCCGTCGGGGATGGAAGCAGTGGGCGGACGACGGCTACCCCGAGCTGACCGATGAGTTGCGGACGAAGTACCGGTTCGACAGCCGCGGCCAGGACACGTTCGTGCGGGTCCCCTGGGACGAGGTCTACTCGTACATCGCCTCGGCCTTCATCGCTATCGCTCGGCGGTACAGCGGCCCCGACGGCGCGCGCCGCCTGCTCGACCAGGGCTATCCGCCCGAGATGGTGGACGCCGTGCACGGCGCTGGCGTGCGCACGTTCAAGTTCCGCGGCGGCATGGGTCTGTTGGGTGTCATCGGCAAGTACGGCCTCTGGCGCGCCGCCAACATGATGGCGCTGCTGGACGCCCACGTGCGCGGGGTGGGGCCAGAGGAGGCGCTAGGCGCCCGCAAGTGGAGTAACTACACCTGGCACGGTGACCAGGCGCCGGGTATGCCCTTCGTCCACGGCCTGCAGGCGTCCGACGTGGACTTCAACGAACTGCGGCATGCCAAGCTACACATCCAGGTCGGCAAGAACCTCATTGAGAACAAGATGCCCGAGAGCCACTTCTTCAACGAGTTGATGGAGCGGGGCGCCAAGATCGTGGTCATCACGCCCGAATACAGCCCCCCCGCCGTCAAGGCCGACTACTGGATGCCGATTCGGCCGCAGACCGATGCCGCGCTCTTCCTGGGCATCACCCGTCTGATGATGGAACGCGGCTGGTACGACGCGGCGTTCGTGCGGCAGTTCACCGACTTCCCGCTGATCGTGCGGACCGATACGCTGAAGCGCCTGCGGGCGGCCGAGGTGTTCCCCAACTACAAGCCGGGCCTTGCACCTGACGGGCCGAGCTTCGCGCGCCAGAACCTGAAGCCCGACCAGTACGCCAGGCTGGGCGACTTCGTGGTTTTCGACAAGACCACTGGGGCGCTGCGGGCCGTCACCCGGGACGATGTGGGCCGACGGATGACCGCCAGGGGCATCGACCCGGCGCTGGTCTGGCGGGGAACCGTGCGGCTCGTGGATGGCACCGAGGTGCCATGCCTGACGTTGTGGGAGGCCTACCGCGACCACCTGCGCGACTACGACCTGGACACGGTGGCGGCGATCACCCACGTGCCCAAGGCGATGATCAGACGCCTGGCCCGCGATATGGCCACCATCACGCCGGTGGCCATCCACATCGGCGAGGGGATCAATCACTGGTTCCATGCTACGCTGGCGAACCGGGCTTTCTACCTGCCGCTGATGCTCACCGGGAACATCGGCAAGCCCGGCGCCGGCTGCCACACCTGGGCCGGCAACTACAAAGCAGGTATCTTCCAGGGTTCCCCCTGGACCGGGCCAGGCATCACCGGGTGGCTCTTTGAGGACCCCTTTGCCCCGGCCCCCGACCCCCGGACGCCCGGCAAGGACGTGAAGGTCAGGAAGTACCTGAAAGACGAGGAGCCGGCCTACTGGGATCATGGCGACGTTCCGCTCATCGTCCAGACGCCCAAGCGGGGCCGCAAGGTGTTCACCGGGCAGACCCACATGCCGACCCCGACCAAGGTCATGTGGTTCAACAACGTCAACATCATCAACAACGCCAAATGGGCGTATGGGGTCATCAAGAACGTGGGGCCGAAGGTCGAGCTGATCATCAACCAGGACGTGGAGATGACCGCCACGGCCGAATACTCCGACGTCATCCTTCCGGCCAACACGTGGGTGGAGTTCGAAGACTGGGAACTGACGGCCTCGTGCAGCAACCCCTTCCTCCAGATCTGGAAGGGCGGGATCAAGCCGCTCTTCGACACCAGGGACGACGCCCGCATCATTGCCGAGGTGGCGGCCAAGCTCTCGGTGAAGACCGGCGACCGCCGGTTTCGCGACTACTACCGGTTCATCCTGGACGGGCGGCCCGAGGTGTACATCCAGCGCATCCTGGACAGTTCAACCTCGACCGTGGGGTACCGCTTCGAGGACATCGTTGGAGGGCGGTACGGTGAGCCCGGAGCGGCGCTGATGTTGTTCCGCACCTACCCCCGGGTGCCGTTCTACGAACAGATCCACGACAGCGAGCCGTTCTACACCGATACCGGCCGGCTCAACGCCTACTGCGACATCCCCGAGGCCATCGAGTACGGCGAGAACTTCGTCGTCCACCGGGAAGGCCCAGAGGCGACCCCATATCTACCCAACGTGATCGTGAGCAGCAACCCGTTGATCCGGCCCGAGGACTACGGGATCCCTCTGGATGCCCTGCACTGGGACCAGCGCACGGTGCGCAACGTCAAGCTGCCCTGGGCGCAGGTGAAGGCCACGAAGAACCCGCTGTGGCAGCGTGGCTACCAGTTCTACTGCCTGACGCCCAAGACGCGCCACCGCGTGCACTCCTCGTGGAGCAGCACCGACTGGAACCTGATCTGGGACTCCAACTTCGCGGATCCCTACCGGCTGGACAAGCGGGCTCCCGGCGTGGGGGAGCACCAGCTCCACATCAACCCACAGGCCGCGCGGGATTTGGGCATCAACGACGGTGACTACGTCTACGTGGACGCCTACGCCGCCGACCGTCCGTATCTGGGCTGGAAGCCCAACGATCCCTTCTACCGCGTGGCCCGCTGCATGGTGCGGGCCAGGTACAACCCGGCCTACCCGTACAACGTG
>JAVKIJ010000033.1:0-34574 GCA_031459535.1 Candidatus Fervidifonticultor quintus | reverse complement strand
CGTCAAAGATGTGCATCGACCCACCCTTGCCGCGCGCGACCCCGGTGACCCTGCCGAAGAGTTCGGCCATCACGGCGCCGGGCGGCGATCCGCGAAACAGGGCGTGGACATGGTCGCGGTAGGCCGTGAAGAAGATGTCGTCCTGCCGCAGCTCGGCCAGGAAGCCGGCCGCCACCGCCTCCTGCCCCGAGTAGACATGGAGATAGCCGCCAATCTTGCCGCGGCGGAACGCACGCTCGGTCTCCTCTTCGAAGTGCCTGGCGATGACCATCTGTCGATACCACGCCAGGGCATCGACCAGGTCGGGCGTGTGGGCCGCCGCCACGGCGGCGGCAACGCGCCGGCCCCTCTGTTCGTTGGTTCGGATCGGACGATCATCCATGCGCTGGGTCACTCCCTTGCAGTGGCACAGCCGCGGTACCCATTTACTATACCAAATCCGATTCTCCGTCGCCCCGCAGGCGCGAGGACGACCCCGTGGACTTGACGGAATGGATTGCTCCTGCCTCCTGCGGCCCGATATAATGACGGCGCGACGGAGCCGCATGTGACTGACCTGCCCCTGTCTTCGATCATTGCCGGTCTTCCCAAAGCCGAGTTGCACCTCCATCTGGAGACCTCCCTCCGCCTGCGCCGGCTGCTCTGGCAGCGCGATGAGGATCCTGCGGTGGAGCACCCGCACCTAGTGGCCGATCCCTCCCTGTTCTCAGGGTACGATCGCCTCCGCAGGCTGCGGTATGCCAGCCGGACGGGCCGCATCGGCGACGGGGCCTACACCCGTGCCAACATTGCGGCCATCACCGCCGAACTGATCCGGGAGGTCGCCGCGCAGTCGGTGCGCCACGTGGAGATCAGGGTGGGCGGCCGACGTGGCTTTGCGTTGCTTGGAGTCCGCGGGATGCTGGAGGCGATGGCCGAGGGTGCAGACGGCGCGCGCCCGCCGCACCTCTCCTACGGCTTCATCGTGACCGCAGTCCGGGAACGCGGCCCACAGGAGGCCGCGGCGCTGGTAGAGGCAGCCGCGGCCTGCCGCGACTGTCACGTGGTCGGCGTGGACCTGGCGGGCGACGAGGAGAACTATCCGCCGGCGCTCTTTGTGGAGGCCGCAAACCGGGCCCGGGACGCGGGGCTTGGCATCACGATCCACGCCGGCGAGTTCACCGGGCCCGCGGGCATCTGGACTGCAGTCTATCAGCTCGGCGCCACCCGCATTGGGCACGGCATCCGCGCAGCGGACGATCCGGTGCTGATGGACCGACTGCGGGAGCGAGGCGTGGCGCTGGAGATCTGTCCGACCAGCAACCTGCGCCTGGGGCTGGTCTCCAGCCTGCCCGCGCACCCGCTGCGCCGGTTCCTCGAGCGCGGCGTGCCGGTGAGCATCAACAGTGATGACCCCGTGCTGCTGGGCACCTCGCTGTCGAGGGAGCTGGCCGCCGTGGCCAGGGCGTACCGCCTCGGACCAGACGACCTGGTGGGACTGATGGTCACCGCGGCGCGGGCCGCCTTCCTGCCCGACGATGCCCGAGTCGCGCTGGAGGGGCAGATCCGCTCGGCCCCACTGCCGGCGCCGTGAAGGCGGCTGTCGGCGCCTTGATTTCTTGACTGTTTTACTCTAGAATGGGCGAGGTCACTGTGGGCTGCCGTGATGTGGCCGGCAGCCGGGCGCAGCCGGAGTGGAATACGGATACTTGGGGGAATGGCATGCCAGACCTAGACATCCGCGATCTGCACGTTCAGGTTGAGGAGAAGGTCATCCTGAAGGGGGTCAACCTGGCGCTCTCGCGGGGCGAGATCCACGCGGTGATGGGGCCCAACGGGTCGGGCAAGAGCACCCTGGCCAATGTCCTGATGGGCAACCCCTTCTATCAGGTCATCAGGGGCGACGTCCTCTACATGGGCGAGGACCTGCTGGCCATGTCACCGGACGAGCGGGCCCGCAAAGGGCTCTTCATCGCCTTCCAGTATCCGGTCAGCATTCCCGGTGTCACCATGGCGAGCTTCCTGCGCACAGCGGTCTCGGCCAGGAGGGGATACGAGCACGAGCTGATGCCGGTGGCAGAGTTCCAGAAGCTGCTGCGCGGGAAGATCGAGGCCCTCAAGATCGACCCGTCCATCGTGGGCCGCTACGTCAACGAAGGGTTCTCCGGCGGCGAGAAGAAGCGGGCCGAGATCCTCCAGATGGCCCTGCTGGAACCCACGATCGCCATCATGGACGAGACGGATTCGGGGCTCGACATCGACTCACTGAAGGTGGTGGCCGAGGGCATCGACCGCATGTACCAGGAGGCCCGAGGCGCCATGGGCGTGCTGGTCATCACCCATTACTCCCGCATTCTCCAGTTCATCAAGCCGCAGCATGTCCACATCATGTACGACGGTCGCATCGTGGTCTCCGGAGGGCCGGAACTGGCCGAGGAACTCGAGCAGCGGGGCTATGAGGACATCCGCCGGCAGTTCGAAGTGATCGCGGCAGAGGTGCAGGGAGAAGGCGCCGTCCGGCGGGCCGGGAAGGTCTTCTGGGTCGTGCACTGACACAGGGAGGATCTGGGACGATGGCCGCCACCAATCCGCTTGGGATCGAACTCGACCAGTACAAGTGGGGGTTCCGCGATCCCGAGAGCTATGTGTTCAGAGCGCGCAAGGGGCTCGACCAGGAGATCGTGCAGCAGATCTCCTACATGAAGGCCGAGCCAGACTGGATGCGGGCGTTTCGGCTCCACTCGCTCCAGCACTTCATGGCACGACCGATGCCCACGTGGGGCGCCGATCTGACCCAGATCGACTTCAACGACATCTACTACTACCTGAAGCCGACCGAGCGGAAGGGACATACGTGGGACGAAGTCCCGGAGAACATCAAGCGCACCTTCGACCGCCTGGGCATCCCTGAGGCCGAGAAGAAGTTCCTGGCCGGGGTCGGCGCCCAGTACGAGAGCGAGTCGGTCTACCACAATCTGAAGGAAGAGTGGGAGCGACTCGGGGTCATCTTTCTGGATACCGACACGGCCCTCCAGCAGCATCCCGAGATCTTCCGGCAGTACTTCGGCACTGTGGTACCACCCGAGGACAACAAGCTGGCGGCGCTCAACAGCGCCGTGTGGTCCGGCGGGTCGTTCGTCTACGTGCCCGAGGGCGTGAAGGTAGACATCCCGCTGCAGGCTTACTTCCGCATCAACGCCGAGAAGGCCGGGCAGTTTGAACGCACGTTGATCATCTGCGAGCCCGGATCATACGTGCACTACGTGGAGGGCTGCACCGCGCCGGTCTATACCACGGACTCGCTGCACTCGGCGGTGGTGGAGATCATCGTCAAGGAAGGCGCGCGATGCCGGTACACCACCATCCAGAACTGGTCCAAGAATGTCTACAATCTGGTGACGAAACGGGCGGTGGCCTACCGAGATGCCACCATGGAGTGGGTCGATGGGAATCTGGGCTCGAAGATCACTATGAAGTATCCGTCGGTCTACATGGTCGAGCCCGGCGCGAGGGCCGAGATTCTCTCGGTGGCGTTCGCCGGTGCGGGTCAGCACCAGGATCCCGGCGGCAAGGTGATCCATGCGGCCCCGCACACCCAGTCCAGCATCGTCAGCAAGTCCATCAGCAAGGACGGTGGCCGCGCCGGCTACCGGGGACTGGTCAAGGTCTATGGCGGCGCGAAGGGTAGCAAGTGCGCTGTGCGCTGCGACGCCCTCATCCTGGACGAGAAGAGCCGGTCCGACACCTATCCCTACATGGAGATTGACGAGGAAGACATCTCGGTCACGCACGAAGCGACGGTTTCCAAGGTGTCAGACGAGCAGCTCTTCTATCTCATGAGCCGCGGGGTCAAAGAGGACGAAGCCATGAACATGATCGTGCGGGGGTTCATTGAGCCCGTGGTCAAGGAGCTGCCGCTCGAGTACGCGGTGGAGCTCAACCGGCTCATCGCGCTGGAGATGGAGGGTTCGGTGGGCTAGGCATGACCATGCTCAACCTCACGGAGCCCACGGTCCTGGGGGCCGTTACAGCAGACGCCATCGCCGCCCGCAGCCGGCAGATGGGAGAGCCTGACTGGGTGCTGGACCAGCGTCTTGCGGCCTGGGCCGCGTTCCAGCGTCTGCCGCACCCGGCAGTCACACACGCCGAGGAGTGGCGGCGGACGGATGTCAGCGACCTCGACCTGACGGGGATCGTGCTGCCGGGGCCGAGGGAACCGGCATCCAGCCCGTGGCACCTGGGCACCATCGCCCGCGAAGCGACAGAACGCGCCGGGCTGATCGGTCATATGGACGGCTGGCCAGCCGGCGCGTCCGTGGAGAACGACCTGGCCCGCGCGGGCGTGATCTTCGGCGATCTGGCCGCGGCCGCCCGGCAGCATCCTGAGGTGGTGCGCGAGCACCTGTGTGTGATTGCCCGGCCCGATGAGCATCGGTTTCGGGCCCTGCACGCGGCGCTCTGGACGGGGGGGACATTCCTCCACGTGCCCCGGGGCGTGGAGGTGGCGCGGCCCCTGGTGACCCAGACCTGGCTGGGTACAGCGGGCGGCGCGGTCTTTCCGCACACGCTGGTGGTTGCCGAGGAACACAGCAAGGTGACCCTGGTCGAGCTCTTCGCGTCGATACCCACGGGCCCCCGGGCGCTGGCGTCGAGGGTCGTCGAGCTTATCCTGAGGCAGGGCGCACAGGTGCGCTACGTGGCCGTCCAGGAGTGGGGCCAGCCTACCTGGGAGGTGGGCAGCCTGGTCCGGGCCCGTCTGGAGCGCGATGCTACCCTCAACGGGCTGGTGGTGTCGCTCGGAGGGGGGTTGGTGAAGGTCGACGTCGAATCCCACTTGGTGGGGCCGGGCGCATCGGCGGAGATGCTGGGGCTGTACTTCGGCACCGGCCGACAGCACGTGGACTTTCACACCCTGCAGGCGCACCATGCCCCGCGAACGACGAGCGACTTGCTGTTCAAGGGCGCGGTCAGAGACACGGCCCGCTCGGTGTTCGCCGGGCTGATCCGGGTGGAGCCGGGGGCCCAGAAGACCAATGCGTTTCAGGCCAATCGCAACCTGATCCTCTCCGAGGGCGCGCGAGCGGACTCGATCCCCAAACTGGAGATCATGGCTAACGACCTGCGCTGTACGCACGGCTCGGCCGCCAGCCGGCTGAACGAGGAACACATCTTCTACCTGATGAGCCGGGGGCTGTCGCGCAAGCAGGCGACGTTCATGATCGTCGAGGGCTTTTTCGCCGACATCTTCGACCGGATCCCGCTGGAGCGGGTGCGCACTTACCTGCAGGCCAGAGCGGCGGAGAAGATGATCTAGATGGCGGAGTTCGTCAAGGTGGGCACGCTGGCCGACATCCCGGTGGGTGCCGCCAGGCAGGTGATCGTGGACGGACGCAAGATTGCCGTGGCCCGCACCGCGAGCGGGGTCTACGCCGTGGACGACACCTGTACCCACGAGGAGCAGTCGCTGGCGGCCGGGCCGGTGGTCGACGACCTGCTGATCTGTCCCAAGCACGGCTCGCGGTTCCACCTCCCGACCGGCCGCGTGATGACCCTGCCGGCGGTCCGGCCCGTGCGGACGTATCCGGTGAAGATCGAGGGTGACGACATCCTGCTCTCGCCGGAGGCGAGGCCGGGGCGGGGGATGCCCCACAAACCGTAACCCGGGAGCGGACCCATGACGCTGGGCGAGCGCGTCCGCGACGACTTTCCCCTGCTGCACCGGACGGTTCACGGGAAGCGCCTCGTCTACCTGGACAGCGCCGCCACCTCCCAGAAGCCCCGCGACGTGCTGGACGCGTTGGGGCAGTACTACCAGCTCTACAACGCCAACGTGCACCGCGGCGTCTACCAGATCGCCGAGGAGGCGACGGCCCGCTACGAGGAAGCCCGCGCCAAAGTGGCCGCGTTCCTGGGGGCGCGTCGGCCAGAAGAGATCGTCTTCACGCGAGGGACGACCGAGGCGATCAACCTGGTGGCGGCCACATGGGGCCGGATGCACGTGGGCGCCGGTGACGAGATCGTGCTGACCGAGATGGAGCACCACAGCAACATCGTGCCGTGGCAGATGCTGGCGGCCGAGCGCGGCGCGGTGCTCCGGTACGTGCCGGTGACCGACGAAGGCCGGCTGGACCTGGGTGCCTACGATCGCTTGCTCTCCAAGCGCACGAAGATTGTGGCGGTGGTGCATCAGTCCAACGTGCTGGGCACCGTGAACCCCGTTCGCCAGATCGCGGACCGGGCCCATGCGGCGGGTGCCGTGGTCGTGGTGGATGGCGCCCAGAGTGTGCCCCACCAGGCGGTGAACGTACAGAGCCTGGGCGCCGACTTCCTGGCGTTCTCCGGCCACAAGATGCTGGGGCCGACAGGCAGCGGCGGCCTGTGGGCGCGTTACGAATTGCTGGAGGCGATGCCGCCCTATCAGGGCGGTGGCGAGATGATCATGATGGTTGGGCTCGACGCCTCGACCTACAAGGATCCGCCGCACAAGTTCGAAGCCGGAACGCCCAACATTGCCGACAGCATCGCGCTGGGCGTCGCGGTGGACTATTTGGGCCGCATTGGGCTGGGTACCATCGCCGCCTGGGAGCACGAGTTGACGGCGTACGCTCTGCGACGGCTGCTCGAAGTGCCCGGGCTGCGCCTCTACGGCCCGCGTGAGCCCGCCGAGCGTGGCGGCGCCCTGAGCTTCACGATGGATGTGGCGCACCCACACGACATCGCCCAGGTGCTCGATCAAGAGGGAATCGCGATTCGCGCAGGCCATCACTGCGCGCAGCCCCTGCATCGGCGGTTTGGGATCGCAGCCTCCGCGCGGGCCAGCGTCCACCTCTACAACACCATCGAGGACATCGACGCCCTCATCGAGGGCCTGGCGGCCGTGCGGCGGTTCTTTCAGCGCTCCACGCACCCTGTGGCCGACTCGCGCTAGGCGCCGGTCCCCTCGGGAAAGGGGGCGCGCTCGTCTGTCGCGAATGAGGCGACAGCATCCATGGGCGCCTACGCCATACTCAAGTTCTTCCACGTGCTGCTGGCCATCGTCGCCGTCGGGGCCAACGTGACCTATGGGGTGTGGATCAGGCGGGCGGCCCGGGATCCCCGCGCCCTGCCATTCGCCCTGCGCGGCATCAAGGCCCTGGATGACCGGCTGGCCACCCCGGCCTATGCCTTGCTGTTGTTGACCGGGCTGGCGATGCTCCACTGGAGCCAGGATACCTGGACCACACCGTGGGTGCTGACGGCGCTGGTGCTCTATGCGGTGGCGATGGTCCTGGCGTTGTGGGGGTACACACCGACCCTGCGCCGCCAGATCGAAGCGCTGGAGACTCGCGGGCTCGAGTCAATGGAGTACCGGGCACTGGCCGGCCGGGCGCAGTTGGTCGGGGTGGTGCTGGCGGTGCTGATGATCCTCATCGTGTTCCTGATGGTGACGAAGCCCGCCCTCTGGAGCCCCTCGTAGGCCTGGTGCCCGCGAGGGTGTCGCAGGGCGTTGTGGGACGGAGGCGATGCCGGTGGCCCTCGACGAGCTGTACCGCGAGGTGATCCTCGACCACTATGCGCACCCGCGCAACCGGGGACGTCTGGATCCCGCCGACATCGCCGTGGAAGGGGCCAATCCCCTCTGCGGAGACGAGCTGGCGTTGTTCGTCAGGATCTCCCAGGGCCGGGTCGCCGACGTGCGATTCGAGGGCCGCGGCTGCTCCATCAGCCAGGCGTCGGCCTCGATGATGACCGAGGCGATCCGGGGCCGGACGCTCGACGAGGTGACGGACCTGATCGGGGCGTTCAAAGCGATGATGCACGGCCGCGAGCCCGGGGCGGACCTGGGGGACCTGGTGGCGCTGGCGGGCGTGCGCAAGTTCCCGGTGCGCATCAAGTGCGCGACGCTGGGTTGGGTGGCGTTGGAGCAGGGGCTGGCGGACTACGCCGCCGGCCGCGCCCCCTCCAGGGCCACCACCAAGGATGAAGGTTGAGCCGTCCGGTGCGCCGCCTGCTGGCCGTCGCGCTGGTGACCGTCTGGGGCGCCTCGACCGTGGCGTTTGGCTTCATGCACCTGGCGCCGATGGACCCAGCGCGCTTCATGGTCGGGTTCCGGCAGGGCGTGCGCGACGGGCAGATCACCCGGCTCCGCGAGTGGTACGGCCTCGACGACCCGATCCCCCTGCAGTACCTTCGCTGGATGGGCCGGGCCCTTCGCGGGGACTTCGGGGCATCCGTGGCGACCCGACGCGAGGTCGGCCCAGAGATCTGGCGGCGCGTGCCCTGGTCCCTGCTGCTGGCCGGGACCGGGGCCGTGGTGGCTTGGGTGCTGGCGGTGGGGCTCTCGGTGGCCTCGGCCGGCGGAGGGATCCTGGGCGCAGTCGGCGACGGGCTGATCGCACTGGGTCTCATGGCGCCCGGTTTTCTGGTGGCCACCGCCTTCGTGTACGTGTTCGCCGTGCGCCTGACGCTGATCCCGATTCTGCCACCCTTCGAGCTGAACCCCCTCGATCCGGCCTTGTGGTTGGGGCTCGTCCTACCCACCGCGAGCCTGGCCCTGCCGCTGGCGGCGGCGGTGGCCGTGCAGTTGCGCAGGGACCTGACCGCGGCGCTGTCGGCGCGATTTGCGGTCTCCGCGCGGGCGCGGGGTCTGGCTCCGGGGCGCGTCGTCTGGGGTCACGCCGCCCGCGTGGTGACCCGGCGGCTGCTGGCCCGGCCGTTGCCGTGGCTGTCGCTGTTGCTGTCCGGGCTGCTCCTCATCGAGGAGATCTTCAACTGGCCGGGGATCGGCCGCAGCTTCACGCGCGCCGTCACCCAGCGGGATATCCCCGTCATGCAGGCCACTCTGCTGGTCCTGGCGATCGTCGCCGTCGCCGGCGAGGTCCTACTCCGGCGGCTCGTCGGACGGATCGGCCTGGACGCGGAGGCGTATGCGGCCTCAGCGCCGGGCGCCGCCCCGGTCGGTCGCCCCTCACCGCTGCCGGCGACCGACTGGCGGCTCTCCGTCGCCACGGCGGTGGCCGCCCTGCTGGTGATCGGAGCCGTGGCTGCGCCGCTGGTCGCCCGCTTTCCGCCCGACCAGGTGCTGTTGGATGAGATCAACATGGCACCTTCACGGCGGCACTGGATGGGCACCGACTCTTCCGGCCGCGACCTGTTCAGCCGGCTGCTCCACGCGAGCCGCACGACCCTGGGCATCGCCGTCCTCGCCGCCGCAGTCTCGGTGACCTCCACGGTGGTCCTGGCCGCCACGACCCGAGGACGGCCGGCCTGGCCGGCGTTCACCGTTGGCCTGGGTCGCACTGTCCTGGCGATGCCGCCACTCGGCCTCGCCCTCGCCATCATTGCCACCGCCGGGCGCTCGCCAGCCGTCATTGCCGCCACATTTGTCGCCCTCGGGTACGCGTCCATCGCGGCGCAGATGCGCGCGCTGCAGGCGGACGCGTGGCGCTGGCCGTTCGTCGAGGCGGCCCGTGCGGCGGGCGCGTCGCCCCTGTGGATTGGAGAGCGCCATCTGCTGCCCCATCTGGCGCGCCCGCTGGTGGCTGCCGCTGCGGGACTGGTGCCAGGTTTCGTGCTGCTGGAGGCCACGCTGGGCTTCCTGGGGTTCAGCGTGGCGCCGACGACGCCCAGTTGGGGAACCATGCTGTGGCGCGCGCGGGAAGCGCTGCATCGAGGCGACTGGTGGCTGATCGTCTTCCCGGTCCTCTTCGTGGCCGCAGCCACGTGGGCATTCGCGGCCCTGAGCGAGACGTTGGGACGGACCCCGCCGCCGAGCTTCGTGCGCCCCGCGCGGCTGCGACTGGGCAGGGAGTGGGGACAGATCCCGACGCCAGCCCTCCGTCCGGTGCAACGACCTGCGCCTGCCAAGCCCGCGGCGTCGGCCTCGATGGAAGGTGCCGGTGGAGGCGACGGGAGCGGTGCGGCGTCCTAGCGGACGCCAGGCAGCCAGTCTATCCGCGGGACTTGCGGGCCACCGCGCGGCGGGCCGCCGCGACGATCTCGGCAGCGGTGAGGCGGTACTTCTCCATGAGGGCTCTGGGGGAACCCGACTCCCCGAAGCAGTCCTGCAGGCCGACCCGTTCCACCGGCACCGGGTGCCTGGCGGCCACCACCTCGCACACCGCGCCGCCCAGGCCTCCCAGGATCGAGTGTTCCTCGGCCGTCACGATCGCACCGGTCTCCCGTGCGGCGTCCACAATGGCGGGCTCGTCCAGCGGTTTGAGCGTGGCGCAGTTGAGGACGCGGGCGTCGATCCCTTCCCCGGCCAGGACCTCTGCGGCGGCCAGTGCCTCGGCCACCATGATCCCGCAGGCGGCCAGGGTGACATCCGTGCCCTGGCGCAACAGCGGCGCCGTCCCGATCGTGAAGCGGTAGGTCTCGTCGAAGAGCACCGGCACCGCCGGGCGCCCCAGCCGCATGTAGACCGGACCGTCGAGGGCGGCGACGGCGTGCACGGCCTGCACCGTCTCGACGGCGTCGGCCGGCACGATGACCGTCATGTGGGCCAGCGCCCGCATCATGGCCAGCTCCTCGACGGCCTGGGCGCTCATGCCATCTTCGCCCACGGTGATGCCGCCGTGGGTGCTCACCAGCTTGACATTCAGCCTGGGCTGCGCGATGAGCACACGGATCTGGTCGTAGCAGCGACCGGGTGAGAAGGCCGCAAACGAACTCACGAACGGGATCTTGCCACAGGTCGCCAGGCCCGCGGCGATGCCGGCCATGTTCTGCTCGGCGATCCCGCACTCGAAGAAGCGGTCGGGATACGCCGCTGCAAAGGCCTCCAGCCGGTTCGAGTCACGCAGGTCACCGGTCAGGGCCACGACCTGCGGATTCGCCCGCGCCAACTCCACCAGGGCCTCGCCGTAGGCGTCGCGGGTAGCTTTCGATGCCGTGGTCTGTGTCAACCGCATGGCCGGTTTCCTACCGCCGCGCGTCGGCGGCGCCGTCGAGTTCGGCCAGCGCCCGCTCCAGCTCGGCAGGCGTGAGGGCCTTGCCGTGAAAGCCCACAACACCCTCGATGAAGGAGACGCCCTTGCCTTTGGTAGTTCGAGCCACAATGACGTGGGGTCGTCCGCCGGCGGCATCGGCACGCTCCAGGGCCGCGACGATGGCGGTCATGTCGTGCCCGTCGATCTCCTGGACGTCCCAGTTGAAGGCGCGCCACTTGTCCGCCAGCGGATCGAGTCGGATGCGTTCCTCTGTGCGCCCGGTCTGTTGGAGGCCGTTGCGATCCACGATCGCGACCAAGTTGTCGAGCTCGTAGTGGGCCGCAAACAGGGCTCCCTCCCAGACGGCGCCCTCCTGCGACTCCCCGTCTCCCAGCATGACATAGACCCGGTAGGACCGGCCGTCGCGCTTGCCGGCCAGGGCCATGCCGATGGCCGCGGAGAACCCCATGCCCAGCGACCCGGTGGACATGTCCACGCCCGGTGTCCGGGTCATGTCGGGATGGCCCTGCAGGATGCTGTTGATCTCCCTCAGCGTCCACAGATGCTGCGCGTCAAAGTACCCGGCGGCCGCCAGCGTGACATACCAGGCCGGGCACGCGTGCCCCTTGCTGAGGACGAAACGGTCCCGGTCGGGCCAGGCGGGATGGGTCGGGTCATGGCGCATGTGGTGGAAGTAGAGGGCGGTGATGATGTCGACAGCCGACAGGGACCCGCCCGGATGCCCGGATCCGGCCCTGGTGATCATCTGGAGGATGGTCTTGCGCGACTGGCGGGCACGGGCTTCCAGCGCGCGGATGTCGGCGGCTCCTTTCATGAACGGCTCCAGTAGCGACCTGTTGCGGGTACTGCTAGGTTCTGTGGCGGACAGGAGTTACCCTGCTGGCAGCGAATCTCACGATGAGGGCAAAGAGTCCGTATTCTGGACAGAACCCTGCCGGATCGTCAGGTCTCGCCGTGGCACGAAGATCGGTCCAATCGGTGGAGCGGGTTGCCGCGCTGCTCGAGGCCCTCGGGCGCGCCGGCCGGCCGCTTGCGGTTCGAGAGCTCAGCGCCCAGGTCCGGCTGCCGCGCCCCACCGTGTACCGCTTGATGCAGACGCTGGCCGCCTGCGGGTTGGTGGCGGCCGCGGAAGGGGGTCACGTGCTGGGCCCGCGCATTCTCTCCCTGGCCGCGCAGCGGCTGGAGCAGATCGAACTGCGCACCGCGGGACACAGCCGCCTGCGCGCGCTGCGGGACCAGACCGGGGAGACCGTGCACCTGGCGGTGCTGGAACAGGGCCAGGTCGTCTACATCGACAAGGTGGAATCGTCGGGTCCCCTGCGCATGGCGTCGGCGGTGGGCAAGATCATGCCCGCGCACTCTACGGCGCTGGGCAAGGCGATGCTGGCCTTCATGCCTCCTGCGGTGGCGCGCCACGTCCTGCGCGACCACGGCCTGCCCCGCCGGACGGCCAACACCATTACCGATCCGGCGCGGTTCTTCGAGGAACTCGCCGGGATCCAGGCCCGAGGCTTCGCCATTGACAACATTGAGAACGAGGAAGGCATTCGGTGCGTGGCCGCGCCCATCTTCGACCATCGTGCCCAGGTGGCGGGCGCCGTGAGCCTGTCGGGGGCGGCGAGCAGCATCACGCTCGACCGCGCCCGCCGCGAACTGGGGCCGCTGGTGCGTCGCGCGGCGCTCGACATCTCCCGCGCATTGGGTTGGACCGAGGCGCGGGTTTCGGAGGAGGCCAGGGTCCCATGACCGAACTGCACGACCTCATCGAGGGGTTCCGGGGGGTGACCACCGCCTCGGTGGCAGATGCGGTGGACCGCGTGGTGCGGCGCCCCGGCTTCATGTCCCACGAGATCAAGCCCATCGCCCCCACCAAGATGGTGGGCCCGGCCGTCACGGTGCTAGAGCGTCAGGGCTTCGAGCCCCAGCCGCCCACCCACGCCCTGGCGGCTATTGACGCTGCCGCACCGGGCGACGTGATCGTCATCGGCATGGAGGATCCCGCCGGCAGCCGCAACGTAGCCTGCTGGGGTGGACTCATGGCCACGGCGGCGGTGACGCGGAGACTCGGCGGCGCCGTGCTCGACGCCGGCGTGCGGGACGTCGAGGAGATCCGGCAGTTGGGATTTCCGGTCTTCTCACGGTCGGTCATCCCGTCGACCACGGTGGGCCGGTACATCACCGTCGACCGGGACGTGCCCGTGACCTGCGGCGGCGTGCGGGTGCATCCCGGCGATCTCCTGGTGGGCGATGCCGACGGGGTCGTGGTGGTTCCCCGGGCGCAGGCGGCCGAGGTGCTGGCGGTGGCCCGCGAGATCGAAGAGACCGAGCGTCGCATGACCGAAGCCATCCGTCGGACCGGGTCCATCCTGCGGGCACTGGACGAGTTCTCGAGGATCTGAGCGAGGGCCCATGCCTGATATCGTGGCGGTAGGTGAGCCTATGGCCGAGTTCGCAGCCACCGAGCGCGGGCGGCTGTCCACGGTGACCGGTTTTCGCCGCGGCTGGGGCGGTGACACCTCCAATTTCGTCGTGGCCGCGGCCCGGCTGGGGGCCTCCAGCGGCTACATCACCCGCCTGGGAGGCGACGAGTTTGGCCGATCTTTCCTCGACCTGTGGCAGCGCGAGGGCGTGGACGCCTCGCAGGTCATCGTGGAGCCCGAGGGCTTCACCGCCGTCTACTTCATCGCCCTGGACGAGCAGGGCCGGCACAGCTTCACCTACTACCGCGCCCATTCCGCAGCCAGCCGTCTTGGGCCGTCGGATCTGGACCGCGACTATCTCGCCAGCGCCTGCATCGTGCATACCAGCGGCATCACCCAGGCGATCTCCGCCTCAGCGTGCGAAGCTGCGCTGGTGGCCCTGCGCCTGGCGCGAGAGGGGCGCATCACTACCAGCTACGACGCCAACGTGCGGCCCAGGTTGATGGCTCCAGACGCCCTGCGCAGGACGGTCCTGGACACCTTCACCCTGGCCGACGTGGTGTTCCTCAGCACAGAAGACGCTGGCCATCTGTTCGGGGAGACGGCGGGCGAGGAGGTGGTCAGCCGCATCCTCCGCCTGGGGCCGCGCATCGTCGTGCTGCGGCAGGGCCCGCTCGGGTGCCTCGTGGGGACAGCCGACGGCCTGCGGGTCACGGTGCCGGGCTGGCGGGTTGCCGCGGTGGACGCCACCGGCGCTGGCGACGCGTTCAACGCGGCGTTCCTCATCCGGTGGCTGGAGGGTGCGCCGCTGGAGCAGGCCGCGCGCTTTGCCAACGCCGTGGGCGCCCTGGTCACCACCGGCCTCGGCGCCGTGGCGCCCATTCCCCGGCGGCCGGAGGTCGAAGCCTTCATGGCCCGTGAGGCGTCCGGTGATGAGGCCGCGTACACCAGTGTGCAAGATGGGAGCGGAAGCGAGACTCGAAGGGAGGGAGCAACGTGAGACAGATCAAGGCGAAAGAGGGGACCGCCCCATGGCTGGCGGCGGCCATGGTGTTAGGGCTGGCGCTCGCGGCGCTGGCGCCTGGCGCCTGGGCTGCGCCCCCAGCGGTGAAGCTACGCGTGGGGATCGTGGGCGCCATTGACCAGCTCGGTGTGCCGGTGGCGCTCGACCGTGGGTTCTTTGAGAAGTGGGGCCTAGACATGACCATTGCGACCCCCTATCCCACCGGCGTCGATCTGCTCAACGCCCTCCAGGCTGGTGAGATCCAGATGGGCCAGGTGGGCGTGCCGATGATCGGCGCGGTCCTGCGCGGCATGGATCTGGTCATTCTGGGAAACTACAGCGGCAGCGCGGTGAAGCTTGGCGGCGACAACACCATGGCGCTGGTGTCCCGGCAGGGGAGCGGGATCCGCACGATCCGGGACCTGCGCGGCAAGCGGGTGGCGGTTTCGTTCGGCACGATCAGCCACCTCTACATCCTGGGCATCCTCGAGAAGGCCGGCCTGACGCCCACCGACGTGACCCTGGTGAACACCCCTCCCGGGGAGATGCCGGTCGCGTTGCGGGGCGGCGCCGTGGACGCGTTCGCCACTTGGGATCCGTTCCCGGTCATCGCGCTGCAGGAGGTGCCCAATGCCTATGAGGTCGTGCGCGGCGGCGGGTTCATCGGGTTCATGGGGTTCAACGTGGCCCTGCGGCCCTGGGCGGAGCGCAACCAGGACACGATCGAGCGCTTCCTGGCCGCCCGGGCCGAGGCCGACAAGTTCATGCGGGCCAACGACGTGAAGACCGCTGAGATCGCCGTGCGCTGGCTGCCGGGTCTGCAGCGCACGCCGGAGGTGGCCCTGCGGGGCGTGCGCAACAACCTGCCGACCCTGGACATTCGTATCTCCTACTTCAACTATCTGTCGCTCCACAACGCGGTGGTCACACTCCATCGCCTGGGATTCCTGCCCGGGACCTTCGACGTGAACAAGGTGTTCATGCCGGGGCCGATCAACGAGGTGATCAGGAAGCACCCTGACCTGTTCTCGGACCTGCCGCCGATTCCGCGCACGGCGGTGGTCGGGCCGGGGTTCGTCTTCACGCCGCCGAAGTAGACGTGCGCACCGCAGCGGTGACCCCCCCCGCAGGAGCGCCGGGATGGCGGCGCACCGGGGGCGTGCTGGGGGCGGCGGCGTGGTTCGCCGCCCCCTTCCTGGTGCTGGTCTTGGCCTGGCACCTGGCCGTGCGGACCTATGGGGTGCCGCTGCGCGTCTTTCCGGCGCCCGGCGATGTGGCCCGTGCCTTGGTCGGGCAGGCCGCCTCGGGCGCGCTGTGGACCCATATCAGGGAGAGCATGCGGCGTGTGCTCGTGGGCGGATCGCTGGCGATCCTGACCAGCATTCCCCTGGGCGTGGCCATCAGCACGAACCGGGCGGTCTCGGCGTTCTTCACTCCCATCCTCCGTTTCTTCTCCGTACTGGCAGGCATCGCCTGGATCCCGCTGGCGACGCTCTGGTTCGGGTACGGCTTCGGAGCCATCACGTTCATCGTGTTCAACGCCGTGTTCTTCGTGGTGGTCTACAACACCATTCTCGGCGTGAACCGCATTCCCCGCGGCTTGCGGGACGCGGCGCTCTCGCTGGGCGCGGGACGCTGGCAGGTGTTGACCGAGGTACTGCTGCCCGGCGCACTGCCCAACATCGTGACGGGGATCCGAACCGGTATGGGCTTTGCCTGGCGCGGCCTGATCGCCGCGGAGATCATCGCCACCAACGCCGGGCTCGGCTACATGGTCTTCCTGGCCCGGGACTTCTACCGCACCGAGGTCATCGTGCTCGGCATGATCCTGATCGGCGCCATCTGGGTGGCCATCGACCGGTTGATCCTGGCCCCCATCGAGCGCACGACCATCGAGCGGTGGGGGTTGACCCGGAGGGCAACATGAGCGCGCCGGCGGCCGCCTCCCCGGCCGCGATGGGAGTCGGGCGGGTGATCCGCGGGCTGGCAGCATCCCCGGTGGCGCGAACGCTCGGCCCCTTCGTCCCCATCGTCGCGGCGTGGGCCGTGGTCGTGGAGGCCGGCATCTTCCCCCGCGCGTTCTTCCCGGGTCCCGCCGACGTCGCCCGCGCGTTCGTGGACCTGGTGTACAAGGGAGTCCTGCCCACCTACCTGCAGGACAGCGTCACGCGCCTGGCGGTGGGCGCCGCCGCCGGCATCGCCATCGGCGTTCCCTTTGGATTTCTGATCGGCCTGCACGCAGCCAGCTACCGGTTCTTCTGGCCCATCGTGATCTTCTTCCAGGCTATCGGCGACATCGCCTGGCTGCCCATTCTCTTGATCTGGTTCGGCTTCACGCTCACGACCATGACGTTCGTGATCGTCTATACCGTGATCTTTCCGGTCATCTTCAACACGGCCCTCGGTGTTCGGACCATTCCGTCCGAGATGGTCCGCGCCGCGCAGAGTCTGGGGGCGCGGCCGGCCCACATTTTGGGGGAGGTGCTGTTGCCGGGCGCACTACCCAACATCATCACCGGCCTGCGCAACGGGCTGGGCTACGGCTGGCGGGCGCTGATCGCGGCGGAGATCATCGTGGGCACCAGCGGCATCGGCTTCATGATGTTCGACGCGCGCCGGGCCGGCAGCGTGGTCGAGATGATCCTGGGTATGATCGTGTTGGGGATCCTGTGGTACGCCGTGGACGCGGGTGTTCTGGCCCCGGTCGAGCGGGCGACCGTGGAGCGCTGGGGCCTGATCCGGCGGGAGGCCTAGCGCCCGATGGACGACGGGTTGGTCATCCGCAACCTGAGCAAGGTCTACTATGACCTGTACACCGGCCAGCATGTCGCCGCGGTGGAGGACGTCTCCCTGGAGATCGCCGCTGGCGAGTTCGTATCCATCCTGGGGCCCAGCGGTTGCGGAAAGACCACCCTGCTCAACATGATCGCCGGCTTCATCCCGCCCACCGGGGGCGAGATCCTGCTCAACGGTCGCCGCATCCAGGGGCCCGGGCCGGACCGCGGTGTGGTGTTCCAGAGCTTCGCCCTGTTCCCGTGGAAGACCGTGCTGGACAACGTCGGCTTCGGCCTGAAGATGCGGGGCGTGCCGAAGGCCGAGCGCGACCGGATCGCGCGGGAATACATTGCACTGGTGGGGCTTGAGGGGTTCGAGGACCGATATCCGCACGAGCTGTCCGGCGGCATGCAGCAGCGCGTGGGCGTGGCCCGGGTGCTGGCCAACCACCCGGACCTGATGCTGATGGACGAGCCGTTCGCCAGCGTGGATGCCCAGACCCGCATGACCCTGCAGGAAGAGCTCACGCGGATCTGGGAGGCGCGCCAGCCCACGATCCTGTTCGTGACCCACGATGTCGAAGAGGCCGTCTTCCTGGCCAACCGGGTGATCGTGCTGTCAGCCAGGCCAGGCCGGGTCCGGGAGGTCATCCACGTGGACCTGCCCAGGCCCCGTGCCTGGTCGCGCCTGGTGGAGGACGACGCCTACAAGAGCCTGGTGGCCCGCGTGCTGGGTCTGGTGAGGTCGCAACCGGCGTGAAGCTGCGGCGCGTGCTCGCCTCGCGCACCGGGCGGTGGCTCCTGGGGGCGACGCTGGTCGTCGCGGCCTGGCACGGCTGGCTGGCCTATCAGGCAGAGGGCAAGATGCCGCCCGACCTGGCGGCGTACGTCTCGCCCAGGGGTACGGTCGACCTCAGGGTTACGTTGCGGTTTCCGCCCGAGCGCTTCCACACCCTGATGATGCAGCGCTTCGGCCGGGTCTCTGGCACCGAGGGTAACACCATCGAGGTGCGTGGCGTGCCCGCAGGTCGGGTGCGGGAGATGGCGCGGTTCTACTGGGTCAAGCACATCACGCCCCTGCGGGAGTGAGGCGGGACGCCATGGTGACCTGCCACTGGTGCGTGCCGCCGGGGGCGACCACGGGCGCCGACCCGGCAGCGAAGGCGGCCTCCAGGCTGTCCGTGGGCGCGAACGAAGGCTCCACCGCGATGCACCGTCGGCCGCCGGTCTGGGTTTCGTCCTCGTTGGATATCCAGACACCGAGGTAGGGCAGCAGGCGCGGGTCCCACTGGAACCGCACGGTGATCCGGTCCTCCTCCAGCGTGACCTCTCCACGGTGGAGCGGTCCGGCAAAGACCTTTGCCACGAACCCTTCTGGCACGCGCCCCGGAGTGTACAGCTCCATGCGCTGACCCTTGGCCTCCACATGTTCCGAGGCGGGCCAGCGGAGGCGGGTCTGCCTGGTCAACGGGAAGGCCGGGTGGAGGGCCCACAAGTACGGGAAGGCGGCGTCGCCCAGGTTCTCCACCTGCGTGGTAAACGCCAGCGTGCCGTCGTCGAGGCGTACGATCAGGGCCAGGCGGTACGGCCACTGGCGTCCTTCAACCCACAGGTGTGCACCGTCAGGCCGGATCTCCACAGTCCAGGGCAGCGCCCAGACTTCGCCGTGGTCGGGTACGGCCAGACCACGCCAGGGCGGGGAGGGGAACGGGCAGGGAGCGATCGACGGGAAACAGATGTCAATGCCGCTGGCCCCCCAGTCGCGGTACCGCGCGCCGTAAGGCGCCGGGCGAATCGGGACGTGGGGGTTACGCCACAGCACCTCGTGATCCCCCAGGACCAGCGACGCTACCTTCGCCCCTGCGTCGGGGAGGATGACCGCACGGGAGTTCCCCGCCACCAGGACGAGAGCCCGCAGGCCCTCCCAGGACTCTGGCCATTGCGCGGTCATGAGGCTGCGAGGTCACGCCTCGCCGCGGATCGTCACCATGGTCTTCACAGAGAGCTCGCTGCGTGACTCGATCTTCTGGAACGCGTCCGGCACCTGGGCCAGAGGCAGACGCTGGGTGATCAACGGACGCGTGCGAATGGCCCCCTCAGCCATCAGGCGCAGGAGGCCTGGGAACACGTTGGGGCCTGCCAGGGTTCCGGAGAGGACGATCTCGTTGGTCGCGACAAAGGCTAGGTCGGCGGATGAGACCGGTTCATGGTAGATGCTGATGATCACCATTCTCCCACCGGGACGCAGGAGCCTGAGGGCCGACCCGAAGGCCGCCGCATTGCCGGAGGCTTCGATCACGCCTTCGACCTTCCCGCCCAGCAGGTCCAGCGGGGCCTGCACGACATCGTCGCGATGGCGATTCACCGTGGCGTACGCCCCCAGCTGCCGGGCGATGGCCAGTTTCTCGTCGTGCGATCCGATCAGCACCACGCGCCCTGCACCCACGGCACGGGCCGCCTGCAGGGCCAGCAGGCCCAGTGTGCCATCACCGATCACCACGATCCGGTCGCCGGGGTCTGGGCCCAGACGTTGCACCGCGTGCAGGGCGCAACTGGCGGGTTCGGTCACCGCGGCATCCTCCAGGGAGAGCCCTTCAGGCAGCTTGTAGACATGGTGGATCGGCATCACCAGGAACTCGGCAAACGCGCCGTCCTTGCGGATGATCCCCACCGACCTGCGGTTGGGACAGATGTTGTACCGGCCAGCCTTGCAGTATTCGCACATCCGGCACGAGATGGTCACGTCGCCTGTGACGCGATCTCCGGGGGCGAACTCCGTGACCCCTTCGCCGACCTCGTCGACGATCCCCGACCACTCGTGTCCCAGCGTCTGGGGCAATGGAACCCAGCCCATCCGGACGAACGGCATCCGGCCGGTGTAGATCTCGAGATCCGTCCCACAGATGCCCGCATACGCCACCCGGACGACCACCTCACCGCGGGCAGGGTGAGGCCGGTTGACCTGGACGACCCTCATGTCGCGAGTACCAAACAGCCTGGCGGCTTGCATGACCACCTCCTCACTCGAACTCGAGGGCGACGGCACGCGCTGGGGCGCCGTCAGCCCCCGCAACGCACAGGGGGAGCACACAGATCACGAATGTCCGACCCAGAAGCGCCGCGAGTCCCCGTAACCCCTCGACGACTACGACACCCGCCTGCAGCAACACCCGGTGTGTCGCGGGATTCGCGGTTCTGCTCAGGGACGGCATGTCCACGCCCAGCAGGCGCACCCCGCGGCCGACGATCCATTCAGCGGCCTCGGGCCCCAGCGAGGGATACGCGGTGAAGTATTCGCGGGTACCGAAGGTGCGATCCCACCCCGTCAGAAGCAACCAGCGGGGCGGGGTCTGGGGAGCGGCCGCCTCCAGGTCTGCTACGGTGACCTGTTGGGCGTCTGCCCGACGCGTCAGGTCCAGGGCGATGGCAGGTCCGACGAGGATGTCAAGATCGAGCGCCTCGACGGTGGCGCCGTCGGCCAGCCAGTGTCGGGGGGCATCGACGTGGGTGCCGATGTGGGATGGGAGGCGAATGTCCGTCGCCCACCAGCCTCTCTCCGGCACGGGCTGCCAGAGCCGAACGGTGGCTGGAGGCAGGTGGAAGCCTGCCTCGGTGCCGTCGCCCACCGGATGGGTCAGGTCATGGATGCGCACTAGCGCTTCCTCCGCAGGTGGACCGGTACCTTGGTGAACGCCTCCGGCAGCACCAGGAGGCGGGGATTGGGGCCCACAATGTGCCGGGCACGACGCAGGGCTTCGTCCACGGTCGCGACCGGCGTGCAGCCCATGGCGCGGGCGTGGCCCGGCGCCCGGGCCCCGACGATGAAGATGCGTTCGGCGTACCGATGGGCCACCGTCCCCATGTACACCATCGAGAACGCATGGAAGGGGTGATAGGCATACTCCACCCGGTACTTGCGCACAAGGGCCGGATCGGTCGAGATCTCGTCCTCGAAGCGCGCCACCTCCGCAAAGTCGTTCACTAGGGCGAGCCGCTCGAAGACCGGCCGGTACGAGGGGAACCACGCGTCGTTGAACCAGCCGTCGCAGATCGAGGTTACGATCACCACGACCCCCTCGCGCAGCACGTCCCGGTGGCGGGTGATCTGGGCGCCGATGGACTGCAGCATGAGGATGGGGTTCGTGCCCATACCGGGGCCATAGTGAAACGACCGAGGCTGGCCGAAGATCACCGCGTCGAACGGCTCGGCGATGTCCAGCGCCACATCGGTCCGTCGTGCCGCCAGCGGCCACGACGCCTCCTGGACGGCGTCAGGCGTGCCGGCAAAGACGCCGAGCACCTGCGCCGTAGTCCCAAGCACGGCGTCGACGGTGAAGAACCGCTTGCCGATGCCGCGCTCGATCGTCCGCCCCACCGCATCGAACTGCCGGCGCATGTGGCTGCGGTCCACGTTGACCGGCACGAAGTCGGCCCGCAGCATCGTGGTCGGGCTGTGGTGCCCGCGGATCGACCGCCAGGTGGTGATGCCGGTCGCGGCCATCTTGTACCCCCCGCTGTAGCCGCCGTAGGGGTTGCCCTGGGTGTGGCCGACGAGGATGGTCAGGTCGGCCTCGGCGACATGCCGGTTGACCTCGACCACGTCTCCGTACTCGGTGGTACCCAGGCGGACGATGCCGTCGGGGTCCTCGGCGTCGTGCATCAGCAGCCGATCGGGCCAGAAGGCATCCACCGTCCGCTGGCCGAGGTAGCCGACCAGCTCCTCGTAGGTGTTCTTCCGGTGCAGCCCCATGGCGCACAGCAACGTGATGTGCTCGGGGCGCACGCCGGCGCGTTCCAGTTCCTCCACAATGATCGGGATCGCGACCTTGCGGTGGGCGCGCTCGTGGGTGCCGCCCTTGACGCGGTCCGGGAATGCGACCACGACGCGGCTGCCGGCTCGCACCAGATCCCGCAGGGGCGGTGCGCCACACGGCGCAGCCAGCGCCTGGCGCGTGGCCTCGGCGGGATCCACCTCGGGCGGATCCTGATGGGACCGGCCGGGCCAGAACACGGTGGCGTGGTCGGGCACCTCGACGGTCATCATCTCGTCGCCATACTCCAGCGGAACGGCGATCACCGACGCACCTCCCCGTGCGGCTCCGTCTCGCCGGTCCTCAGGGCCTCGAAGACCTTCACGACCGCCCCGGTGTCCTCTGCACCGTGGCCGCGGGCGCGGGCCATCTCAATGAGCACCAAGCCGGCCGGCGTGATGACCGTGGGCGCCTTGGCGCGGGAGGCCATCTCCAGCGCCAACCGGACGTCCTTGTGTAGCAGGTCGATGCTGAACGCCGGCGAGAAGTCGCGGGCCAGAATCTTGGGTCCAAGCTCACGGAACAGGTTGCTCACCGTGGCGGCCCCGCTGTCGGCCACCGCGCTCACGAAGACGTGCGGGTCCATGCCCAGGGCGGCGCAGACGGCCAGCACCTCGGCGGTCACCGCATTGATGGCCGAGAACATCATGTTGTTTAGCAACTTGACCACGTTGCCGGCGCCGCTGGATCCCACGTGGATCACCCGGGCGGCGAGCGTCTGGAGGACCGGCCGCGCGCGTTCCAGCTGTGAGGCCTCCCCGCCGACCGGCAGGGTCCAACGGCCGCATCCGGGCGGCCGGCCGAGGACCGGCGCGTCCAGGTACCCGACAGCCCGGGCGGCGGCGCGCGCGGCGTTGCGGCGGGTCGTATCAGGGTCGACGGTGCTCAGGTCGACGATGATGGCGCCCGGCTGCGCCCCCGCAAGCAGCCCGTCGTCGCCGCCGACGACCTGATCCACGTCCGCTGGCATGGGGAGGGAGAGGAGGATGAGGCTCGCCCGCCGGGCGACCTCTGCCGGGGAGCCAGCGACGGTGGCGCCCGCCTGCGCCGCCCGGTGTTCGGCTTCGGGCGCGATATCCCTGGCGACGACGCTGTGGCCAGATTCGATCAGCCGCGCCAGAATGCGGCTGCCCATGGTGCCGACGCCGACGAGTCCGACCCTCATGGATGTCACGCCCTCACCACGCAACGTGTAGTTCGGCCAGGATCTGCCGCAGGCGCGCTGCGTTGGCGCTGGCCGCGGCGCGCACCTCGTCGGTGATGGGTGGGTGCGGCAGCCGTGTGAGGCCGGCCTCGACGCCAAACTCGGTCAGCAGCGCCTGCCACATGGGAACGTTTCCGGGGCCGCCGCAGAGGCGGAACACTTCGCCTGCCCGGCGCTCGAGCGCCACCGCACGCGCCCAGTCGCCGGCGCGCACCGCGGCGTAGAGGGCGTTGTAGAACTGGGGCACAGCGTTGTTCGGGCCGCCGATGAACCCGTCGGCGCCGGCGGCCAGGGCGGCAAACAGCACGGACGGCACCGCGGTGAACACGGTGAATTCCTCCCGGTTGACGCGGCCGAGCACCTGCTGGAACGCGTAGAGCGAGAGCCCGCCGTCCTTGTACCCGCGCACGCCCCGTTGGGCCAGCTCGAGCACCTGGTCCACCGTGAACTCGAAGTGGGTATGGAGCGGTTGGTTGTACGCCCAGACCGGCAGCCGGGTCGCATCCACCAGCCGCTCATAGAACGCGCGCACGACCGGCCATGTGGGCCTGTAGTAGTACGGCGCGATGGCGGCCACCGCGTCGGCCCCCAGGCTCTCTGCGTGCCGGGCCAGCGCCGCCGCCTCCTGCGGATTGATCGAGCCCACGTGGACGATGATGCCCAGCCGCCCGCCGGCCGCGTCGACGGCGACCTCTGCGACCCGTCGGCGTTCTTCAGCGGACATGGCGGGCCCGGTGCCCAACGATCCGCACAGGAACAACCCGTCGCTGCCCTTGGCCACATGGTAGGCCACAAGACGCCGCAGCGCGGCTTCGTCCACCGCGCCTTCGGCGCAAAACGGTGTGACCAGCGCAGGATACATGCCACGCAGTCGTTTCATGTCGTCAGCCTCCCGGGAGGGGTCGCGGCGTGGGGATTCAGCACAGTCGGCGGGCACTCGCCCCGCAGCACTGCCAGGGTGGTCTCGACCGCCAGGGTCTCCATGCGGGCAATGGCATCTGTACTCAGTCCTGCCACATGCGGCGTCATGACCACCTGCGGGAGTCGCGCGAGGCGCCAGTTCTCCGGAGGCTCCGGGTCGGCCACGTCCAGCCCCGCGCCTGCCAGGCGCCCAGATACCAAGGCGTCGTAGAGAGCGGCCTCGTCCACCAGCCCGCCCCGGCCAGTGTTGACCAGATACGCGCCCGGTCGCATCTTCGCCAGGGCCGCAGCATCGATGATCCGTTGGGTCTGCGGGGTGAGGGGAACGTGTAAGGTGACGACGTCGGATTGGGCCAGCAGTGTTTCCAGGTCCACCAGCGGGATGGCCCTGCTGGCAACGAACGTGCGATCCGGTGCCGTCTCGCACGCCAGGACGCGCATGCCGAAAGCTCGGGCCAGGTCGGCCACCTCGCGCCCAATCCGGCCGAGCCCCACGATCCCAAGCGTCCGGCCGCGTAGCTCCGGCCCCGGCTCGGGCACCCACTCCCCCCGCTTGACTCCGGCGTCCTGCCGCGCGACGCGGCGCGTGACGGCCAGCATCAAGGCCATGGTGTGTTCGGCCACGGCGGTGTGGTTCGCGGCCGGCGTGGTCGCCACCAGGATGCCCCGCCGCGAGGCGGCGTCCACATCCACGGAGTCGAACCCGACGCCGAACCGGCAGATCAGTCGCAGCCGTGGTGCCGCAGCCATCAGATCGTCCGTCCACGGCTCGACGCCCGCGATGACGGCCTCCACATCGCTCAGCAACGGGCGGACCTCATCCGGCCGCGCCGGGCGGTTGCGGTCGGCGGGGAAGCGCAACCGGTATCCGGCCGCCTCCAGGCGGCGGCCTGCAGCGTCGGTGATCCGCCCGAACATGCGAGCGGTGACCAGCACCACAGCCTGGGCCATGTAGGCGCTCCGTAGTCGCCTGCTACTTCGTCCGGAGGTACGCCTGGATGTACGACCCCTCCACGATCTTGCTGGCGTCGATCGGCGCCCTGGTGATCCCCTCGCGCAGGAGGAAGTCTCCGACTTCCTGGATCATGCGCTGGGCGCCGCCGCCGGGCAGCAGGGAGAGCTCGAACCTGGGATCTACCAGTTGCTCCAGCGTCAACACCGGGTTGATCTCGACGATCCGCTTGGCGACCACCTCGCTGACGCCCAGGTTCTCCGCCGTGGCCCGAATGGCCACCGCGGGATTGCGCCGGAACTCCTCCAGGGCCAGGTCAATGGCCCGCAGCATCAACAGCACGGCCCGGGGATTCCTCTGGACCCAGGCCACCCGCGCCACCCAATGGTCCGAGGTGTTCAGCCCGACATCGTGGCTGCGCACGAGCACGCGCCCGCCGGCCTCCTGCATCCTCGAGATCCAGGGCTCCCAGGAGTAGGCGGCGTGCACGTCTCCCCTGGCGAACGCTGGCGCCATGGCCGTGACGTCCATATGGATCATCGTGACGTCTGCTGCCGAGAGGCCGGCACTCTGGAGCGCCTTCACCAGGCCCAGGTGGGCACTGGTCCCCCGCATGAACGCGATGCGCTTGCCCCGGAGTTCCGGCAGCCTGGTGATGCCGCTATCCGGACGGACGACGAGACCGTCGGCGTAGCTGCTGGCAATCTGGATGTAGAAGTTGCGGTACTCCAGGCCCTGGGATGCGCCGACTACCATCCCGGCCGTGCCGAACAACCCCACGTCCACGCTCTCGCTGGCGAACGCCGCGAACTGCGGCGGCCCAGCTGTGAAGCGCGTATACTCCGGCTGCAGCCCGACCCGCTCGAAGAGCCGCAGATCACGGGCCGTGTAGAAGATCACGGCGTTGTACGGCTGCCACGCGATGCGGATGCGGAGCGGCACTTGGGCCCACCCCTGCCCCGTCGCGACCACGAGCACCATGCCGGCGACGATCCAATGTAGACTCCTGCGCATGCGGCACCTCCCTAGGTATGGACTCCACGCTGCGGTGAGGCAGCCGTGCTGCTCTCGTCGGCCCGCAACGCGGAGAGCAGATCGAACTTCAAGCGCGCGAACTCGGCCGTACCGATCAATCCCACGGTCCTGGGAGAGGGAAATGGCACGGTAATGCTCTCCCGGATGGTGCCCTGGCGGCCCATGACGTAGATGCGGTGACAGAGGAACAGGGCCTCCTCCGGGTCGTGGGTCACCAGAAGGATCGTGGGGTGGTAGAGGTCCCAGACCTGCAGGAGGAGTTCCTGCATCTGGCTGCGGGTCTGGGAGTCCAGCGCCCCGAAGGGTTCGTCCATCAACAGCACCTCGGGACGGTTGAGTAGGGCCCGTGCGAGCTGCACGCGCTGCTTCATCCCACCCGAGAGCTGATACGGATAGTCGTGTTCGCGCCCGGCCAGACCGACGGCGTCCAGGAGGCTGCGGGCGCGTGGTTCGTAGTCGCGGGGATTCTCGCCGCGGTGCCGGGGGCCGAAGACCACGTTCTCCCAGACGGTCAACCAAGCGAAGAGGGCCGGGTACTGGAAGACCATCATGCGGTCGGGCCCCGGGCGTTCGACACGGCGGCCGGCGACATAGATGTCGCCCTCGTCTTGACGGTCGAATCCCGCCACGAGATTGAGCAGTGTGGTCTTGCCGCACCCGCTGGGCCCGAGCAAACCGACGATCTCCTGATCGAAGACCTCACCGCTCACGTCGCGAAGGGCCACCACGGGACTCGAGCGCTTCGAGGTAGAGGGAAACACACGGCCGACCCGCCGGAACACGATCTTGGCCTTGGCGGTGGGGGGCGGTTCGTCCGCCGGCGCGGTCACTTGCCGGTCCAATGCAACAGCCTCCGGTCGATGGAGAACGTGATCACCTCGAGGGTGACGCCGATCAGACCAATGATGATGATGCCGATGTAGACGTTGGGCACGCGGAAGAACGTGGCGGCGTCCATCACCATGAACCCCAACCCGGCCTGGGCGGCGATCAGCTCGGCCGCCACGACGATTGCCCAGCTCACCGCGGTCGCAGTCTTGATGCCTGTCATGATATGGGGCAGTGCGGCCCAGAAGATGACCCTGGCGAAGAGCTGCACGCGGCTGAGGCCCATGTTCTCCCCGGCCCGGATGAGATCCCGGGGCACCGTGCGCACGCCTGCCGAGGAGTTCAGCACCACGTAGTAGAGGGCGGCCAGGAAGATCAGTGCCACCTTCGAGAACTCGCCGATGCCAAAGTAGAGGATCATCAATGGGATGAAGGCGATGGGCGGGATCGGGCGCAGGAAGGCGAAGATCGGCGACAGAATAGCGTAGGCCAGCGGGCTGTAGCCCATCGACAATCCCACGGGAACGCCGACGACGATGCCCAGTCCCAAGCCTGTGAACGTGCGGAACAGGCTGGCCAGGACGTGCTCTCCCAGCGGCTTGGCGGCGTAGCCCTTCGCGAGCATGACCCGGAACTCGGCGAGTAGGCCTCCAGGAGAAGGCAGGATGAAGGCGGACACCCATCCCGCCGAAGTGCTCAGGTACCACAGGAAGAGGATGGCGGCGACTGTGCCCCAGCTCACTAGCGCGTATCTGGTTCCAACCGACGTCGCGCCTGAGCGACCGGTGTTGTGACGCACAGCCATCCTCAACTCGGTAATTGGTACGTTGATAGCATGTAAAATGCTGTATGTACTCTCTTGTCTTCGCGATTCGTTCCTCGTTCTCCTGGTCGCGTCTCTTGAAAGCTCTGCATGTTGCATGTAACTTGTACACAGATAGGTGCATCGCCTGCCGCGTAACCCGACGGCAGGTCCCGACGGGGCCTGCCGTCGGGATCCTCGGGTCTATGGGACCTGAAGGAAGGGCATGATGCAGATCAGGGATCTGGATCCAAGCGAACCAACCGACGCCCTGAGGCCGCTGGAGATGACCCCCAGTCTCAGCGACCGCGTCTATGGGGCGCTCAAGCGACACATCTTGAGCCAGCGGCTGAAGGCGGGAAGCAAACTCAGCGTGCCCCAACTTGCCAGGCAACTGGGCGTCAGCCGGACGCCGGTCAAGGAGGCGCTGGAGCGGCTCTCGAAGGACGGTCTGGTAACGACCCTGCCCAACCGCGGCGCGTTCGTGGCCATCCTCCGGCAGCAGGACGTGAACGAGATCTACCAGATGCGGGAGATCCTCGAAGGCCTGGCGGCCCGCTTGGCGGCGGTCACGATGGACGATGCGCTGTTGGACCGGCTTCGCGACCTCATGGGGCGCCACGAAGCGGCCGTCGATCGAGGGGATCTCGACGCTCACGTCGCCATCGACCTCGAATTCCACCGGCTGATCCGGGAGCGCGCCGGCAATCGCCGCCTCATGGACGCCCTGGACACCCTCCAGGACCAGATTCGCATCGTGTTCAGGACATCGGCGACGATCCCCGGCCGCATGCAGAAGGCGGTGGAGGAGCATCGGGCCATCCTCGAGGCCTTCGAACGGCGGGATCCCGACGCGGCTGAGGCGGCGGCGCGGCGCCACATCTTGCGAATCCGCGAGGCCGTCCTGGCGTATCTGGGCAGCGCGGAGCTGCCGGCGCCCACGCCCGTGGGGCCATGACGACCCACGCCGACGAGGCCGTCGATCGCGACCTCCGCCTCGCGGTGGACTTGCTGCGGCGCGAAGGGGCGGGCTTTGTCCTGGTGGGCGGGGGTCAAGTGGTCGCCCGCGGCGACCGCCATGGGATCATGCCGCTGCTGGACGCGGTGGAGGCGCTCCGAGACCATGGTGGCCGGGCCACTGCCCTGGCGGATCGGGTGTTGGGCCGCGCGGCCCTTCTGCTGGCGCTGGCCGTGGACGTGCAGGCGGCGCACGGGGAGACAGCGAGCGACGCCGCAGTGCTCGAAGCCCAGGGGCGCGGCATCGCGCTCTCATGGAGCGTCCGGGTGCCGGCCATCCTGAACCGCGCACAGACCGACGGGTGTCCGTTCGAACTGGCGCTACAGGGCTGCCGCGATCCCGTCGAGGCCCTCCGCGTAGTCCGGAGTGTGGCAGCGCACATGCGCCGCTCCGAGGCGCGCGGTTGACCGCCCGGGTCGGGGGCCGACCAGACAGGCGCGGTGGGCGGTCGAGGGGAGTCGCCGCTGGCGGTGTGGGGCTGGCCGTGGCCATCGCTCTGCCGATCGCCGTCCATCCGTTCGGCCTCGGACCGGTCCTGCTCCCCATGCACCTCCCGGTGCTGGTTGTCGGAGGGTTCGCGGGTCCGGCGGTTGGTGGTCTGGTCGGCGCGTTGGCACCGCTGCTGTCGCATCTCCTGACAGGCATGCCTCCCATGGTGCCTCCTGTGGCTCCACTCATGACGGCGGAGCTCGCGACCTATGGCGCCGTGGCCGGCCTCTCGATGCGGGCGGCGCGGTTGCGGCATGGTGAGTCGGGACGCCGCTCGCCTCTACTCGTCCTCACGGCCGGCGTCCTCGTTGCCATGGTCGCGGGCCGGATCGTCCTCGCCCTGGCGGCAGCGGCCCTTGGACCCCTACTCGGGCTCCGGGTGCCGGCCCTGGTCTATCTCAAAGCGGCGGTCGCGTCCGGAATCCCCGGCATGCTCGTTCAGGTTGTCGCGGTTCCGTTGATCCTCTCGCGGCTTCTCAGGGATGTCCGGTGATCCACGGCGTGCCCTCAGCACACGTTTGACGCTGCTCGTCGACCTCTGATACACTGGCCGCGATCGCCCCGGAGGTGCCGATGAGCGCCCAGGTCCCGCAGTTCCCTCAACGTCCTGCGCCGTCGCGCATGGCGCCCGTCGACGCCGCAGTCGAGATCCTCGACGCGCTGCCCGGCGGCAGCGTCGTCCTGTCGAAGGTGGAGTACCTGCTCAACTGGAGCCGCGCCGCCAGCCTCTGGCCGCTCACCTTTGGGCTGGCCTGCTGCGCGATCGAGATGATGGCCGCGTGGGCCGGCCGGTTCGACCTCGACCGCATGGGCGTGATCCCCCGTGCCACGCCTCGGCAGGCGGACTGTATGATCGTCGCCGGCCGGTGCACGGTCAAGATGGCCCCCATCGTCCGGCGCCTGTGGGAGCAGATGCCGGAGCCCAAGTACGTGATCTCCATGGGCTCCTGCGCCACGTGCGGCGGGCCGTTCTACTACGACAACTACTCGATCCTCAAGGGCATCGACCAGGTGGTGCCGGTCGACGTCTACGTGCCCGGGTGTCCCCCTCGGCCCGAGGCGTTGATCGAGGGCATTCTCAAGCTGCAGGAGAAGATCAAGGCCGAGCCGTTCTTGCGGCGCGGTCTGGTCGCCAGCGCGTAGTCGTCCCGGGAGCCTCGGACGTGGCGCTTCGCACCGAAGAACTCATGCTCAACATGGGGCCGCAGCACCCCAGCACGCACGGCGTGCTGCGCCTGGTGGTCACCCTCGACGGCGAGAACATCGTGGACGTCCAGCCCGACATCGGGTACCTCCACTCGTCGGTCGAGAAGATGATGGAGCACCGCACCTACCTGCAGAATGTAGCGCTGACCGATCGGGGGATGGACTACCTGACCGCCCTGGCCAACGAAGAAGCCTACCTGCTCGCGGTCGAGAAGATCGGCGGCATCACCCCGCCGCCCCGCGCCAGGTACCTGCGCACCATCATGCTGGAGTTCCAGCGGCTGGCCAGCCACCTGGTCTGGCTGGGCACGTGGGGGATCGACCTGGGCGCCACCACCGTGTTCCTGTACTGCTTCCGCGAACGAGAGCGCATCCTGGACCTGTTCGAGCAGGTCACCGGTGGCCGGCTCCACCACGTCTACTTCCGGCCGGGGGGCGTCTACGAGGATCTGCCCGGGGGCTGGACCGACCGGGCGCTCCAGTTCTGCGAGGAGTTCCCCGAACACCTCCAGGAATATCACGAGCTACTCACGGGCAACCCCATCTTCCTGGCCCGGGTGCAGGGCGTCGGTGTGCTGCCCCGGGATGCGGCGGTCAACATGGGTGCGTGCGGTCCCGTAGCGCGGGGGTCGGGCATCGACTTCGATGTCCGCAAGGCGATCCCCTACGAGGCGTATGGCGAGTTGGCGTTCGACGTGCCGGTCTTCCACGAGGGCGACTGCTTTGCCCGCTACAAGGTCCGCATGGAAGAGATGCGCCAGAGCGTTCGAATCATTCAGCAGGCGATCGAGAAGTTGCCCGCCGGCGAGATCCGAGCAAAGGTGCCGGTGAATGTGAAGCTGCCCAGGGGCGAAGCGTACGCCCGGACCGAGTCGCCCCGCGGCGACCTCGGGGTGTTCCTGGTCAGCGAGGGAGAGGACACGCCGTACCGGGTCAAGATCCGCGCGCCGTCGTTTTCCAACCTCTACGCCCTGACGGAAATGATGCGGGGGTGGAAGGTGGCTGACGTCGTCGCCATTCTCGGTAGCGTGGACATCGTGTTGTCGGACGTGGATAGGTAGGGAGGCCGGCATGCTGGATCGGGCGCTGCGCGCGTGGGATGCGGTGGCCGGGCTCTACGCCGGGTTGCGCGTGACGTGGCGGGCGCTACTCGGTCGGAAGAACACCGTCAAGTACCCGATCGAGAAGGTGAACGTCGCGCCGCGCTGGCACGGGTTGCTGGCCCTGCCCATCGACCCCGAGACCGGCAGCGACCGGTGCATCATCTGCTTTCAGTGTGAGCGCGTCTGTCCCGATCGCTGTATTCACATCGAGGCGACCGGCAAGGGGAAGGATCGGCTGCTCTCCCGCTTCGACATCGAGATGGACAAGTGTTGCTACTGCGGGCTGTGCGTGGAGGTGTGTCCCACCGAGGCCATTGTCTTCGTGCCCCACTACGAGACCAGCACGTACAACCGGGCCAACCTGCTGTACAATCTGGACGATCTCCGGCGTGCCGCGCCCAAGGAGCCCATTGCGCACGGCGTGGTGAAGATGCGAGGGTTCTGATGAGCTGGGCCCTGGTCGAGCAACTCCGGCAGCGCTTTCCTGAGATCGAGCCGTTCCCGCACGAAGGGCCGCACGACACCCATGGCGAGGCCGGGGGTCCCCCCGCGGAACCGACAGCGGGCCGGCCCGCTGCCAGGCACGAGGCCAGGGGGCCGACGTATCACGTGCCCGGCGCGTTTGTCCCCGCCGAGCGTCTGCTGACGATCTGCCGGGTGTTGCGGGACGAGGCGCCGTTCCACCTGGACTACTGCTCGTTCGTCTCGGCCGTGGACCGGCCGCAGCAGGATCAGTTCGAAGTCGTCTACCATCTGTTCTCGATCGCGGCCTGTCACGAGATCCTCATCAAGGTGCGCGTACCCCGCAGCGAGCCCCGCGTGCCCAGCGTGACGCCGATCTGGGCTGGGGCCAACTGGCACGAGCGCGAGACATACGACCTGTTCGGGATCACGTTCGAGGGTCATCCTGACCTCCGCCGGATCATGATGACGGAGGACTGGCAAGGCCATCCGCTGCGCAAGGACTATGTCTACAAGGAGCCCCGGTGGCTCATAGACCTGGCGGTCCAGCGGCAGCGCGAGATCGAAGGGTTGGGGTTGGGCGAACGCGCCTAGCTGGCGCGGCCGCCGGGCTCTTCCAGCTACCCGTGCCATGGCCCGCCTGACGCTCACGTGGACGGAATCTTTGCGTCCCGCCGACAGGTTGATAGGGATGAGCATCCGGGCGGGGGGTGGACGCGATGCGTCGGCGGTGGGCGTGGCACGGTGCACTGGCCGGAGCCCTGGCGGGCGGGGTGCTGGTCTGGGCGCTGGTCACAGGGGTGTTTCCGGCCGGGCCGGCCCTGGCCGCCGGGATCGCGGAGCGGGTGCGGGGTTTGCTGCCGTTGCACGCCCTGGCCTTCCTCATCGTGCGCCTGAAGTTTGCCGCCAAGCCGCTGGGGTTCTGGACCAGTATGGGCGCTGTGGTGGTGGTCTGTGGCGTGTTGGGCGGGCTGCAGGCGGCTCGACTGGCTCGCCGCCCTCTGCTGGCAGGTCTAGCGGTGGCCGGCGCAACCGGCTTGGGGCTGGCGCTGCTCGCGGCGCCCCCGGCGCTGCGCTATCTGGCCGCTCTTCTGGGCGCCGAGGGGGTCGCGCAGCCCGAAGCGGTGGCCACGCGCCTCGTGGCGCTCTCCGTAGCCGCATACGCAGGACTTGTGGCGGCCGCCTACGTCCTGGCGGGGCTGCTGACCGGTCGCGTGCGTCGGCGTGTGCCGACTGCCACATCGGCAGCGAGCGCTCCACCGTCCCGGCTGCCGGCGAGCGGCGCATCAGGCAATGTGGGCCGTCGCGAGTTCCTGGCCAGGTCGATCGTGATCGGCGGGGCGTTCGCCGGTGCCGGTACGCTCGGACGGTGGCTGCGCGCGACCCCCGCGCGCGCGGCTGCGGCCGCGCAGTCCATCTTCCACCGGATCAAGGGGCTGCCGCCCGAAGTCACGCCCAACGACCGGTTCTACGTGGTGAGCAAGAACCCGGCGGGGCTCGACCCCCGGCTCGATGCGAAGAAGTGGACCCTGGAGATCACCGGTCTGGTGGCTACACCGGTCAAACTCACCTACGACGAGATCCGCGCCATGCCGTCGTTTGCCCGCTACCACACCCTGGAGTGCATCAGCAACGAGGTCGGTGGCGACCTCATCGGCAACGCCCTGTGGAAGGGCGTGCGATTCCGGGATCTGGTAGCGCGGGCTGGGGGAGTAAGCCCCAGGGCCGTGCGTTTCGCGCTCCGGTGCGCCGACGGGTACAGTGAGGGTATCCCCGTGGCAGACATGATGAGACCCGACGTGATGCTGGCCTATGAGATGAACGGTGTGCCGCTGCCGCCCAGCCACGGGTTTCCAGTGCGCCTGCTGATCCCGGGCCTGTTCGGGATGAAGAACCCGAAGTGGCTCACCAGGATCGAGGCCGTGACCACCGACTTCACGGGCTACTGGCAGGCGTCGGGGTGGAGCGACGAGGCGGTGGTGAAGACCATGTCGGCGTTCCGGGTACCGGGCCGCGGAGTCGCGACGTTGGGCGAGGTCGCGGTGGGCGGAGTTGCGTACAGCGGCGACCGAGGCATCAGAGACGTGGAGCTGAGCACCGACGGCGGCAAGACCTGGGTGAAGGCCGAGGTGAAGCCCCCGTTGGGCCCATACACCTGGGTTCTGTGGGCCACGACCTGGACGCCGACAGCACCGGGCGAGTACACATTGAAAGTCCGCGCGCGGGACGGGCAGGGCGTCATGCAGGCCGCGCAGGAGACACCCACGCTGCCGGATGGCGCCACCGGATATCACACCATTCGGATCCGGGTTCGGCAGTAGCAGGAGGCGCCCGAATTCGCCACGAACCAGTGGGGGGCGTGCTCCCCGATTCCACACCCCACGGGCTCCTCCCGACATGTGTCAGTGCGACCTGCGAACCCGCGCCGGGGTGTGAGACCGCCCCTGGAGGTCGTTGTGTCCTCGTATGACCTGGTGATCATCGGTGGAGGCCCGGCCGGGTATACCGGCGCTGTGCGCGCCGCGCAGTTGGGTCTGCGGACCGCCGTCGTCGAGCGGGATAGGCTCGGAGGCGTCTGCCTGCACTGGGGCTGCATTCCCACCAAGGTCCTCTTGCATTCCGCCGAGCTGATCGAG
>JAVKIJ010000032.1:0-34586 GCA_031459535.1 Candidatus Fervidifonticultor quintus | reverse complement strand
GTCCTCGAGGGCGCGGTGATCGGCGTGCCCGATCCCCACCGGGGCGAGGTTGGCAAGGCGTTCGTCGTGCTCCGGCCCGGTGCACAGGCGACCGCCAGCGATCTGCTCGACCACTGTCGGGCGAATCTGGCGCCGTTCAAAGTCCCGCGGGAGATCCAGTTCCGAGAAAGCCTGCCCAAGTCGCTCATCGGCAAGACGCTCCGGCGCGTCCTGGCCGAGGCGGAGAGGGCTTCACGGACCGACGGCGCGGCCGCGGCGGGGCGAGCTACATGAACGGCTTGAACATCGGGGTCGGGTCGACGTCCGCAAACTCCTCGTCCCAGATGGGCAGGCGCCTGGACTCCTGCTTCGTCCTGGGTGCGCGGTAGATCACGCCGAGCGGCAGCTTGCCCCGGCTGTCGAAATCGTCGAGCAACTGCCATGCCGCGCGCCTGTCCGAGGGATCGTAGTCCTTGGGGATTTCCTCTACGTGCTCCTTGTACCAGTCGTAGGTGTTGAACTTGTTGTACGTCACGCACGGTGAGAAGTCGTTGACCAGAGCAAACCCCTTGTGCCTGATGGCCTCCACATAGATCTCGGCGCAGTGCTTTGGATTCCCGGAAAAGGACTGCGCGGCGAACGTGGCGCCTGAGGCGATGGCCAAGCGCACGGGATCCACGTGCGGGGGGTGCTCCTCGGTGTAGACTGCCAGGCCCTGTCCGAGCCCGGTCGTAGGCGAATTCTGCCCCTTCGTCAGCCCGTAGACGCCGTTGTTCATGACGATCAGGGCCACATCGGGATCGCGCCGACAGGCATGGATGAAGTTCTCCATGCCGATGGCCAGGGTGTCGCCGTCGCCCGCCAGCGCCACCACCGTCAGGTCGGGGTTGCTCATCGCCGCGCCCAGCGCGTAGGCCAGCGGGCCGCCGTGGGTGCCGTGGAATCCGTTGCCATTGAGGTAGTTGCGGATCTGGCCCGAGCACCCGATGCCGCCGAACATGAGCACGTCGTGCGGGAGCAGCTCCAGCTTCACAAAGGCCATCTTGAGGGCCGCCAGCACACCGAAGTCACCGCAACCCGGGCACCACTGGATCCGGTGCCTGGGCGTGGCGTTCTGGTCCCAGATCTTAGCCGAGATGGCCGCAGGTGCCGTACTCACCGGTCAGTCCCCCTCCGGAACGGTCTCCAGCACAACAGCCGGTGCCTCCTCGCCCACCCTGACGACGCGGGCCCCGTTGACCAACACCTGCCGCACGCCGCCCACGATGTCCGATGTGTAGAACGGCCGTCCGTTGTACTTGAGGATACGCTTGGTCTCCACCAGACATTCCTGTTGGATCAGGTCTGCGAGCTGTCCTGAGAAGTTGCCCTCCACGACGATGACCGCCGTCCCCCGTTGGAGCAGCGGTCGCACCAGGTGGACCGGAAGCGGCCACAGGTGGGTCAGATGGATCACGCAGGTCTCGGTGCCTTCCTCCCGGAGTCGCCGTTGGGCGTCCAGGACTGCCAGTTTCGTGGAGCCCCAGCAGACCAGCAGCGGCACACCGTCTGGCGTCCCGAAGACCTGCGGGGGCTTGACGTCCTCTTTGAGGTAGGTCTCCATCTTCCGCATGCGCTTCTCGTACATGGCCTTGCGCTTGGGTGGATCGGTGGTGACCATGCCGGCCTCATCGTGCTCCGAGCCGCTCATCTTGAACACCGCGCCAGGTACGCCCGGGACGTTGCGTGGCGAGATCCCCGTCTCGGTGATGTGGTAGCGGTAGTAGCGATCTCCCTTGAGGTCAGCCTCCCGCAGTAAGCCGCGCCGGACGACCGGCCTGCGGTTCTGCGCGAAGAAATCCACCGGGAGGTCCTTGCGGCCGTCGGCCAGCGACAGGTCGGAGAGCAGGAACACCGGGCACTGGTACTTATCGGCCAGGTCGAACGCCTCGAATGCCAGGGTGTAGCACTCCTCCACGGTGCCCGCGGCCAGTACAATCCTCGGGATGTCCCCATGAGCGGCGTGCACGGCCTGTTGCAGATCGCCCTGCTCGCTCTTGGTCGGCATGCCGGTGGACGGCCCGGCGCGCTGGGTGTTGATGACGACCACCGGCACTTCGTTCATCCCGGCGACGCCGAACTCCTCAACCTTGAGCGAAATTCCCGGCCCCGACGAGCCGACCGCGGCCCGCACGCCCGCCACGCTGGCGCCGATGGCGGCGCGGATGGATTCGCGCTCGTTCTGCCCCTGGATCGTCCGCCCGCCGTACCGGGGCAGGTGCTCTTCCATGAACTCCAGGATGGACGAGGCCGGAGTGATGGGGTAGGCGGCGTAGAACCGGCAGCCTGCCAGGACTGCGCCCATGGAGAGGGCTTCGTTGCCGTTGACCAGCATCGCTGGCTGGTCCACCCTGCGCGCCTCGAGCCTGTAGCCCACGTCGGTCCATCGGTTGGCCCGCATGATCTCCTCGATCACGGCCCGGCCGCGCCGGGCGGCTTCGAGGTTCAACTCCACGATCTCGCGGCCACGCTTGGCGAAGCGTTCCTCCAGATACTGGCCGAACAACCGGTAATCGGGATCGAAGTCCAGCAACCGCAGCAACGCGCCGGTCACCACCGTGTTCTTCACGACCTCGCGCTTGAGATCGCGCAGGGCGATCTGCCGTGCGGCCAGCGGGAAGACCTTGATCCCCCGCGCCGCCAGCTCGCTGGTGTCCACGGTCCCGGTGCTGCTGTCGTAGAGCAGGACGCCGCCGTCTTTGAGGTTCTTGCCGTGACGCAGGATGGTGTCTCGGTTGGGCTGGATGGAGACATCAGGGTTGGAGTCGAACTCGAGGGCCACCAGGATGTCCGTCCGATCATCGCCCCACGCCAGCGGCGGCTCCGCCGAGATCACCACGGGGTCGTACTGATGGGCTCCGTAGATGGTGGAGGCGTACCCCTTTTCCATGGCCAGGATATGCAGCCCAGCCCGCACGAACATCTTGCCCAGGATGTCCGTGATGGTGGTGACCCCGTCGCGGAGCTGGACTCCTCCCACGAGCAGTTTGAGGTTATTGACGATCACCGCCCCGCCCCTTCCCGATGCATAGACACAAGTACCCCGCACGATCCTTGATCGCGGGGACCCGGGTGTTCAAGATCGTAACTCGGAGTATAGCACAGGGCCTTGGGGTGAGAAACCGGCGGGCAGGGCCGGGGAGGCGGCGCCACGAATGGCCCCTTCACAGTGCCTGGAACCCTCGTCGAGCGCTACGAGGAGGAGCTGGCCCTGGCACGGGGCGCCTGGGCATGGGGGGCGCTTGCCTCGCTCATCGTAGGGGTCGCCAGTTTGCCGGTGGTCCTGCCTAGATTGGGGCTCGGCTATCTCCTCTTCATCCTCATTCTCATGGCGGCCAATGTGATCGTGGCCGTAGGGCTCAACCTCCTCGTGGGCTACACGGGGCTCATCTCCCTGGGCCACGCGGGGTTCGTGGCCATTGGGGCCTACGCCTCGGGGCTGCTGGCGGCGCGCCTGGATCTTCCCTGGCCGGTGGCCTGGATCGGCGCGGCGGCGGTCAGCGCCGGTTTCGGCTGCATCGTCGGCCTGCCGGCACTGCGGCTGGCCGGACCGTACCTGACCATCGCCACCCTGGGGTTCGG
The DNA here is from genome assembly GCA_031459535.1 of Candidatus Fervidifonticultor quintus. Taxonomy (GTDB): domain Bacteria; phylum Sysuimicrobiota; class Sysuimicrobiia; order Sysuimicrobiales; family Humicultoraceae; genus Fervidifonticultor_A; species Fervidifonticultor_A quintus. Next base: position 30,986 of record JAVKIJ010000032.1, on the reverse strand, counting down.
CATCGCCGCCTATCAGGTGTTGACCAACTGGACGGACCTCTCCGGGGGACGGACGGGACTGCCGGTGCGCCCCCTGTCGCTGGGGATCCCCGGGCTGACGGGCACCCAACAGCTCTACTACGCCGCCGCCGGGGCGGCGTGCCTGCTGGTCTGGATCGGCCACAACCTGACCCGATCGCACGTCGGCCGGGCGCTGGTGGCGATCCGGGACAGCGACATCGCCGCCGAGGTCATTGGCATCAACCTCACCTGGTACAAGACGCTGGCGTTTGCCATCAGCGCGGCGTACGCGGGTACGGCCGGCGCCATCGTGGCACAGGCCTTGCGCCACATCGAGCCCCAGTCCTTCACGTTCCTGGAGTCCATCACCTATTTCGCCATGATTGTCATCGGTGGGCTCGGGACTATCCCCGGCGCGGTGATCGGAGGCGTGGTGCTCACGCTCCTCCCGCACTACCTCTCGGCGCTCAAGCAGTGGCTGCCGGTGGTCTACGGCGGCGCCATCATCCTGATGATGGTGCTGGAGCCACGCGGCCTCTACGGCCGGTGGCTGCGCATCAAGACGTACTTCAAGGCATGGCCGCTGTGACCCAGTTCCTCCAGTATGCCATTGGCGGCCTGGCGGCCGGCAGCTTGTACGCCCTGGTGGCACTGGGCATTGTGCTGCTCTACCGGAGCTCCCGCGTCTTGAACTTCGCGCACGGTGATGTCGCCACTGTGGCAACCTTCATGGCGTTCACCCTGCTGTCCGGGGGCGCCCCGTTTCCGACCGCGATCGCCGGGGGACTGCTGGGAGCGGCCGCGCTCGGCGCAGTGTTCTTCCTCACTGTGCTGAGACCCGTCAAGGAAGCCACGCTGCTGGGCAAGATCGTGACCACCCTGGGATTTGCGCTGCTGCTCTCGGGCCTGATGCAGGTCGTATGGGGCACAGACACCCAGGTCTTCCCCTTCCCGCTGTCGGACACGCGGGTGTACCGGCTGGGCCCCGTGGTCATCAGCGAGATCAACCTGGGCACGATCGCAGCCGGGCTGGTGCTCATGATCCTGCTGTACGGGTTGGTCCAGCGCACGAAGCTGGGGCTGGCCATGCGTGCGGTTGCCCAGGACGCCACGGCCGCCCAGGCCCTGGGTATCCCGGCGCGGCGCCTGTACACCTTCACCTGGGCCCTGGCGTCGGCGCTGGGCGGGGTGGCGGGCGTGCTGCTCGCCCCGGTGGTCTACCTCGACCCGTTCATGATGCTGGACCCCTTCCTCAAGGGCTTCGCCGCCGCGGTGCTGGGCGGCATGGACAGCGCGGCCGGCGCGGTGCTGGGGGGATTCCTGCTGGGCGTCGCCGAAACGGTGTTCGCCGGTTTTGTGTCCTTCAAGTTCAAGACCACGTTCGCGTTCGTGGTCATCATTCTGGTGCTCTTGATCAGGCCCGAAGGCCTGCTGGGGCGCGAGTATCACCGGCGAGTCTGAACCCAATCACTCCGTAGATGCTTGGGGGAGGGATGCGCATGAACAGGTTGGCCCGACTCATCCTGGTGCTGGCGGCCGCGGCCGCAGCCGCCACGACAGCCCTCGGCCAGCCAGCCGAGCGGGGCGTGAGCGCCAGCGAGATCGTCCTTGGGACGACCATGCCCATGTCCGGCCCGGCCGCCTTCTGGGGCACCGGCGTCGGCGGCGGCATCGATGCCTGGCTGCGACACGTCAACGATCAGGGCGGTATCCATGGTCGCAGGTTCCGGTTCGTCATCAAGGACGACGCCTACCTGCCGCCCCGGGCGGTAGCCAACGTCCGCGAGCTGGTCGAGCGCGACGGGATCTTCGCCCTCGTGTCGCAGATCGGCACAGCCAACTGCTTCGCGGTCCGCGACTACGTGGTGGAGAACAAGGTGGTCTGGATCACACCGGCGTGCGGCGCCGACATCTGGGCTGGCATGCGGGAGCGGAATCGGTATCTCTTCGTGACCTACCCCGGCTACGTGGACGAGGGGATCTACCTCACGCGGTACAGCGTGGAGCACCTCAAGGCGCGCAACATCGCCGTGTTCTACCAGAATGACCTCTACGGCCAGCAGGGTCTGCTGGGGATCAAGCGCGGCGTGGCCCAGGTGAAGGGCGCGAAGATCGTCGCCCAGGTGTCCTACGAGGTGACCGACGCCGAGGTCGCGGCCCAGGCCCTGCGCCTCAAGAACTCCGGCGCCGACACTCTCATGCTGTACGCGACGCCGCGACATGGCGCGTTGATCGCCCGCGAGATCGCCAAACTCGGCTACCGACCCACCCTCGTGTCCACCTTCACACTGCTCGACCCGGTCATGTTCGCCCTGGCGGGCGACGCCTGGGACAACGTGTTCCTGGCGTCGTACATCCCGCTGATCGGGCAGGACCCCAAGGTGGATGCGGTGCTGGCCATCCTCACGCGCATCAACCCGGCGCTCGGCCGCAACCCCTTCAACGCCATCGCCGGCGTGTCGTTCGTCGAACCGCTCCTCGAAGGTCTCCGCCGTGCCGGACCCGCCCTGACCAGGGACCGCCTGGTCGAGGCCATGGAGTCCATCAAGAACTGGGACGGCGAGGTGATCCGGGGCGTCACGTTCTCCAAGGAGAGCCGGCAGGGGATCAATCGGCTGTTCATGGTCCGGTCGGAGAAGGGGCAGTACCGCAAGCTCACCGACTGGTACACCTACCCGAAGAAGTTCTGACCCGGGACTGCCCGGGTGATGCGCGCGTGAGCGTCGGGCCGTTGCTCGAGGTCACAGATCTGTCCATCGCGTTCGGGGGCGTCCAGGCCCTGGCAGGCGTGGACCTGACCGTGAACGGCGGGGAGCTGGTTTCGGTGATCGGCCCCAACGGCGCCGGCAAGACCACCCTGTTCAACTGCATCTGCGGCCTGTACCGTCCGGATCGCGGCACGATCCGATTTCAGGGGCAGGTCCTGCCCCGGCGGCCCGACGCGGTGGCGCGGCGCGGGATCGCGCGGACATTCCAGAACATCGAGCTGTTCCGGGGCAGCAGCGTGCTGGACAACGTGATGCTGGGGCGGCACCTGCACATCCGCACCCCGTTCGTGGCGGCCGCCCTGGGCCTGCCGCGCTGGAAGCACGACGAAGTCGCCCACCGCCGCCGCGTCGAAGAGATCTTAGATTTCCTGGACCTCCAGGCCGCGCGCCACCGCCGGGTCGGTGACCTGCCCATGGGCCAGCAGCGCCTGGTGGAGATCGCACGCGCGCTGGCCACCGAGCCGATCCTGTTGCTCCTCGACGAACCGTCCTCGGGCATGACTGCCGACGAGAAGACCGATCTGGTCTTCCGGATCAAGGACATCCGCGAGGAGTGGGGCATCACCATCATCCTGGTCGAGCACGACCTCAAGATCGTCATGGGCATCTCGGACTGGATTGCAGTGCTGGATCACGGTGTCAAGATCGCACAGGGCTCCCCCGAAGCCGTCCAGCGCCATCCCCAGGTCATCAGCGCCTATCTGGGAGAGACGGCGTGAGCGGGGCAGGCGGATCGAGCGCAGCGGTGGGGCGGCCGGATGGGGCGCCGTTGCTGCGGGTGACCAATCTGGAGACCGCGTACTATGGACGGCTCACCGTCCTGCGCGGGGTATCCCTGGAGATTCCCGCCGGGAGCATCGTCGCGCTGCTCGGCTCCAACGGCGCCGGCAAGACCACCCTGCTCAAGACGGTCATGGGTTTCATCCCCGGCCAGCCCGAGAAGGGCACCGTCGAGGTCATGGGGAGACGGGTCAACGGCTGGGACCCGGAGGACATCGCCGGCCTCGGCGTCGCCTACATTCCCGAGGGCCGCGGCATCTTCCCCGAGCTCACCGTCAGGGAGAACCTGCTGCTGGGCGGATACCGTCGCCCCCGGGGCGTCCTGGACGATATGGCTGCCCTCCAGACGCGGTTTCCAATCCTGGCCTCGCGACGCAACCAGCTGGCCGGGACCCTCTCGGGCGGCGAGCAACAGATGCTCGCCCTGGCCAGGGCGCTGCTCGGCCGACCGCGCTTGCTGCTGCTCGACGAGCCCTCGCTGGGGCTGGCGCCGATCGTGGTGGCCGAGGTGTTCCGCATCATCCGCGAGATCCACTCCGCGGGCACTACCATCCTGCTGGTGGAGCAGAACGCCCGGGGGGCCCTGGCCCTCGCAGACTACGGTTATGTCCTCGAGAGCGGCCGCATCGTACTCGAGGGCACCAGCGCCCGGCTGCAGGCCGACCCCAACGTGGCGGAGCTGTACCTCGGCGTGGCCCAGGAGGCATCCGTCAAGGGGTTCCGCCGCTACAGGGTCCGCCGCCGCTGGGCGTGAGCGGCCCGCGACGACTTGGGACGAAGAGATCAATATATCCTATCTGAATTAGGCCCGGAAGGGTTATCTGCGGCTCCCGGGTGAAACGCCCCCCACCCACTCCCGGGCCGGCGGCGCGGTCCTGCGTCGGGCGAGGACGACTAACCCGAGCAACGACAGCGCTGACAGCCCCGCCGCTGCCCCGAACAACGGCCGCAGCCCTGCCATGCTCCCAATCCCGCCCAGGAACACGCCGCCGAGCGCGATCCCCATGTCCTGGGCTGCCACCATGGTCGCCATGGCCGTGCCGCGCCGCCCGCCGCCGAGATCGAGCCCCCAGGCCAGCGACGGCGGCTGGACGAACCCCATGCTGAAAGCAAACAGCAGCGCCGCCGCCAGCATCATCCAGCGGGCCTGCGCGAACGCCAGCACCAACAGTGCCAGGCCGCCTGCGGCCAGCCCGGGACCGATCGCCGCAGGCCGGCCGAACCGGTCGGACAACCGTCCCGCCGTACCGCGCAGGACCACGAGCGCCAGTGCGTAGATCGTGAAGAACAGGCCCGGATCGCCCAGCCCGCGCTCCTCGGCCAGCAGTGGCAGAAACGTCAGCAGGCCGCCGTAGGTCATGGCGTGGAGCATGAGCACGCCAGCCGGCCCCACGGCGTTCCAGGCCAGGAGATTGCCCACACTGAAGGGCCGTAGGGGCACGCGCGGGCGGCTCTCAAGGAAGAGCGACAGCAGCAGCGCCAGCGCCGTCAGCCCGGCCGCAGCCCAGAACGCCGCAGGGTATCCGTAGGACCGTACCACGAAAAGGCCCGCAGCTGGCGAGCCGGCGAACGCCACGCTACCTGCCATAGTGTAGTGCCCGATCGCTTCGCCCTGGCGGCCGGGCGGCGCCAGCTCACCGGCCAGGGTGTTGGCGTTCGACGTGAGGCATCCCCAGCCGATGCCGCTGATCAGGCGAAGGATCCCAAAGGCGAGCGCTCCGGCGATGAAGGGGAGACCGGCGGCAAACACCAGCATCGCGGCCAGCCCCAGCGTGATCAGCGGTCTGCGGCCCCACCCATCAGACAGCCACCCCGCGAACGGCCGGGTGAACAGCGCCGCTAGGCTCATCAGGCCCAGCAGCGTGCCGATGGCGGCCGCGGTCATGCCGCTTTGCTGCAGGTACAGAGGCAGCACGGGCACCAACAGGTAGACGCTGGCGTACGACGAGAAGCCGACGAGCCACAGGATCACAAAGCGCCGCGTCAGGATGGGCTCGTGCACGGCCTGGCCTTCGACCCCGATCACCGGTACAGCTCGGCGATCACGTCGGTGTACTTCTCCATGATGGCCTTGCGCTTGACCTTCAGGGTGGCCGTGACCTCGCCGTCCTCGGCATAGAGACGCTTGGTCAGAATGGCGAAGCGCTTCACCTGCTCGGGGGGGGACAGAGTCTTGTTCACCGCCTGGACCTCGACGTCGATGAGCTGGCGTACCTGGGGGTTGCTGGCCAGATCGGCATAGGTGGTGAATGGCAGCCGGCGATCCTGGGCCCATTTGGTGACGTTCTCCTCGTCGATGACGATCAGCCCCACCAGGTACTTCTGCCGGTCGCCGATCACCACCGCGTCGTTGATGTACGGACTCGCCTTGAGCTTGTTCTCGATGTACTGGGGCGCGATGTTCTTGCCGCCCGAGGTGATGAAGATGTCCTTCTTGCGGTCGGTGATCCGCAGGAACCCGTCGGCGTCGAGGACGCCCACGTCGCCCGAGTGGAGCCAACCGTCCCGCAGTGCTGCCGCGGTGGCGTCCGGGTCGCGGAAATACCCCGCAAACACGTTGCCACCGCGGACCAGGATCTCGCCGTCTTCGGCCATCCGCACCTCGATACCGGGCAGCGGCTGGCCCACGGTCCCGAGCCTGATGGCCTCGCCCTGATGGCAGGTGGTCGGACCCGAGCCCTCGGTCTGGCCATAGATCTCGCGGATCGGCACGCCCAGCGCCCAGAAGAACTCCAGCAAGTCGGGCGCGATGGGCGCGGCGCCCGAATAGACCAGCCGGGCGCGGTGGAGGCCCAGCCGCCGTCGCAGCGGCAACAGCACGGTCAGATCGGCCACGCCGACCGCGGCTCGCAGCCAGACCGGGATGCGCCGACCGGAGAAGCGCTGCCGGACCGCTACCCGCGAGATCCCGACCGCCAGCCGAAAGGCGCCGCGCTTGAGGGGGTCGTTCTCCTTTGTGCGCAGCGCCACGGCCGAGTACAGCTTCTCCCAGACGCGGGGCACGGCGAAGATGACCGTGGGCGCCACCTCGGCCAGATTCTGCGCGACGGTGTCTACGTTCTCGACAAAGTTGACCGTATAGCCCCAGCGGACGGGCAGGAAGACCGAGAGCTGCCGCTCGGCGATGTGGGCCAGCGGTAGAAACGAGAGGACCTCGTCGCTCTCATGGAGTGGATTGGCCTGCCCCAGGGACTCTACGGTCCACACGATGTTGGCATGGGTCAGCATGGCGCCCTTGGGCGGTCCGGTGGTGCCCGAGGTATAGATGAGAATGGCCAGGTCCTGGGGCCTGACCTGCGCGAGCCGTTCGTCGACGGCGCCCGGCTGGCGCCGGCTGAGGTCCTCACCCAACGCCAGGAACTGATCCCACATCAAGACCTGCGGATCACGAAACGTGCGCAGGCCCTCGGGATCCATGACCACGATGCGACCGAGTCCGGGCAGCCGGTCCCTGATCTCCAGGGTCTTGTCGAGCTGTTCCTCGCCCTCGACGATGAAGACCCGGCACCCCGCATGATCGAGGATGTAGTGGATCTGCTCGGGGCTGCTGGTGGTGTAGATGCCGGTGGTGACGGCGCCGATGGTCTGGATGCCCAGATCAGCATACAGCCACTCGGGCCGGTTCTCGCCGATGACGCCGACGCGCTCGCCGCGTTCCACGTCCAGGGCCAGCAAGGCAGCGGCCACGAGCCGCACCTGGGCCGCGTACTCCTCCCACGTGGTGCCCTGCCAGATGCCGAACCGCTTGCGACGCAGCGCCACGTGCCTCGCGCGACGGGCTGCCTGGGCGAAGAACAACCCGGGAACCGTGCCCCGCATGGTGTCGGTGGCCGCCAGCGGACGCGGCTGCGTCATAACCATCGGTAGTCGTATCCTACTCCGTTGCGCCGGAGCTTCCTGCAGGAACCCCCCGCTCGGGCCAGAAGGCTCCTTGCACCGACGGGTGCCGGCGGCCAATGTGGGAGCGCGGCGCCCCAGCCAGCGTGAGGTGACGCAATGCCCGCACGGAAACCGGTGCAGTCCCGCCGCGGGTGGTCCGCGGAGCTGGCGGCATTCGCCCGTGACACCATCTCCAGCCGTAACTGGGGGCACACGGGGCTGGCGCGTATCGTCAAAGGGGTGACGCTCGAGGAGGCGCGCTGGAAGCCGACGCCTGACGCCCACTCCATCTGGGACGAGGTCAACCACATCGCCTACTGGTCCGAGGACGTCCTCGAACAACTGGAAGGGCGGGGCAGACCCAGACCCCAGGCGTGGCCGCCGGGCGAGGGCGCTCCCGACGCGTGGCAGCGCGCGGTGGCCCGCGCCAGGCGGCTGCACGCCGCGCTGATCCGCCGGATCGGGACCGCAACTCCGGCGGTGCTGGCGAAGAAGTCACAGAAGTCGCGATACTCTAATGCCCAGCTCATCCTGGGCGGTGTCGCGCACATCTCTTATCACACCGGCCGAATCGCCCTCCTGCGGAGGCTCTACCAGCATGCCCGGCCCCGCCTTCCAGCGGTGTAGTGGGCGGTCCCGGAGGCGCACGAAACCGCCAGGCCGGTTTAGAACAGGCGCTGCTGCTCGACGAGCGGCGGGCCCGGAACGTTTCGACCGAGCCCTCGACCGACGGTCGGCGGGGGTGAGGTGAAGTTGGCCCGGCGCCGCAGGGCCGCCACCACCTCGTGCACGCGCTTCTGGTAGGCTCGGGGTGCGTACTTGCCCCGGTAGAGCCTTGCGTACTCCGGCACCAGATCCGGATGCTTGTGCTCCAGGTATTGGAAGAACGCCTGGCGGGTGACCTCACCCAGGTGCAGCAGCGTTGTCCCCAGGGACCGGGCACCGTGCCTCTTGGCCGCCAGGACCACGGCGGACAAGTGATCCTCGTCATCGGTGAGACCCGGTAAGACAGGCGCCAGCAGCACACCCACCGGTATGCCTGCATTGGCCAGCATCTCCATCGCCTGGAGCCGGCGCGGCGGCGGCGGCGTGTCCGGTTCCAGCTCTCTGGCCAGCTTGGCGTCTACCGTGGCGAGGCTGAAGTAGACGAAGGCGCCCGGGCCGCGGGCGAGGTCCACCAGCACGTCCCGGTCTCGAAGGACCATTGTGGACTTCGTGACCAGGCACACGGGCGTCCCGAAGTCGCGCAGGGCCTGGAGAATGCGCCGGGTGATGCGGTAAGCGCCTTCCGCGGGCTGGTACGGATCGGTGGCCGTGCCGATGCTGACGGCCTCGCGGCGCCAGCTTGGCCGGGCGAGTTCCCCCCGCAGCACGTCGGGAGCGTTGACCTTGACGAAGATGCGGGAAGACCAGTCGTTGACACCGTCCTGGCCGAGATACCAGTGGGTGAGGCGGGCGTAGCAGTAGGGGCACTTGTGAGCGCATCCCCGGTAGGGATTGATCGACCACTTGAAGGGCATCCCCAAGACGCGGTTGAGAACCGTCCGGACCGTGATTTCGACCCACTCGGTCCGGGGCGTCACCTTGCGGCCGGTGACAGGAAAGCGTTGCGGTGCGGCCTCCGAGGATGCCTCGGGCATGTGGGGTTGAACGGAACAGCGAGGGCTCAGGTCGGTATCCATCGTGTCAACAGGGTATACGAACATATGTTCGCCTTCAATACCGAACGCGGTTCCCTTCGGGAGGGCCCGCTCCGCACGACACCGGGGTCAGCCTTTCACAGCCCCGGCCGTTAGCCCCTGGATGAAGCGATCAATGAACAGGTTGTAGACCACCGCGATCGGGATGCTGGTGACGAGGCACGCCGCCATCAGCGAACCCCAGTAGAAGACGTCTCCGCGGACCAGCGCCACCGGCACCCCCAGGCTCACGGTCATCTTGGGCACCGCGCTGATGAACGTGAGGGCGTAGACGAAGTCCTGCAGGACCAGCGTGAAGGCGAAGATCGTCGCGGTCAGGATACCCGAGATCCCCAGCGGGAGCACGACCTTGCGGATCACCGAGGCCCGGCTGTAGCCGTCGATCATCGCCTGCTCTTCGATGTCGCGGGGAATGGAACGGAAAAACCCCATCATCAGCCAGGTGCAGAACGGGACCGTAAACGTAGGATAGACGAAGACCAGCGCCCACTGGCTGTTCTGCATCCCTAAATAGGAGATCACCCGGGAGAACGGAATGAACAGCAGCGTCGGCGGGATGAGGTACGTCAGGAAGACGGCGATGCCCACTTGTTCGCCCCAGCGCCCGCTGAGCCGCGCCAGGGCGTAGCCGGCCGGCACGGCCAGGATCAGGGTAATCGCCACCACGACGGCCCCGATCCAGACCGTGTTCCGCACCCACGTCAGGTACAGGGTCTGCTGAAACAGCAGGTTGACATGCTCCATGGTCGGCGGCGCGTTGAAGATCCACGGGATGTGGCGCAGCACGGTCCCGCCCACGTACAGATCGCGGTTCTGCTTGAACGACGTGAGGAACATCCAGTAGAAGGGGAACACGGCGAACGCGGTGAACGCCAGGGCGGCGGCATAGAGCCCGGTCCGACGCACGATCCGCACCAGGCGACGCGCACGGCGGGACTTCATGCTCCAACCTCCGCACGTCGCGCGGTGCGCAGCATCAGCACCGCCACCACCACCAGCACCGGCAACAGGAACAGCGCCACCGCCGCGCCCTGGCCCAGGTCGCCGCCGAAGATCCCGCGCTGGAAGGCCAGGCTGGCCAGGACATGGGTGCTGTTGTACGGACCGCCCCGGGTGAGCAGGTACACCACGCTGAGGTCCGTGGAGGTGAACACCACGCCGAACAGCACGGCCACCGTGATGATGGGCAACAGCAGCGGCAGGTTGACGTGGAGGAACCGGCGCGAGAACCCGGCCCCGTCCACGACCGCCGCTTCGTTGATCTCCTGCGGGATCGCGGTCATGCCGGCCAGGGTGATGACCGTGGCGAAGGGGAACATGCGCCAGACGTGAACCGTGATGATGGCCATGGTGGCCAGGGCGGGCTCACCGAACCAGTAGAACCATCTGTTGGTCAGGCCCAAGGCGAGGAACGTCCAGTTGACCACGCTGAAGGTCGAGTCGAAGATCCAGGTCCAGGCCATGGCCGCCAGGGCCACCGGTGCCGCCCAGGGCAGCAGCAGCAGGAACCGCACCGCACGCCGGCCGGCAAACGCCGCGGACAAGACATGCGCCGCGGTCACCGCCAGCACCATGACCAGGCACTGCGAGACCACCGTGAACCGCAGGGTGTTCCACAATGCCCGCTGGAACTGCGGGTCAGGGATGATCTCAGCGAAGTGCCGCAGCCCGACCCACGTGAAGTCCAGGCTGCCCGAGCGCGCCGAACTGAACGCCAGGGCCAGGGCCAGGATGAACGGAATGCCCACCAGCGCCCCCACGTAGACCATAGCCGGAGCCAGCATCAGGCGCCCCAGCCAGTCGTCCCGGTCCGCGAGCGTCTTGCGGCGGAAGAGCGCGGGAACCGCCGCCGGCTGCCGTGTGGCCTGGCTAGGCAGAGCCATGGGGGCGCGCCAGTCCGCTCGCCGCGTCGAAGAGTCTCAGCGCCCGCCTGGGCACCGCGAACTCGTGCACCTCGCCCTCGGCGATGGGCGCCACTATGGTCGTCGGCAGATCGGCGATCAAGGGTTGTTCCCGTCGATCCCCTTCGATGGACCCATAGATCAGGCGGGCGGCGCCGAGATGCTCAACCTGACGCACGCGCAGCCGAAACGTGACGACGTCCTCGCCGGGGGCATAGATCTCCCGGGGAAAGAAGTGTTCTGGCCGGAAGCCGAGGATCGTGCGCTCGTCCCGCTGCAGGAGGTTCATGGGTGGCGAGCCCAGGAAGGTGGCGACGAACGTGTTGGCGGGATAGTCGTACACCGACTGGGGCGTGCCGACCTGCTGTACCCTTCCCCTGTTCATGACCGCGATCCGGTCGCCCAGGCCCATGGCCTCGACCTGGTCGTGGGTCACGTAGATGGTGGTGGTACCGAGCTCACGTTGCAGCTCCTTGAGCTCGTAGCGGGCGATGGCCCGAAGCTGCGCGTCGAGATTGGACAGGGGCTCGTCGAACAGGAACACCTTCGGATCGCGGACCACGGCGCGGGACAGCGCCACGCGCTGTCGCTCTCCGCCCGAGAGCTGGCGGGGCCGACGGCCCAACAGATGACCGATCCCGAAACGCTTGGCCGCGCCCTGCACCCGACCCCGGATGGCCATTGGGGACATGCGGATGGCTTCCAGAGGGAACGCGACGTTTTCGAACGCGGTCTTGTGGGGGTACAGCGCATAGCTCTGGAACACCATGGCGACCCCGCGAGCCCGGGGCGGGACGTCTTCGTCAACCTCTTCCCCGCCGATGAAGATCTGTCCGGACGTGGGCGTCTCGAGCCCGGCGACCATGCGCATCAGCGTGGTCTTGCCGCAGCCCGACGGTCCCAGCAACACGAGGAGCTCGCCTTCCCGAATGGAGAGATCAACCCCGTCAACGGCGCGGACATCACCGAAGTGTTTGTGCAGGTTCCGGATCTCCACGAATCCCATCTCGTCCATAGCAGGTCCCTGCCCGGCACCAAGGCATGCGTCGGGGTGCGCCTCGCCCGACGAGGCACACCCCGACGTGCCCGGGTCTTGGCCTACCTGTCGCGGCCGCCGCCGACCAGTCCGGCCTGCCGCCACTTGCGGAAGATCTCCTTCACGCGACGGTCGGCTTCTTCCACGGCCTGCTTCGGCGCCAGCTGCCCGGTCGCCGCTTTGGCGAACATGTCGGTCAGCACGTAGGTGTCGAACACCTCACCCTCCGCCGGGTTGGCCGTGCCGGGGAAACCGACGTTGGTCGACCACTTCTCCGCTTCGGCCAGGATCTTGAGCTTGTCCGGCGGCAGCGAGGCAAACGGGTCCTGGTTCACCCGCGAGCGGATCCAGCGCCGTCCTTCCTCGGCCTTCTGGGCCACCGGCGTGCTCTTCTCGGCCACGGAGCCCCAGTACGACGGGAAGTTGTACAGCTTGCTGGCCATGACCGCGTCGCGGTAGTTGTCCAGCAGGTGCAGCAAGAACTCCTTGGCCAGATCAGGAGCCCGCGAGAACCGCCAGATGACCCACACACCCATCACGTGGGTCGCCACCTGGGCCCGGGCTGGCCCGCGCAGCGCCGGCGTGAAGAAGATGTCGCTGGCCACCGGCAACCGCTGGTCCTGGGCCGACCGGTACGCGGAGATCGAGTTGAGGATGTACGACGTTTGTCGGGCGTTGAGCGCCAGGTTGTTGGACGCCGCGTTCCAGCTCAGCACCGCCGGACTCATGACCTCTCGGAACAGGCGAACGCCGTACTCGACCGCCTTGACCGTCTCCTCCGAGTTGAGCACGATGTTGGAGTCCTTGTCCTGAATGGCCCCGCCAAACGACCACAGGATCGCCCGGGTGGCCATGTTGGAGTCGATGTCCTGCGAGAAGCCGATCCCGATGGGAATCTGGATCTCGGGAAACTTCTTCTTGATCTCTGCCCCGGCCCGCAGCAGGTCGTCCCAGGTCTTGGGCCCTGTCACGTACCCCACGCCGGCCCACGCACTCTTCAGATAGTCGCCCGGATCGGGTACCCAGTTGTCGGAGAAGCCGAAGTACTTGCGCGTGTGGGGATTGTACACGCTGTTCTTGACAAAGGGCACCAGCGGGCCGTAGCGTCGTTCGGCTTCCTGATTGATGTCAGCCAGGTCGAGGACCTGGGGTTCGAACTGGGACGGCGGCGCAATGAAGAAGTAGCAGTCGTGCCCCTGCTGGGCAGCGACCTCGGCAGTCGCGCGGGGTACGATGTCGGCAAAGCTCACATGGTCCACCGTAACCCGCACGTTCTTGGTCTGGCCCCAGGTCCGCGCGAACGGATCGAACCATGCGTCGAATGCCGGCACGAAATGGCTCCACGTCATGATGCGCAGTTCCCGGGGCTGGGCATGCACGATGTGTGGACCGGTCAGCCGCCCAACCCCGGCAAGCCCGACCCCGACTGCGCCGGCGGCGGCGGTCTTCAGGAGGTCACGCCGGGTCACTCTCCGCAGACGGTTGTCTGCAATGCGCACCCACCTCGCCGTGTGATCGTCACTCACGCTCCACCCACCCCCTTGGTGTTGTGCCACCGCGAAGCGATAGCGCTCTATTCGGAACTCCCAACCGACCCCCTGCAGGATACCGGGGCGGTTGTGGAGTGAGTATACGGACTGCCGCCGCGGGGCGCAACGAGGTTCTCGGGACCGGGCACCCGAATCCTCCTTATGTATCATCGTGCGCATCGTGCCAATTCGGCTTCCTACCCCGTATCCGGTGGCTCCGGTCAATGTGTACATGTTGCCCGGACCGCCGCTGACGCTCCTCGACGGCGGCCCCAAGACCCCCATAGGGCACCTGGACCTGCTTGCCGATGAAGGACGCCCCGCCACCGTGCGACGGAACGGGCTGGTCTACGACTTGATCCGGCCGGCGGCCGGCAGCCGGGGGATCGAAGGAGACGACGACGGGGAGCGCGGTGGCTGAGGGCGCGTTCTTCCGGGACCTGGCGCTGCTGCTCCTCGCAGCGGTCATCGGTGGCGGACTGGCCCAGACGCTCCGGCAGCCGGCCTTTGTGGGGTACATCATCGGCGGGCTGCTGATCACCGCCGTGGCGGGGCCCCAGGTGGCGGCCGCGGGCACTTTCGAGCGCTTTGCCGGGCTCGGCGTCGTCCTGTTGATGTTCTCGCTGGGCATCGAGTTCTCGCTGCGGGAGTTGTGGCGGGTTCGCCTCATGGCGCTGTTGGGCGCGCCGCTGGGCACGGCGGCGACCGCGGGGGCCGCTGCCGTGGGGCTGGCCGGCCTCGGAGTCCCCTCATCGGCTGCTGCGGTGGCAGGGCTCGCGCTGGGGGTATCCAGCACCATGGCGCTCGCCAGGCTCCTGGACGATCGAGGTGATCTCCACGGACCCGTCGGTCGCGCCTCCATCGGTGTCTCCCTGGCGCAGGACCTGATGGTGGTGGCGGCGATCTTCTTCATTCCCACCCTGGCCGTGGCGGGCGGGGCGTCGTTGCGGGCCCTCTGGTGGGACCTGGGCCGCGGCGCGCTGGTGCTCGTGCCGTTCTTCCTGCTGGCCGACCGCGTGGTGCCAGCGCTGCTCGGCAGAATCGCCCACGCTCAGAACACGGAACTCTTCGTGCTGGTGGCGGTAGCCATCGGCGTGGGAACCGCAGCGCTGTCCTCGGGGTTGGGCCTCACGCTGGCGCTCGGCGCGTTCCTGGCCGGGCTCGTCATCAGCGAGTCAGACTATGCCGTGGAGACCCTGGCTCGTCTGCTCCCGCTGCGCGATCTCTTCGTCGCCGTCTTCTTCGTCTCGATTGGCATGCTGATTGACGTGCGTTCGTTGAGCAGCCGGCCGGACCTGCTGGCCACCATGCTGGCGGTAGTCCTGCTGGCCAAGGGGCTGATCTGGACCGGGACGGCCCTGGTCTTTGGCAACCCGCTGCCGGTGGCCCTGGCGGTGGGGCTGGGGCAGACCCAGATCGGTGAATTCTCCTTTGTGATTGCACAACTGGGCCGCACGGTCGGCCTGCTGTCCGCCGAGCTCTACAGCGCCATCCTGGCTACGTCCCTGATCTCCCTGCTCGTGAACGCGCTGGTCTTCCGGCGCAGCCGGCCGCTGGAGCGTTGGACCGATCGCTGGAGGCACGTCTCGGACGGACCGCCGGTGGGGGCCCCGCCAGCCGTGGTGATCCTAGGCTTCGGCCGCGTGGGCGGGGCCATCGGCGAAGCCCTGGAGAGCTTCCAGGTGCCGTTTGCCGTGGTGGACTTCAATCCGACCACGGTGCGCGGGCTGAGACATCGTGGCATCCGCGCCGTGCTCGGCGACGCCGCCAACGAGATGGCGCTGCGCGAAGCCGGTGGGGCAGACGCCCGCCTCGCGGTGCTGGCCATCCCCGACAGCGTCAAGGCCGCCCTGGCCCTGGCCAGGCTGCGCGCTCTGCGGCCGGACATCGTCGTGATCGCTCGGGCGCACGCCCCGGAGGATCGCGAGCGTCTGCGGGCCGCGGGCGCGGACGAGGTTATCCTCCCGGAGGTGGAAGCCGGCATGACGCTGGTGGATCACGCCCTGCACCGGCTGGCGCTGCCGGCGGCCGACGTACGCGCCTACCTGCGGCAGATGCGTGCGCTCGACCGACCGGATCTCCGCCCCACCCCCACCGAAGGGGCTGCCACGCCGCTGCAGATAGCGGTCGTAGAGATCGCCGACGGCCCGCTCGCCCACCACTCGCTGCGGCGCACGCGCATTCGAGAGCGCACCGGCGTCAATGTGGTCGGGGTCGAACGCGCTGGCGAGGCACCCCACTGGAATCCGGCCCCCGACGCCGTCCTGATCCCCGGCGACCGCGTGACCGTGGTAGGGTTGCCGGCGCAGATCGAGCGCTTCCGACGGCTCAACGTCGGAGCGGAGGAATAGGACGACGGGGGCGGGCCTATGAGGCTGACCCCGGCGCCCCAAGCCGCGGACGCGGAGGGTGCTTCACCCTTTTCTTCACCCTTTGATGAGCAGTTCACGCGGGTAGTGGGTGAGCAATTCGTAGCCGGTCCGGGTGACAACGACGCTCTCGCTGATCTCGAAGCCCCAGGTGTCCATCCACATACCGGCAATGATGTGAAAGGTCATGTTGGGCTCCAGCACGGTGCGGTCACCGGCGCGCATCGAGCACGTGTGTTCGCCCCAGTCGGGCGGGTAGCCCAGACCCACCGAGTAGCCGGTTCGGGACTCCTTGGTGATCCCGGCGGGAGCGACGGCTTTGCGAAAGGCCTGATCGACTTCCTCGCAGGTAACCCCGGGCCCGATGGCGGCCAGTTCGGCGTTGAGGCCGTCAATGGTCCACTTGGCCATGTCGGTCAGCTTCTGGGGCGGCCTCCTGCCCAGGTAGAGCGTGCGCGCAAGCGGGCAGTGATACCGTTTGAAGGCCGCGGCCAGTTCCATATTGATGGCAGTCTCGTCCTGGAAGCGATCCGCCGTCCAGGTCAGATGCGGAGCGGAGGCCTTCTCTCCAGCGCAGAACAGCGGCGGAAACGCGGGCAGGTCACCACCGTATTCGTCGGTACCGCTGGCCTGGGCATGCAGGACGGCGGCGGCGGCATCACACTCGCGCACGCCGACCTGGATGGCGTCCACCGCGGTCTGCACGACCTGTTGCGTGATGACGCCGGCCTTCTTCATCATGGCGATCTCAGCCGGCGACTTGACACAGCGCACCCAGGAAACCAGCAGGCGGGCATCGTCGAATCTGGCGTGGGGCAGGCCGGCCCTGATCACCTCATACGAGCGCGGCGTGAAGTACGGCGCGTCCATCTCGAGGCCGATGGTCTTGTTCCCCCACCCACGTTCCCGCAGGGCGGCGGTCAGAAATTGGAAGGGGTGCTTCGTGCGGGACTGCACCAGTTCTTCGGGCCAGCCCAGCAGGTTCTCGGGCGAGAGCCAGGTGGTGAAGCGGGCGCAGGCCACATCCATCTTGCGGACCACCAAGAGCGGCTCGGGGGCATCCAGGACCAGGACGGCGGCCTGCTCCACGTAGTATGAGTGGGCGTCGTATCCCGTCAGGTAGTTCATGTTGGCGGGATCAACCACGATCAGGACCTCGAGGCCTGCCTTCTCCATGCGGTCCTTTGTTCTCTCCAACCTGGCGAGGTACTCGCTCTGCTCGAAGACCGTCATGTGGCACCTTCAGACCAATAGGAGGTACGTCCGCACACGCGCCGAACCTGGCGCCGGTCGAATTCTCCAGCGGGTGGCGCTCACCTGTCGTGTGGCCTCGTGGGAGGCCTGACCCGTTAGGGGGTGACAAGATCATTGACCTGTTACACGCTGCCTTGAAAGGCTTGACGGCGTGCCGCGCCCATGCTATCTACTTGAGCACAGGCAGAACGCATTGACGGGGACCAGTAGCGGAGACGACGGCCCAAGCGAGCCGACATCTGGGTGAGAGTCGGCGGTCAGAAGTTCCGCGAACCCATCTCCTGAGCAGTGGCCGAGGCGCGGCGCCGGGGGGCGTCGCGACGAAGACCACCGGATCGTGCCCGAGATCGCACGGTGAGCGCGCACCCAGGGGCGCCATGCCGCTGGATGCGAACTGAGGTGGTACCGCGGATGCCCTCCGCCCTTGGGGCGGGGGGCCGTTGTGTTTCTGAAAGGCGGTGAGGGCTGTGAATGCGGCAATCGGCTTCATCGGTGCTGGCAACATGGCCGAGGCGCTCATCAGCGGGCTCCGCGGCGCGGGGGTAGACGGTGCGCAGATCCTGGCCACCAACCGAAGCCGGCGTGAGCGGCTCGATCACCTGAGGCGGGTCTGGGGCATCGTCACCACGCCTAGCAAGGCCGAGGTGAGCGCCGCCGCCACCACGCTGGTGCTGGCCATGAAGCCAGCCGACCTGGATCAAGCCATGCGCGAGCTCCAGCCCCACATCACCGATCGGCACCTGATCATCTCCCTGCTGGCCGGCGTGCGGTGCGCATCGGTGGAGCACTACGTGGGCGCCTCGCCGGTGGTCCGTGCCATGCCCAACCTCTCGGCCGCCGTGCTGGCCTCGACGACCGCCCTGGCCTACGGCCGGCGCGCCGGGGCCTCTCACCGCGCCACGGCCCGATCCCTGTTCGACCGCGTGGGGCACACCGTGGACGTGGGCGAGGACGCCATGGATGCGGTCACCGCCGTGTCCGGCAGCGGCCCCGCCTACGTGTATCTGTTCATGGAGGCGCTCATCGAGGCCAGCATCCACGCCGGCCTGCCCGCCCAGGTCGCGCGAGGCCTGGCCATCCAGACCGTGTTCGGCGCCGCCAAACTCGTCAAGGATACCGGGGGCGACCCGGCGGACTTCCGCAGGCGCGTCACCTCCCCCGGCGGGACCACCATGGCCGCGCTGACGGTGCTCGAGGCGCGCGGTTTCAAGATGGCGATCACCGACGCGGTGCGGCAGGCGATGCGGCGCGCGCGTGAGCTGGCGGCGCAGGGGCACGGTCCGTAGCCGGGGCGAAGCGATCCCACCCGGGCCCTCTCGGGTGCCCGCAAGGACAGCGTGGCTCTTGCAGCGTAATTGTGGAGTAGATTCCACTTGCCGCTCTCTATAACCAGTAGACGAGCGAGGTGACTCCAGTGCGACACATCGGCCGAAGGCCCCTGGTCCTGGTGCTCCTGCTTGCAAGCGGCCTCTTGGGCATCTCCCTCCCCGCACCGACCGCCGCGCAGGCACAGCAGGTAGCGGTGATCACTTCGTTCCCCAAGGAACTCTTTGACGCCTACAAGGCGGCGTTCGAGAAGGCGAACCCGGGGTGGCGGATGGAGGTCGTGCCCAAGCCCACCACCGCCGCCATCACCCACGTCCGGGAGCGCGCCACTCGACCGGACGTGGACATCTTCTGGGCCAGCGCCGTCGACGCGTTCATCTTCCTGAAGAGCAACAACTTCCTCGAGAAGTATCTGCCGCCGGCCGACCTGAGGCGCGGCATCCCCGACAAGATTGCGGGCTTTCCCCTCAACGACCCCGACGGCTTCTTCCATGGGTTCGCGGTGAGCGGTTACGGCATCATGTGGAACAAGAACTATCTCACCCGCAGTCGCCTGCCCGCCCCCAGGGAGTGGGAAGACCTCATCAAGCCCGAATACTTCGGCCACCTGGTGATCTCGGCGCCGAGCCGGAGCGGCACGACCCACCTGACCGTGGAAACCATCCTGCAGGGATACGGCTGGCAGAAGGGATGGGAGCTGCTGCTCCAGATGGGCGGCAACATGGGTGCGATCACCGAGCGCTCGTTCGGCGTGCCCGAGGCCGTTATCGCCGGCCAGTACGGCATCGGCATCGTGATCGACTTCTTCGGCCTGTCCGCCATCGCCTCCGGTCAACCGATCGAGTTTGCCTACCCATCCATCACGTCGCTGGTGCCCGCCAACGTGGCCATGATCAAGAACGCGCCCAACCCCGAAGGCGGCCGGCGGTTCATCAATTTCCTGCTCAGCGACGAGGGCCAGCGCCTGCTCTTTAGGCCGGAGATCGCGCGCCTGCCGGTCCGGGCGTCGCTCTACGCCGAAGCGCCGAAGGGCATTCCCAACCCCTTCAAGATGAAGGCCGGAGTGCAGTTCGACGCCGACCTCTCGGCCAGCCGCTACAACGTCACCAACCGCATGTTCGACCAGATCATCACGTTCCGACATGCGGAGTTGAAGCGGGCGTGGGAGACGATCTACCGGGCGGAGCGCGCCGTGGACGCCGCGCGTGCTGCCGGCCGGGATGTGAGCGGAGCCGAGCAGTTGCTGCGGCAGGCCCGTGCGTCGGCCCGTTACGTGCACGTGAGCGAGAAGATGGCGGCCGAGGTCAGCGGCGGCATGGAGCGCGATGCCGCGTACCGCAGCGCCAAGGAACGAGAGTGGGGTGAGGTCGCCCGGGCCTCCTACGCCCGTGCGGCGCAGCTCGCCGGACAGGCGGAAGAACTGGTCCGCCGCCGCTAGCCGAACCCCCTGTGGGGGCACCATGAGCATCCCCGCCACTGAACCGGCACCGGCGCGGATCCCGTCTCTGGCCCGGTGGCGCCCGACGGTGGATCCCGGGCACGCGGCGCTCATGGCCGCGTTGCTGGGGATCCTGGTCGTCTTCGTGGTCCTGCCCATCGGCGCGGTCCTGAAGGTGGCCCTGACGGATGCCGATGGACGGGTCACCCTCGCTCACCTGAGTCGGTTCTTCGAAAACCCGCTCTACATCGAGTCTCTGGTCAACAGTCTGCTGGCGGGGTTGGGGACCGTCGCCCTCGGCAGCATTCTGGCCCTCCCGCTGGCCTTTGTCATCGCCCGGTACGACTTCCCCGGCCGCATGCTCCTCGTCACCCTGTCAACGCTGCCCCTGGTGCTGCCGCCGTTCGTGGGGGCGATCGCGCTAGTGCAGGTGTTCGGCCGGGCCGGCACGCTGACGCTACTGCTCCACGACCTGCTGGGCGTGGAGGTGAACATCATGGCAGGCCTGCGCGGCATCGTGCTGGCCCAGGCCCTGCACTTCTTCCCGTTCATCTTTCTGACCGTGACCGCAGCGCTGATCAATGTGGACCGCTCGCTGGAGGAGATGGGGCACATGATGGGCGCAGCCGGCTGGCGCCTGCTGCGGCGGGTCGTCTTCCCGTTGGTGCTCCCGGCCTATGCGGCCGGCGCCCTGCTCACGTTCGTAAAGGCAGTGGACGACATCGGCACGCCGTTCATCCTCAACTTCAAGAACATGCTGGGCCCTCAGGCGTACCTCCGGATCACCACCGTCGGCCGCGACGACGTGGACGGCTACGTCATCTGTGTGGTGATGGTGGTGCTGTCGATTGCGTGCGTGCTGCTGTCCAATTGGATCGTGGCGCGGCGCGAGTATGCCACGGTCCAGACCGGCGCCGGCAGCCCGGAGGGCGGCCGACTGCTGGTCGGCTGGCGGCGCGGCGCGGCGTTGACTGCATGCGGCACCGTGCTGGCCATCGCCCTGCTGCCCCACGCAGGTGTACTGCTCATGTCGTTCAGTAAGGTATGGAGCCTCACCTACCTGCCCAGTGCCTATACGCTGGCCAACTACGGCGAGATCTTCCTGCGGGCCCCGCGGTTCATCCTGAACACCCTGACCTATAGCGTCGGGGCCGCCGTGCTCGGGGTGGTGGTCGCCGCGGCCATCGCGTACCTGTTGCAGCGCGGGCGGGTGCCCGCCAGGGGCCTGCTGGACGTGGTGGCGATGATGCCCATCGCCCTGCCCGGCGTGGTGATCGGGGTCGGCTTCCTGCGCGTATTCTACGACATCACGCTGCCCGGTACCCAGACCTCCCTGGCCTCCACCTGGATCATCTTCGTGCTGGCCTACATGGTCCGGCGGCTGCCATACGCCCTGCGCGCGAGCCACGCCGCACTCCACCAGGTGCACGCCTCGCTCGAAGATGCCGCCGCGGTCACCGGGGCACCGAGAGTGCGGGCGTTCCGACGGGTCGTGCTGCCTCTCATCGCCGGAGGGGTCACCGCGGGCGGTGTGCTGGTCTTCATCACCGCCGCTGTGGAGTTCAGCACCACGATCACCCTGGTCAGCCGCATCGAGCACAGCCCGCTCTCCTACGGGATCTACATCTACTCCCAGAGCCCCCTGGGCCGGGGCGCCGCCGCGGCTCTGGGCGTCGTCGCCATCATCATCGTGGCGCTGGGCACATATCTGGCCAACCGGCTGAGCGGCCGGGGTCGTATGGCGTTCAATCTGTAACCTGCCATGTCTGCCGACGCTGCACGTCCGCGCCTGCAGCCCGTCGAGGTCGAACTGCGGGGCATCCGCAAGTCGTTCGGCGCGACGCCAGCGGTGCACAGTCTGTGGCTTGAGGTGGGCCGCGGCGAGTTCTTCACGCTTCTAGGCCCCAGCGGCTGCGGCAAGACCACGACGCTACGGATGATCGCCGGCTTGCTCCAGCCCGACGCAGGGGAGATCCTCTTCGATGGCAGGCCGGTCACCCGTACACCGCCCTGGCACCGGAACATCGGCATGGTCTTCCAGAACTACGCGCTGTGGCCGCACATGACCGTGTTCGAGAACGTGGCGTTCGGCCTGGTTGAGCGGCATGTGGATCGCGGGGCGATCCCGGACCTAGTCAACGAAGCGCTGGCTCTGGTGGGCCTGGAAGGTCTGGGCGGTCGCCGGCCGTCACAGCTCTCCGGCGGCCAGCAGCAGCGCGTGGCGCTGGCCCGCGCCATCGTGGTACGGCCGGCGCTGCTGTTGCTCGATGAACCGCTGTCCAACCTCGATGCCCGTCTGCGGATACAGATGCGCAACGAGCTGGTGAAACTCCAGCGGCATTTGGGGATCACAACGATCTATGTCACCCACGATCAGGAAGAAGCCCTGATGCTGTCCACTCGCATCGCGGTCATGCACGGCGGGCATCTGGTCCAACTGGGGACGCCGCAGGAGGTCTACGAACGGCCGGCGGATGTCTTCGTCGCCGACTTCCTGGGCGGCGCAAACTTCCTGCGGGGGGTCGTGCACCGCGTCGGTGGCGACGCGGTGCTCGTCGACCTCTGGGGCGGCCGCCCCGACGGTCGAACACTCCTGCAAGCCGCCCCGGAGCGCAACGCGGGCTTTGCGCCCGGCGACCGCGTCATCGTGTGTCTGCGGCCCGAGGCATTGGAACCGGTGCCCCCGCAGGCTCTTCCGGACCTCTCCGGCAACGTGTTGGTGGGCACCCTCAAGCTCGTGAACTACCTCGGGGCCACCATGGTGTGTGAGGTCGAGGTCCTCGACGGTCAGACCGTGAGGGTCCAGACCGCCCACCCGAGAGCCCGCCGGCACGGGCGCGAAGGCGGGCCCATCGCCATCCGCGTGGCCGCCGACGACGTGCTCCTCCTGCGGCCTCCCGACGCCACGACCCAACCTCCTGCCCGCTCGGACGGTCTTACGGGGTGAGAGCGAGCACAAGGAGGTTGCGCAATGCGTACCATGTGCATCGGGCTCCTCGTGGCGGTGCTCGTCATGGGCGCCACCACGGGGCTCACCAGCGCCCAGGTACCTGAGGACCCCGAGCCGGAGCAGGTTCTCGCCCAGAGCGATCTGACGTTCGAGCCCGCTGGCTGGCTGCTGGCCCAGGCTCTTGACCCGGCCGACCTCCAGCGACGGCTCAATCTGAGCGACGAGCAGGCCCGCCGGGTCCGGCAGATCCTGACAGCGCACCAAGACCGCATCGCCCGCCTGCGGATCGCCCTGTCCCGAGCGAGGCTCGATGCGCGGGAGGCCATGCTGGAGGCGACCCCGGATCGGACCAAGCTCGAGGGGATTGCCCGCCGGATCGGGGAGTTGACCGGGCAGCTGACCGCGGCACGGTTCCAGACCACGCTGGAGCTGCGGCAGGTGTTGACGCCCGAGCAGTGGAACCGGCTGCGCACGTTGCGGGCGCGGCGATGGGCCCCACGGCCGGGTCGGCTCCGCTAGCCCCGGTCTCGGCCTAGTCCTGCCGTCGGGCTCCAGCCAGGGGCGCCCACGGGCCGTTGAGCGCGTGCACGTGGCGCAGGAGGCCACGATCGGCCCGGACGGCGCCAGTGCGGGCTTTCGCCTCCACAACCGGTTTGCTACAGTGAAAGCATCGCTGACAGCCAGGTGATAGGCATGCCCGTACTCACCGATCCCTTCAACGCCCGTGATCTGCTCCAGACCCCTTCCGGCGCGGTGCAGATCTTCCGCCTCGACAGGCTGGAGGGGGCTGGGCTGGGGCGGATCGACCGCCTGCCTTTCTCCATCCGGATCCTGTTGGAACAGGCACTGCGCCAGTGCGACAACTTCAGGATCACCGAAGACGACGTGCGCGTCATTGCCGGGTGGACGCCACAGCCGGTCGAGCGCGAGGTCCCGTTCCTGCCGGTCCGCGTGCTCCTGCAGGACCTCACCGGCGTCCCGGCGGTGGCAGACCTGGCCGCCATGCGCTCGGCTCTGCACCGCGTGCACGGCGATCCGCGCAAGATCAACCCGGTCAACCCGGTGGACCTGGTCATCGACCACTCGGTGCAGGTTGACGCCTTCGGCTCCGAGATGGCCCAGCTCATCAACGCCGAGCGGGAGTTCGAGCGCAACCGCGAGCGCTACGCGTTCCTCCGGTGGGCGCAGCGCGCGTTCGACAACTTCCGGGTGGTGCCCCCTGACACCGGCATCGTACACCAGGTCAACCTGGAGTACCTGGCCACCGTGGTCGCCACCAAGCAGATCAACGGGCAGACTGTGGCCTTTCCTGACTCGCTGGTCGGGACCGATTCCCACACCACCATGATCAACGGACTGGGCGTCCTCGGCTGGGGCGTCGGCGGGATCGAAGCCGAGGCCACCCTGCTGGGCCAGCCGTACTACATGCTGCTGCCCGAAGTGGTGGGCTTCAAGCTCACGGGCTCCCTGCGGGACGGCGTGACGGCCACCGACCTGGTGCTGACGGTCACCGAGATGCTACGCAAGACCGGGGTCGTCGGAAAGTTCGTGGAGTTCTTCGGGCCCGGGCTCTCGGCCCTGGCCCTCCCCGACCGGGCCACCATCGGCAACATGGCGCCCGAGTACGGTGCGACCGTCGGCTTCTTCCCTGTCGACGAGGAAACACTGACCTACCTGCGCGTCACCGGCCGCAGCGAGGCCCAGGTCGCCCTGGTGGAGACCTACTGCAAGGCTCAGGGTCTGTTCCGCACCGCGACGACGCCCCAGCCGGAGTACAGCGCGGTCGTCGAGCTCGACCTCGGCGCCGTCGAGCCCAGCGTGGCCGGACCCAAACGGCCACAGGACCGGGTCGCCCTGGGCGCGGTGAAGCAGGCCTTCCGGGACGCGCTCGTGGCCCCGCTCGCCCAGCGCGGGTTTGGACTGTCCGAAGCGGACACCACGCGCGTGGTGCCCGTGCGGCTCGACGGCACCAGCAGTGAGATCGGGCACGGTGCGGTGGTCATCGCCGCCATCACGTCGTGCACCAACACGTCGAACCCCACGGTCATGGTGGGCGCCGGCTTGCTGGCCAGGAAGGCCGTGGAA
This sequence comes from Candidatus Fervidifonticultor quintus, assembly GCA_031459535.1. GTDB lineage: Bacteria > Sysuimicrobiota > Sysuimicrobiia > Sysuimicrobiales > Humicultoraceae > Fervidifonticultor_A > Fervidifonticultor_A quintus. The sequence continues at coordinate 5,971 of JAVKIJ010000032.1, read as the reverse complement.
CGTGGCCTGCGGGTGCCCGCACACGTCAAGACCAGCCTGGCGCCCGGCTCCAGGGTCGTCACCGAATATCTGCGCGACGCGGGCCTGCTCGCTGCGCTGGAGACCCTCGGCTTTCACGTGGTTGGCTACGGCTGCACCACCTGCATCGGGAACAGCGGCCCGCTGCCCGACCCCGTGGCCAGCGCCGTCAAGGAGGGGGACCTGGTGGCCGCCGCGGTGCTGTCGGGCAACCGCAACTTCGAGGGCCGCATCCACCCCCTGGCCAGAGCCAACTATCTGGCCTCGCCGCCGCTGGTCGTCGCCTACGCGCTGGCCGGCCGGGTCGACGTGGACCTGACCCGCGAGCCCCTCGGCCATGACCCGCAGGGCGCGCCGGTCTACCTGCGCGATCTCTGGCCGACGCAGGAAGAGATCCGCAGGGTCATCCACGAGGCGCTGCGGCAGGAGCAGTTCAAGAGGCAATACAGCCAGGTCTTCGAGGGCAACGAGGCCTGGAGGCGCATGCCCACGCCTTCGGGCGAAGTCTACGAATGGGATCCAGAATCCACCTATATCCGAGAGCCGCCGTTCTTCGTGGGTCTGCCGCCCGCGCCGGCGCCGCCGCGCGACATCATTGGCGCCAGGGTGCTGCTCGTCCTGGGCGACTCGATCACGACCGACCACATCTCGCCCGCAGGCTCCATCGCCGTAGACAGCCCCGCCGGCCGGTATCTGCTCGAGCGCGGCGTGAAACCCCTCGACTTCAACACTTACGGCGCCCGCCGCGGCAACCACGAGGTCATGATGCGCGGCACGTTCGGGAACATCCGCCTGAAGAACCTCATGCTGCCGAGCGTCGAGGGGCCGAAGACCGTTCACCTCCCCAGCCGCGAGACCATGTTCGTCTACGACGCGGCCATGCGGTACAAGAAGGAAGGCGTCCCGCTGATCGTGATCGCCGGGAAGGAGTACGGGAGCGGCTCGTCCCGCGACTGGGCGGCCAAAGGCCCGTTCTTGCTGGGTGTGCGCGCCGTCATCGCCGAGAGCTACGAGCGCATCCACCGCAGCAACCTGGTCGGGATGGGCATCCTACCCCTCCAGTTCGTCGATGGCGCCAACCGCCAGACGCTGGGGCTCACCGGCTTCGAGGTCTACGCCATCGAGGGCCTCGCAACGGGCCTCAAGCCCCGAGGGCGCGTGCGCGTCCACGCCACGCGCGAAGACGGCTCAGAGGTGGCCTTCGAAGCCGTGGTCCGCATCGACGCCGCCGTTGAAGTGGAATACTACCGGCACGGCGGCATCCTGCACATGATGTTGCGGCAGTTGCTGCAGGCCTGAGGCCCGCTACCGGCGCAGGCGTGGGTCGAGAATGTCCCGGATCCCGTCCCCCAGGAGATTGAAGCCGAGTACCGCCGCGGCGATGGCCGAGCCCGGCAGCGTGGACATCCACCACTGGTCCACCAGGTAACCGCGGCCGTCGCTGACCATGGCGCCCCACTCCGGCGTCGGCGGCTGGGCGCCCAGACCGAGGAATCCCAGGCCGGCGGCGGTCAGGGCGATGGTCCCCATGCGCAGCGTGAGCTGCACGATGACCACGGAGACCGTCATGGGGACGATGTGCCGGCCGATGATGCGCACGTCGCTGGCGCCCATGGCGCGGGCGGCCTCGACGAAGTCCTGGGCTTTGGTCCGCAGCGTCTCGCCCCGGGCGAGACGCGCGTAGGGTGTCCAGGTGACCAGTGAGATGGCCAGGATCATATTGGGGAGACTGGGTCCCAGAGCCGCCGCGAACGCCATGGCCAGGACCAGGCTTGGAAACGCCAGGAACATGTCCGTGAGGCGCATCAGCACCTCATCCACTCGGCCCCCGAAGTACCCCGACAGCCATCCCACCAGGGTCCCCACGCCGCCGCTGATCACCGAAACGATCACGATGATCTCGAGCGCGATGCGCGAACCGTGGATCACCCGGCTGAAGATGTCCCGCCCGAACTGATCGGTCCCGAACAGGTGGGCCCGGCTGGGCGGCTGGAGTCGGACCGAGAAGTCCTGGGCGAGAGGATCGTGGGTGGCGATCAACGGCGCCAGGGCCGCCACGAGCAACAGCAACCCCACCAGTCCGGTGCCGATCATGGTGAGCGGGCTGCGGCGCCACAGCCGGTACGCCCGGTAGACCTCTTCATACCGGCGGGGCACCCGGGCCAGCTCGGCCGGCCTGGCGGCCTCAGAGGCGGATGCGGGGATCGAGGACCGCATAGGTGAGGTCGACCACCAGGTTCACGACGGAGAAGACCACGGCAATGTAGAGTGTCCCGCCCATCACTGCGGGATAGTCGAGGGTGATGTAGCCGGTGGTGATGTAGCGGCCCAGTCCCGGCCAGGCGAAGATCGTCTCGGTCAGCACCGATCCTTCCAGCAACCCACCGAACACCAGGCCGATGACGGTCACCGTGGGGATGAGGGCGTTGCGCAGCGCATGGCGCAGGATGACGACCCGTTCCCAGAGCCCCTTGGCCCGGGCGGTGCGGATGTAGTCCTGACCCAAGACGTCCAGCATGCTGGAGCGGGTGATGCGGGCAATGGTGGCCGTGGCCACATAGCCCAGCACGAACGCCGGCATCAGCAGGTGCGCCAGGGTGTTCTGCAGGGCCGCCCAGTTGCGGGCGGCCAGGCTATCCAGCACCAACAGACCGGTCCGGCTGGGGGGCGGCAGCACGGCCAGGTCCAGTCGGCCTGGCCCGGGCAGCCAGCCCAGCCGGTAGTACAGGAACAGGAGCAAGACCAGCCCGGTCCAGAAGACCGGCATGGACACCCCGACGATGGAGAAGAGACGGGCCGCATGATCTGCCGCTTGGTTGCGGCGGACCGCCGACACCACACCCATAGGCACGCCCAGCAGGATGGCCAGGAGGATGGCGCTCACGGTGAGCTCGACCGTGGCGGGGAAGTACTGCTGAATGTCGCGCCAGACCGGGCGGCCCGTGCGCAGCGACGTCCCCAGATCGCCGTGGAGCACGCCCCACAGGTATGTCACGAACTGCAGGTGGAGCGGCTTGTCGAGCCCGAGCTGCCGGCGCAGCGCGTCTACCTTTTCCGGAGGCGCGTTGCCTCCCAGAATGGCGCCCACGGGATCTGCGGGGATCACGTGGGAGACGACAAAGGTGATGACCAGCACGCCAAACAGGACCAGGCTCATCAGCCCCAGCCGGCGGGCCACGTAGGTGGCGAGGTTCATGGCGCCGTGGTCGTGGGGCGCCTGCCCCAACCGGGGCAGGCGCCCCAACGCTGCGAGTGCTACTGCCGTTCCTTGCGGATTTTCGTGAAGTCGAAGTGCATGGTGCCGATGGCAGCCGCCTCCTCGAAGCCCTTCACATAGGTTCGGATGCCCCAGGCATTGGCCGTCTGGTAGAGGATGACGAACGCGCCCTTGTGCAGGACCAGTTCGGTCAGCTCCTTGTAGAGGGCCACGCGCCGCCGGGTGTCGCGCTCGAGCATGGCCTGCCTGGTAAGGTCGGTCGCCCGCTGGTCCATCCAGGCGTTCCGCCAGGCGAGCTGCTTGATGGTGCCGTCCGCGAAAGGCTTGGCCAGGGCGTCGGGATCCGGGTAGTCGACTCCCCAGCCCGCCAGGATCATCTGCAGCCCTTGCTCGCGGTACTTGGAGTACATCACGCCGGCGGCCATCTGGGTGATCTTCACCTTGATCCCGATCTTGGCCAGTTCGTTCTGGACCACCTGGGCAATGTCGGGCCGCGTGGGGTGCGGCGCGCTGGTGGTCAACTCCACCTCGAACCCGTTGGGGTAGCCGCCCTCCGAGAGGAGCTGGCGGGCCTTGGCGAGATCCTGCTTGAAGGGCATGGCGGGGTTGTGACCGAGGTACCCGACTGGCACAAACGTCTGCAGCGGGATCGCCTCGCCCCGCATGATCCCCTGGAGGATGGTCCTGTAATCCACGGCCCACCTGATGGCCTCGCGCACCTGCTCCTTGGCCAGCGGCGGGTACTTGACGTTCATCCCGAGGTACTCCATCCCGTGACCGGGCACCATGACAATGGACACACCGGGCGTCTTGGCGGTGCGGATTTCCTGCCGCATGTGCGGCGACAGGTTCCAGGCCACGTCGATATCGGCCCGCTCCAGCGCGATACGCTGCGCGGTCGGCTCGGGAATGTCCCTGATGACGATCCGCTTCACGGCCGGGATCCCGCGCCAGTAGGTCGCGTTGGCCACCATGTCCACGACCTCGTTGCGCTCCCAGCGCATCAGGGTGTACGGGCCCGATCCGGCGCTGTGGTCCTTGAGCCAGTCCACGCCCAGCTCGCCTTCCCGGATGTGCGCCTCCACCACTCCCGGATCGAGCACGCTGGTCAAGGGAAAGCTCAGGATGGACAGGACCAGGTCGGGTGCAAAGGTCTCGGACACCACCAGTTGCACGGTGTAGGCGTCGAGGGCCCTGATGGTGGTCTCCACGTTGTCCTTGGTGAACCCGAGCTGGCTCAGCACCCAGACATTGGGCCGGTTGAGCCGGATGGCGCGACGAAGGGAGTAGACAACCGCGTGAGCGTCCACCGGCCGGCCGCTGGGGAACTTCATCCCCTTGCGGATGTTGAATGTCCAGGTCTTTCCGTCGGCGGCCAGCTTCCACGCCTCGGCCACCTCGGGGACGACCTGAATCTTGCCGCCCACCATCTCCAGGTCCACGAGCTTGTCGTAGAGCTGGTCCACGATCACGGCGCCCTCGACCTCGTAGACCACTGCGGGGTCGAGGGTGATGAGGATTCCGGTGTTCATCCCCACGACCAGGGTGCTGGGGTCCTGGGGGCTGCCCGCCGACGGCGGCGTCTGGAGGAACACCAGACCGATCGCCAGGGCAACGACAAGGCCAGAGGCCACTGCGTGCCTGAACGCCATGGCATTCGCCTCCTTGTTGGCTCTCGCTCGCCTCCACGATATCGGCTGCGGACCTGAACCCGCATCGGGTCGGCACCCGATCCGGCCGGATCCTCGTCAGGATCCCACACCATGGGGTGGGCGATTGTCCCCGCCCCCCATGGCCGACGCGGCAATCGGCCCGTACCCGTCCCTACCGCACCAGCATGCGGACCGCGCTCACCAACTCGTCTTCGCTGCGAGGGCCGAACCCGGCGCGTACCAACTGTCCGCTTCGGTCGATCATGGCCCAGTAAGGTTGGTAGCTGAACCCATAGGAGCTGGCGATCCGACCGTCTGGGTCATAGCCGTTGGGAAACGTCAGCCTGTGGCGGGTGACAAAGTCCTTCGTGCGTTCCCTGGTATCCAGCAACCCGATGCCGACAAACTCGATACCCCGGTCCTTCCACTCTTTGTACACGCGCTCCCACACGGGGGCTTCACGGTTGCAGGTGGGTCACCACTGGGTCCAGAAGAGCAGGATGACCGGCCGCCCGCGCAGGTCCGCCAGCCGCAGCGTTCCTCCGCTGAACAGCTCCAGCGAGAAGGCGGGGGCCGGGCCTGGAGCTGCCTGCGCCCCCCGAGGCCACTATCAGTACTGCAGCCAGGCACGCGACCGCCGCCCGTCGTGCGACAGCTCCTACCATGATCACCCCTCCTCGTCGGCGAGATTCGCTTCATTGACCTGCCCCCATTCTTTGGTCCAGTGATTAGGGAACTGCCGCCTGGGGCTTGAGCAGCTCTTTGAGCATCACCTCCTGTTGGGCGTACTCTTCAGGCGTCGCCTGACCCAGCGCGCTGTGGGGCCGGACCTGGTTGTACTCCTGCCGCCACGCCTCGACCGTCAGCCGGGCATCGGCGAGCGTCCTGAACCAGTGCGCATTCAGGCACTCATCCCGCAGCTTGCCGTTGAAGCTCTCCACGTAGGCGTTCTGTGTCGGTTTGCCGGGCGCGATGAAGTGGAGCTTGACGCCCCGTTGGTACGCCCACTGGTCCAGCACTCGGCCCGCGAACTCGGGGCCGTTATCGATGACCACTACCTGGGGCGCGCCACGTTCTGCCACCA
>JAVKIJ010000031.1:0-34603 GCA_031459535.1 Candidatus Fervidifonticultor quintus | reverse complement strand
GCGAGGGCGGGAGGATCAGGAGCTGATGCGGACTGTAGGGACGGTACTCTTTGGTCGGCATGGACAACGATTCGACTTTAGCGCACTAAAGTCCTGTCCAAGACCGATTTCTCGGACAGGCTCCTAGTGTCTCGACTATGATGCCAGCGACAATGTGGTGGGCGTGGAGATTCTGGGCCTAAGCAAGCGCGTGCCGCCCGAGGTCTTGCAAACCCTGCAGTTCGAAACGAAGTAGCGGGAGATCGACAACTTCAGTCCGGGGCCAGTTTCCGTGCGGCTAACTCACTCAAAGAGCGCGCGAACGGACACGGTCAGGTACCGGGTCCGGCCTCGGCGGCAGGCGCCGCGATCAGCACCACCCCCAGGACGACCATCAACAGAGCCCCGGCACAATCGGTCACCTGGAGACACCTCGTGCGTGGCACTAGACGAGCAATAGTTGACTACTTTGGAAGGCCGCACCACAAGCATAGAGCGCGCCACCGCGCTGCGGTATCCATTGCGAGCCCGATCTCAACCGCGCCAAACGGCCACGGCGGGCGGGCCCAACGGCCCTGGCCCCTCAGGCGACAACCCGAGTCGGTGCAGAGCATCAGCTGGCGACGCCGCGGTCAGCGGCTCCGCCTCGTACTCATACACTCTCCACTGGATGCGCCCGCTGCCGTCCGGGCTAGACTTGAAACTGGTGTCTCAACGCCACGCCAGACCGAGGGGGAGTGCGCGTGCGTCGCTGGATCGCCGTTGGCGTCCTGATCCTGGTGGTGGGGGTCGCCTGGCGGGTCATGTCGGCCGGCCGTCGTGCCGAGACTCCGGCGGCCTCCGAAGCGGGCGTTCCCGTCGAGGTCCGTCCGGTCGAGACCACCACCCTCGTCGAGCGGGTGAGCGCAGGCGGGTCCATTACCGCTGTCCGCGAAGTTCTCGTGACCACCAAGCTCAGTGCCCGGGTGGCCGCGGTGCTGGTGAAGGAAGGCGACAATGTGCGGGCCGGACAGGTGCTGGTGCGACTGGAGAGCGACGACATCCAGGCCCAGGTCCGCCAGGCCGAAGCCGGCCTGGCCGCCGCGACGGCGCGCCTGCGGATGCTGGAGGAAGGCGCCCGGCCCCAGGAGCGCGCCCAGGTCGAGGACCAGGTGCGCAGCGCCGAGGCAAATCTGGCCGCCGCGACGGCGCGCCTGCGGATGCTGGAGGAAGGCGCCCGGCCGCAGGAGCGTGCCCAGGCCGACGCGGCGGTGGCGCAGGCCAGGGCCAACTACGAGACGGCCAGGGCCAACCTGGAGCGGATGCGGATGCTCTACGAGAGCGGGGCCATCAGCAAGGCGCAGCTCGACGCCGCCGAGCTGCAGCACGACCTGGCGAGAGCCCAGTACGATGCCGCCGTCCAGCAGCGCAATCTGGTCCAGACCGGCCCCCGGCCACAAGAGATCGAGATGACCCGCAGCCAGGTCGAGGCCGCCCGGGCCCAGCTCGATGCCGCACGCCAGCAGCACGCGCTGGTCCAGCAGGGCGCGCGAGAGCAGGAGGTCCAGATGGCCCGGGCCCAGGTTGCCCAGGCGCGAGCCTCGGTGGCCTTCGCGCGCCTGCAGCTGGCCAACGCCACGGTGGTCGCACCCTTTGCCGGCACCGTCACGCGGCGCCTCGTAGAGCCAGGACAACTGGTGACACCGATGCCAGGCCAGGGCGCGCTGGTGATGGTGGCCCAGATCGACACGGTGTACGCGGGGCTGGACGTCTCCGAGACCGACCTGGGCCGGATCAGGGTCGGCCAGCCGGTGGCCCTGCGCATTGACGCGTATCCCGACCGGACGTTTGCGGGCACCGTCAGCGAGCTGGGTTACGCCGCCGACCCCCGGGTCCGCGTCTTCCGCATCAAGGTTGCGGTGCCAAACCCTGACCATGCCCTCAAGCCGGGCATGTTCGCCCGCGGCGATATCACCGTCGCCACCCACCCCGAGACGATGGTCATTCCCCGCAGCGCCGTGGTCACCGAGGGCGGACGGACCCTGGCCTTCGTCGCGCAGGCCGGGATCGCGCGGGCGCGGACCGTCCGGCTGGGGATCGCGAGCGGCCCGATGGTGCAGGTCCTCTCCGGGCTGTCGAAGGGCGACGCCGTGATCATCGCCGGTCACGACGGCCTGACCGACGGGACCCCCGTCTCGGTCCGGTAGGGGGTCGCTATGGGACTCACGCGCATCGCTATCGCGCGGCCGGTGTTCGTTGTCATGGCGTTCGCCGCGCTGATGGTCCTGGGCCTGCAGTCGCTGAGCCTCATGCCGGTCGAGCTGTTCCCGCGCGCCGAAGTTCCGTACATTACGGTCGTGACGGTCTACCCAGGCGCCGGGCCGCGGGAGATCGAGACGCTGATCAGCAAGCCGCTGGAAGAGGCGGTCAACACCGTCAACGGCGTCAAGACCGTGCAGAGCTCGTCGCAGGAGAGCCTCTCGGTGGTGGTGATCGAGCTCAACCTCGGCATCGATCTCGACGCCGCGACCAACGAGGTGCGCGCTCGGCTCGACGCCGCGCGGGCCACGCTGCCCCGTGAGGCCGAGGCGCCGGTGGTCTACAAGGCCAGCCTGTCGGCCATCCCGGTGCTGGTGTACGGGGTGAGCGGGTCGCGGCCGGTGGCCGAGATCCGCCAGATCGTCGAGGACCGGGTCAAGGACCGGCTCGCCAAGGTCCCGGGTGTGGCGTCGGTCTCCGTGGTCGGTGGCGTCCGGCGCGAGATCCAGGTGGAAGTGGATGGAGCCCGGCTGCAGGCTTACGGTCTGTCGATCGTGCAGGTGGCCCAGGCGATCGCCGGTGAGAACCTCAGCCTGCCCAGCGGCAGCATCCGCGAGGGCCGGGAAGAGTACGCAGTCCGCACTGTGGGCGAGTTCGGTTCGCTGGACGAGCTGCTGGCCGTGCGGCTAATGACGACGGCCGGCACGCCCGTTCTACTGCGGGACGTGGCGCGGGTCAAGGACGCATTCGCGGACCGGGCCGAGCTGTCTCGCCTGAACCGGCGGGAGAGTGTGGGGCTCGTGGTCCAGAAGCAGGCCGATGCCAACACAGTGCGGGTGGTAGACGGGGTCGCGGCCGAGCTCGAGCGCCTGCGCGCCGTCCTCCCCCGTGATCTGGTCATCAAGGCCGCCTACGACCAGTCCGTCTTCCTCAGAGAGTCCCTGGCCGACGTGCGCGACGCCCTGATCCTGGGCGCCATCCTGGCGGTGGTCGTGGTCTACCTGTTCCTGCACAATGTTCGATCCACGTTCATCGTGTCGCTGGCCATCCCGACGTCCATGCTGGCCGCGTTCACCCCGATGTACTTCGCCGGGTTCTCCCTCAACATGATGACGATGCTGGGCCTGGCACTCTCGACCGGCATCCTGGTGGACGACTCAATCGTGGTGCTGGAGAACATCCACCGGCACCTGCACCTGGGTGAGGTGCCCCGGGACGCGGCGCTGAACGGCCGGTCGGAAATTGGCTTGGCCGCCATTGCCATCACCCTCACCGATGTGGTGGTCTTCGTACCCATCGCGTTCATGGGCGGCATGGTGGGCCAGTTCTTCCGAGAGTTCGGTCTCACCGTGGCGGCCGTGACGCTCTTTTCGCTGGCGGTGTCGTTCACCCTGACGCCGATGCTGGCATCGCGCTGGTTCACCCGGCGCCGGCGTGAGGAAGAGGCGGCGCGCGGCACTGCGGCGCGCGTCTTCAGCCGCTTCGACGCCTTCTACAGCCGGCTGGACAGCAGGTATCGCGGCGTACTGGCCTGGGCGCTCGACCACCGGTGGGCGGTCGCGGCCGCCGGCCTGGCCGCCCTGCTGGTGGTGGTGCCGCTGGCAGCCGCGCTTGGGTTTGAGTTCATGCCCTCGGTGGACCAGGGACAGTTCTCCGTGAGGATCGAAACGCCCGCCGGGACCAATCTCGAGACCACCAGCGCCGTGGTCGCGCAGGTCGAAGACCTGTTGTCCCGGCAACCGGAAGTGGACGCCACGTTCACCCGCGTGGGCTCCACGGCCGGCGCGGTCAGCTTCGGCGCAGGCAGCCAGGGGCCGCATACCGCCAATATCCTGGTCAGCCTGGTGGAGAAGGACCGCCGCGTCCGATCCGACCGGCAGATCATCGCCGCCCTCCGCCGGCAGGCGGCGCGCATCCCAGGTGCCAAGATCACGTTCGCGCCGCCTAGCCTCGGCCGGCTGGGAGCTGCGGTGCAGATAGAACTGCTTGGAGACGATTTCGCGGCCCTGCACCGCGCAGCCGGAGCCGTCGCCTCCCGCGTGCGCCAGGTGCCCGGGGTGGTGGACGTGGACGTCTCGTGGCGCGTGGGCCGGCCAGAACTGCAGGTGCACCCAGACCGCCTGAAGGCGGCCTCGCTCGGCCTCTCGACCGGCGCGGTGGCGGCGACGCTGCGCACCGCGATCCAGGGTGCCACCACCACCAAGTTCCGCACCGGCGGAGAGGAATACGACATTCGCGTGCGGCTGCCGGAAGCCCAGCGGCAGGCCCCCGAGGATCTCGCCACCGTCCTGGTCGCCGCGCCCTACGGACAACCGGTTTACGTTAAGGACATCGCGACCGTCACCCTGGCCACGGGGCCCACGCAGATTGACCGCAAGGATCGCCAGCGCATGGTGGTGGTCAGCGCCAACCTGGCGCCCGGATACTATCTGGGAAACGTCCAGCGGGAGATCAACCGCCGCATCGCCGACGTGCCGTTGACCGGCGTCGCGCTGCGGTGGGGCGGTGAGGCCGAGCAACTGGCCGAGAGCAGCGGGCAGCTCGGCCGCGCCCTGCTGCTCTCCGTGGTGCTGGTGTACATCCTCATGGCCGCGCTCTTCGAGGGGTTCCTCAGCCCCTTCATCATCATGTTCTCGCTGCCCATGGCCGCCGTCGGCGCCATCCTGGGGCTGATGGTCGCCGGCAAGACGCTGTCCATCGTCTCCATGATCGGCATCATCATGCTCATGGGGCTGGTCACCAAGAATGCGATCCTGCTGGTGGACTACACCAACACGCTGCGGGCCCGCGGCCGCCCGCGCCGCGACGCGATCCTGGAAGCCGGCCCCACGCGGCTGCGTCCCATCTTGATGACGACGCTGGCGATGATCATGGGCATGCTGCCCACGGCCCTGGGTCTGGGCAGCGGCGCGGAGTGGCGCTCGCCCATGGCGGTGGCCGTAATCGGCGGCTTGGTCTGGTCCACATTGCTGACGCTGGTCGTTATCCCCGTGGTCTACACGCTGGTAGACGACCTGACCCGGTTCCTGGCCCGAAGCGCCTGGCGCGTCCATGGCGAGGTGCGCGCATGAAAATGGTGCTGGTGATCTACGAGGCCGGGATCGACGAGGATCTGCAGGGTACCCTGGATGCGGCTGGGGTATCCGCGTACACCAAGCTCACCGATGCCACTGGCAGCGGCCGCGCGGGCCGTCGCCTCGGGACCCAGGTGTGGCCCGGGACCAACAACCTGCTGTGGATGGCCGTCCCGGACGAGGCGGTCGGTGATCTCGTCACTCGGCTGCGCGCCCTGCGCGCATCCTACCTCAAGCCCCCCGCGCTGCGCATCTTCGTCCTGCCCGTCGAGGTCGTAGAGTAGCGACGGTCGCTGTCGCGTGGTAATCTAGCAGGGCGTGCCGGCGGGGACCCCCGCCGACACATGTCTTGAATCGGGCTCGTTCCTAGGTAAGGATCGAGTTCTGTGGGTCTGAGCGTGGAGGGAGTTCGGGTCATATGCGCCGTTGGGTAGTGGTTCTGGCACTGGTCGCGGTGGCACTCGGTGCCGGTGCGACCCTGTGGGGACGTGGTCGGGCAGTACCGGAGGCGACGCCGGTGACGCCGCCGGCCGTACCGGTCGAGGTCGCCGCAGTGACGCGGGGCACCGTCACGCGCACGGTCGAGGTGAGCGGCACCGTGGTCTCGGCGCGTAGCGCCGATGTGGTCCCCAAGATCGGCGGCCGGGTGGTGCGGGTGTTCGTGACCGATGGCGCCCGGGTGGCGGCCGGGCAACCGCTGATTGCGCTGGACGCCGCCGATCAACGGAACGAAGTGCGGCAGGCCGAGGCGGCGGTAGCAGCCGCCGAGGCGAGGCTCCGGTTGCTCGAGGCGGGAGGGCGCGCCCAGGAGCGCCGGGTCGCTTTCAACGCGTACACGCAGGCGCAGAACCAGGCCAAGGTGGCCGCCACGCAGGTGACCGCGGCCGAAGCCGCGCTCCGGGTGGCCGAGGACAGCCTCCGGCGCCAGGAGCAGTTGCTGCGGGAGGGGGCCGTGGCGCAGGCCCAGGTGGACCAGGCGCGGCTGCAGTACGATCAGGCGCGTGCGCAGCTTGCCGCCGCCCAGACGCAACTAGAGATCGCGCACACCGCCGTGGATTCGGCGCGGCAGCAGTGGGACATGATCCAGACCGGCGCCAGGAAGGAAGAGCTGCAGGCGGCCCGGGCCGGGGTCGCGCAGGCGCGCGCCGCGCTGGCGATGGCGCGGCAGCGTCTGGACTACATGACCATCCGCGCGCCGTTCGCGGGGCGCGTGGCCGGGGTGACGGTCTCTGTGGGCGACTACGTGACCTCTGGGGATCTCCCGGGGCGCAGCCCCGTGGCCGTGGTCTACGACGACCGTGCCCTCGACGTCGAGGTCACTGTCGGCGAGCGCGACATCGGGCTGGTGAGGCTGGGGCAGACCGCGCGCCTGAGGCTGGAGACCGCCCCCGACGTGGTCATCCAGGCCTCGGTGGCGGTGATCTCCCCGGCTACGGATCCCATCAGCCGCGCCAGCGCGGTTCGGCTGCGCCTGAAGACTCCCGCCGCGGGTGCCCTGCCCGGCATGTTCGCCCGAGGAGAGATCGTCGTCGACGAGCGCTCCGGTGTCCTCCTCGTGCCGCGGACGGCTGTCGTCGGCGGCGAACGGCCCATCGTGCGCGTGGTCTCAGGCGGCGCAGTCCAGGTGAGACCCGTGACCGTGGGCCTGGCGCAGGGCGATCGCGTCGAGATCAAGACGGGCGTGGCAGACGGCGAGACCGTCGTCGTGCTCGGCCCCGAGGACCTGCCCTCCGGGACCGCCGTGAAGGCGGTGGGTCGCTAGTGTCGCTCTCAGCGCTGTCCGTCCGGCGCCCGGTCTTCGTGCTCATGGTCATCAGCGCCTTGATGGTGCTGGGACTGGTGTCCTACACCCGGCTGCCGGTCGAGCTGTTCCCGAACGTGCAGTTTCCATTTGTCTCTGTCCTCGTGGTCTACCCGGGGGCGGGCCCCGACGAGGTCCAGCAGCTCGTGGCCAAGCCCCTCGAGGAGCAGCTCTCGAGCCTGCCCAATGTGCGCGAGGTGCGCACGCTGGCCAGCGAAGGACAGGTCTTCACGGGCGTCCAGTTCGAGCTGGGCACGGACGTGGACGCGGCAGCGGCCGACGTGCGCCAGCGGGTCAGCATCGCCAGAGCGCGCTTCCCCCGCGACGTCGGGGAGCCGGTCGTCCAGAAGTTCGACTTCGCCTCGGAGCCGGTGTTGAACATCGGACTGAGCGGCGCGCGGTCGCCCCGCGAGTTGCGCCGCCTGGCCGATGACATCATCAAACCGCGCCTCGAGCGGGTACCCGGGGTGGCCGCGGTCAACGTGAGTGGCGGGCTGGTCCGGGAGATCCGCGTCGAGGTGGACCAGGAGCGCCTGCGGGCCTACGGGCTGGCCATGGCCCAGGTCGAGGAGGCGCTGCGCGCCGAGAACCTCAACATCCCCGGGGGCACGATCACCGACGGGCCGCGCGAGTTCCTGGTGCGCCTGACCGGACAGTTCGGCAGCCTCGAAGAGATCGCCGACCTGCGGATCCGCCGCCTGGACGGCTCGGTGATCCGCCTGGGCGACGTGGCCACCGTCCGCGACCTGCAGAAGGATCCGGAGCAGTACACGCGGCTGAATGGACGCGACAGCGTCGGCCTCCAGGTGCAAAAGCAGGCAGGCGCCAACACCGTCAAGGTCGCCGACGGGGTGCGCGCGGCGATCGCGGAACTGGCGCGCACGCTGCCTCCGGACGTCACCTTCGGGATCGCCCAGGACCAGTCCCTCTTCATCCGATCGTCCATCGCCGACGTCCAGGGGAACCTGATCCTGGGCGCCGTACTCGTGGCGCTGGTGGTGTTCGCGTTCCTCCACAATGTGCGCAGCACGGCCATCATCGCCCTGGCCATGCCCACCGCGATCGTGGCCACGGCGCTGCCCATGTACTTCTCGGGCTTCACGATCAACGTCATGTCCCTGCTGGGCATGGCGGTCTCGGTCGGCGTGCTGGTGGACAACGCCATCGTCGTCACCGAGAACATCAACCGTCACCTGACTTTCGACCCCACACCAACCGAGGCGGCGCTCAATGGAGCCCGGGAGATCGAGCTGGCCGTGCTGGCCAGCTCCTTTACCAACGTGGCGGTGTTCGTGCCCATCGCGTTCACACGCGGCATCGTCGGCCAGTTCTTCCGTCAGTTCGGGCTGGTGGTGGTCTTTGCCAACCTGCTCTCGGTCTTCGTGGCCTTCACGCTGACGCCGATGCTGTCGGGCCGGTGGCTGCGCAGGCGCGAGCCGGACGGCGGGCGGCTTGCGCGGCTCTTCGCCCGGTGGGACGGCGCCTATGACCGGCTGGCTGAGCGGTACCAGGGCCTGCTGGCGTGGTGCCTGGATCATCGGGCGGCCACCCTCGCCATAGCCACCCTGGCCTTCGTGGCCAGCATGGCCCTCGTGGCGTCGCCGATCGTTGGCAAAGAGTTCTTCCCGATCTCGGACACCGGCGAGTTTCGGGTGCGCATCGAGATGCCCACCGGCAGCTCACTGCGGCTCGCCGATACGGCCGCCCGGCAGGCGGAGGCGGTGCTGCGGCAGACACCCGAGGTGAAGACCTACTTCACCCGCGTCGGCGCTGGCTCGGCGGGCTTCGGCTTCCAGACCCCCGGATCGCAGATCGCCGAGATCTTTGTCAGCCTGACCGACAAGGGCGAACGCGACCGGTCCGTGTTCCAGATCATCGAGGCGCTACGGGGGCGCATGGCCGCCATTCCCGCAGCCAAGGTCAAGATCTCGGTCGGCAACGAGGCCGGCGGCGGCCAGGCGCCGATCCAGGTGGAAGTCACCGGGCCCGATCCCCAGCGACTTCAGGCGGTGGCCGCCCGGGTGGAGGAGATCGTCCGGGGCATCCCGGGCACCGTCAATGTGGACAACACCCTGGCCGCGGGCAAACCCGAGATCCAGATCGCCCTAGACCGCGAGCGGGCGGCGCGCTTCGGGCTCAACGCGGCGGTCGTCGGTGCGGCGATCCGCAGCGCCGTGGAAGGCGTCGCGGTGACCCGTTACCGGGTCGGCGGCGATGAGTTCGACATCACCGTGCGCGCCCGTCCCGAGGACCGCAACACCCTTGACCGGCTCGGCGAGATTGCCGTGGGCCGCGCAGCCAACGGGGCGGCGATCCGCCTGCGGGACGTGGCCTCGATGCGCGAGATGCGCGGGCCGGCGTCGGTGTTGCGCAAGAACCGGGCGCAGTTCGCGCTCATCAGCGCCGACCTCAAGGATCGCCCGCTGGGAGCCGTTGTCGCCGACATCAAGAAGGCCACAGACGACCTGGCGCTGCCCCCGGGTTTCGCCATCTCCTTCGGCGGCGAGGCCCAGTTCCAGGCCGAGTCGTTCCACGATCTGTTGACATCTCTGGCGCTGGCCATCCTGTTCGTCTACATGGTCATGGCCGCGCAGTTCGAGTCGCTGGTCCATCCGTTGACGATCATGTTCACGCTGCCCCTGGCGGCGGTGGGCGTTTTCCCGCTGCTGGTGCTGGCCCGGATCAACGTGAGCATCATGTCGTTGTTGGGCATCATCATGCTCACCGGCATCGTGGTGAACAACGCCATCGTCCTGGTGGACTTCACCAACCAGCTCCGCAGCCGCGGTCGGCCCCGGCGCCAGGCGCTGCTTGAGGCCGGGAAGACGCGATTGCGGCCGATCCTGATGACGTCGCTGACCACCATCCTGGGTGGCCTGCCGGTCGCCCTGGGCATCGGCACCAGCGGCGCGGAGTGGCGCCGGCCGCTGGGGGTAGCGGTGCTCGGCGGGTTGATGACCTCCACGTTTCTCACCCTGGTCGTGATCCCGGTGGCCTATGTGCTGATGGACGACGTGGTCGCCCGGATCTTCCGACGGCGCCGCGAGGCGGCCGCCGCGGTGCCGGCCGTGCCGGGGCCGATCGCTCCGGTCTCAGGAGGAGGCAATGGGGACGCGCCCGCCCCAGACCGAGGGCCCCACGATTCCCGGGAGGGGCCAGAGCGGTCCATGCGGAATCAACTGTGAAACGGCGTTGGGGGATCGACATGGCTGCACAGGATCATTGGGGTATCCGGCACGTGCCGCATCGCGCCCTGCTCGTCGCCCTGATGATCGCCGCGCTGCTCGCCAGCCCGGCGGTCCGGTTGACCTCTTCCGCGTCGGCGGCCCCGGGCCAGGCCGGGACGCTGGCCATCCTGCACTTCAGCGTGATCAAAGGTACCACGTGGTCTGGAGCCCACAACCGGGCCGGCCAGCGCATCGCGCAGAAGTACCCGAACGTGAAGTACGTCTACCGTGAGGAGGTCGGCCCCGACTCCACGGTCCCGTTCGCCGAGGAGCTGATCCGACAGGGCGCCACCATCGTGGTGGGCAACGCGGAGTTCATGGGACTGCCGCTCAAGGACATTGCGGACAAGTACCCGAACGTGTACTTCGGCTCCGTGGTGGCCAGCGACGTCAGCCAGAAACCCAACTTCATCCGGTTCTTCCCGCGTCAGTACCAGGCCCTCTACCTGGAAGGCTTGGTGGCGGGCGCCCTGACCAAGACCGGCAACGTCGGCATCGTCTCCGCCTTCCCCAATGTCCAGGTGCTCCGTCGTACCGCCGGCTTCTATCTCGGCGTCCAGGATGCGGCCAGGGCCCTGGGCAAGCGCGTCAACGTCTACGTGAAGTACGTGGGCGACTGGTACAAACCCACAGAAGAGCGCGAGGTGGCCCGGACGCTGGTCAGCCAGTACAAGGTAGACGTCCTCACCCAGCAGACCGACTCCGGATCCCCCCTGGACGTGGCCCAGGAGCGCGGCATCTGGTTCGTGGGCAAAGACATGGACATCGTGGGCTTCTACGGCTGGTCGAACACGGACACCGTGGCCATCTCGTTCGACACACGCTGGGAGGTGCTCTACGACCGCATGGTGCGCGACTGGGCCGCCGGCAACCGCACGCCGCGCACGCTCCTGTACCTGGGCATGCGGGACACCATGACCCTGGCCGACGGCACCGTGGTGTCCGCCGTGGACATCATGAACAACAAGAAAGTGGGCGTGGATGCCATCAGCCCCAAGGCCCGGCGCCAGCTTCCGGACTCGATCGTGCGCCTGGTCGCCCAGCGCCGCGACCAGATGATGAAGGGCCAGTGGGATCCCTTCCAGGTGCACGCCCTGGTGAGCAACGGCACGGGCCTGGCCCTCAAGGAGACACCCATCCCGGCCAAGGGCACCACGGTGAAGAAGGCGGGGCAGATGCCGTCTGACGAATGGCTGTTGTCGAAGTTCAACTTCGACCTGGAGGGTATGACCATCCTCAAGTGAGGGTCCGTGTCAGCGGCGGTCCAACAAGGGCTGCGGCCCGGTGAGGTGGTGCTGGAGGCCCGGGGGATCGTCAAACGATTCCCGGGCGTCGTCGCCCTCGACCACGTAGACCTCGACATCCGGGCCGGCGAGGTCCATGCCGTCCTCGGCCAGAACGGGGCCGGGAAGACTACCCTCATGAACATCCTCTTCGGCCTGCTGCGGCCGGACGAGGGCGAGATCTACGTGGCAGGACGCAAGGCGCACTTCCGGTCCCCGCACGACGCGCTGGCCGCGGGGATCGGGATGGTCCATCAGACCCGCCGGCTCGTCGCGGCCCACACCGTGCTGGAGAACATCGTGCTGGGAGGGCGCTGGGGGCGCGGCTTTCTCGACCTGCGCCGCGCCCGCGGCGAGGTGGAGGCGCTATGCCGGTGCTACGGGTTCACCGTAGACCTCGGCGCCAGGGTCTGGCAGCTCTCCGAGGGCGAGAAGCAGTGGGTGGAGATCGTCAGGGCCGCTTACGGTGGCGCCAGGATCCTGATCCTGGACGAACCCACCTCAGTGCTGACGCCCCCGGAGGTAGAGGCCCTGCTTGCGGCCCTGGGTAGCCTGGTACGGACCCAGAGGGTCACCGTCGTGCTCGTCACGCACAAGCTGCCCATCGTGATGGCCCTCAGTGACCGGGTCACCGTGCTGCGCTCCGGGCGGGTTGCGGCGCGGCTTGCGACCGCCGACACCACGGAGCGGATGCTCGTGTACCACATGATTGGGGAGGACATCTCCGCCCAGACCATTCAGACGGTGGCCCGGCCGGCGGTGAGCGGGCGTCCGGTGCTGCGGGTGGAGGGCCTCGGCGCGCGCAACGACAAGAATCTGCCCGCGTTGCGTGACATCGCGTTCTCCGTGGGCGAGGGCGAGATCCTGGGCGTGGCTGGCGTGACGGGCAACGGTCAGGAAGAGCTGGCGCAGGTCCTGGCGGGTCTGCGCCCCGCGCTCTCGGGCCGCGTCCTGTTTGGCGATCGGGACGTGACACGGTGCTCGCCACTGGAGCGGTGGCGTCTGGGGATGGGCTACGTGCCCGCCGATCGCTCCGCAGTGGCGTCCATCGCCGCGTTCTCCCTGGTGGAGAACACCGCGATGAACTATCACTTCGACCCGAACTTCACGCGACGCGGTCTGCTGGACTACTCCGGGCTGGAGGGGCTGACGCGGGGCATCCTGTCCACGTACCGTGTCAAGGCGCCGAGGGCATCTGTATCTGCCCGAGTGCTCTCCGGGGGCAACCTCCAGAGGCTCATCCTCGGCCGGGTCCTGTCGCGCAGACCGCGCCTGCTCATCGCCCACCTGCCCACCCAGGGGCTGGACGTGGAGGCCGCAGCGTTCGTGCGCAGAAAGCTCATCGAGGCCCGGGCAGAGGGTACCGCGATCCTGCTGATCTCCGAGGACCTCGATGAGATCCTGTCGCTGTGCGACCGGGTCGCGCCGATGTACGAGGGACGGTTCATGGCACTCCTTCCCCGCGAGGAGGCCGACGCGCAGACCGTGGGAGCCATGATGGCGGGCCTGCGCCCCGCAAGGGTCGTTGCCTCTTGAGGCTCTGGCGGTACGTCGTAACGGTCGAGCACAGGCCGGTCCCGCCGGCCGCGCACGCGTTCCTGACCGCCGGGGGGGCCATCGTCTTGGCGCTGCTCCTCTCCAGCCTGCTGTTCCTGCCCGGTGAGGGTGACCCGCTCTCCGCGTACCGCATCGTCTTCGCATACGCGTTCGTCAATCCCCGCGGCCTGGTGGCCACCATCCACCGCGCCATCTACATCCTGCTGTGCGCGTTTGCGTTTCTGGTGCCACTGCGCGCGGGGCTGTGGAACATCGGGCTGCCCGGCCAGGTGTATGCGGGCGCCCTGGCCGCGTTTGCCGTCCCCTTCGCCGTGGGGGCAGCGGACCCCGCGGCCGCTCCTGTGGCCCCGGTGCTGCTGATGGTGGCGATGGTCATCTCCGCCGCGGCAGCGGGTGCGGCCCTCGCCGGTCTGGCGGGAGTCCTGCGCGCCCGGCTCAATGTCAACGAGATCCTCGTGACGATGATGCTCAACTCGGTCCTGTTCTGGCTCGTGGCAAACCTCATCAAAGAGGGCGGCCCCTTCATGAGCGCCACGGCCGAGGGCGAGGGTTTCGTGCTTCCGGCGGCCCTGCGCGCGCCGCTCCTGTTTGGCGTACCGGTCACGGCTGTCTTCGCGTTCTGCGCGGCCCTGCTGCTCGACTTTGTGTTCGCCCGAACCGCGGCTGGCTACCGGGCGCGGGCCCTCGGTGAGAACCCGTTGGCGGCGCGCTACGCGGGCATCGGCGCGGTCAGGCTGTCGCTGAGCGTCTTCCTGGTGGGCGGCGTCTTCGCCGGCCTGGCCGGCTACCACTACTTCGGGGCGGTGCCCGGTCTCTACAAGATCCCCGGAAACTACGGTTACTACGGCGATCTGGCCTTTTACGGGATCATCTGCGCGCTCATCGCCCGCGGGAGCTCGCTCGCGGCCGTGCCGGTCGCCGTGCTGTTCGCCGGGCTCTCGCTGGGCGCCCGGTTCGCCCAGGGTGCGCTGCGCCTGCCCTTTGGCGTCGACTACGCCATGCTGGGGCTGCTCATGATGACGTTCGTGGGCTCCCACCTGCTGTATCATTTCCGCATCGCCTGGCGGCCCGTGGCGCTGCGGCCGCTGCCCGACGTCTCGACCGGGGGGCCCTAAGGAGGCATCGTCACGCCCGAGCTGCTCGTCCGTAGCCTGGAAGCCTCGACGGTCTTCCTCTTCGCGGCGCTGGGCGAACTGGTCAACCAGCGCGCCGGCGTCCTCAACGTGGGCCTAGAAGGGCTGATGCTCTTCGGCGGCACCCTGGCCTTCATCACCGCGCAGGTGGTGGGCAGTCACGGCCTGGGGTTCCTCGCCGGCCTGGCCGTCGGCGCCTTCCTCGGTCTGGCCCACGGCTTCTTCACCATCACGCTACGGGGTGATCAGGTCGTGAGCGGCATGGGGCTGTGGATTCTGAGCTTCGGGCTGACCACCTACATCGGGAATCCGTTCACGGGGCCGCTGGGGATGGCGCGGATTGCCCCGATTGCGGGCCTCTCGCCGTTCGTCTACCTCGGGCTCCTGCTGGTGGCGGCGACCTGGGTCGTGCTCTCGCGCACCGGCCTGGGTCTGGCAATCCGCGCCGTGGGGGAGAACCCGGCCTCCGCCGAGGCCTCCGGCGTCAATGTGCCGGCCATCCGCTACCTGTGCGTGGTCTGGGGCGGCACGCTGGGCGGTCTGTCCGGCGCCTTCTACACGTTGTCCTATAATCCCGTCTGGAACTACAACTTTCTTCAGGGCTGGGGGTTCGTGAGCCTGGCCCTCGTCTTCTTCTCTATGTGGAACCCGTTGATCTTGCTGGCGGGCTCGCTGCTGTTTGGCGTCATGTGGCAACTTTCCCTCAATCCCGAACTCCTCCTCCCCGGCGTCCTGTCCCGCTATGTGTGGCGGACCGTCCCCTTCGTGGTGACCATCCTGATCCTGGCGGTGATCTCGACGCCGTGGTTTAGGACCCGGTGGGGCCTCGCGCGGCCCGAGGCCCTGGGACGGGCGTACGCGGAGGAGTAGGCGGGCCTGCCCCTCAGACCACCCGGTCGCGCAGACGAGGATCGAGGAGGTCGCGCAACCCGTCGCCGACGAACAGGAACGCCGCCACAGTGGCGGCGATGGCCAGACCGGGGACGATCGGTACCCACCACGCGGTCAGTAGGAACTGGCGGCCTTGCGCGACCATGAAGCCCCACTCAGGTGACGGCGGCTTGGCGCCCAACCCGACGAAGCTCAAACTGGCCGTGATCAGAATGGCGTTGCCGGCGTCCGTGGCGAGCTGTACCATCAGCGGGCCGAGGCAGTTGGGCAGCACATGCCGGGTCAACACCCGTCGCTCGGATGCACCCAGCGCCCGAGCAGCCTCCACGTAGAGCGTTTGCCTGACCGAAAGCACCTGAGCCCGGAGCAGCCGCGCGTAGCGCGGCCACCAGGCGATGCCCACGGCGAGGACGGCATTGGCCATGGCCGACCCCAGGGCGGCGACGATCGCCATTGCCAGCAGGAACGACGGGAAGGCCAGGAAGATATCGGCGGTGCGCATGATCACATCGTCCAGCCAGCCGCTGCGGTATCCCGAGATGATGCCCAGTGGCACCCCGACCGCGCTGGCGATCAGGAGCACCAGGGCCGCCACGACCAGCGAGATGCGCGTCCCGACCATGACGCGACTGAGCAAGTCCCGGCCGAGGTCATCGGTGCCGAAGGCGCCTCCGACACCGGGCGGCAGGAAGCGGCGTTCGACGGCTATTGCGTACGGATCGGCCGGGGTGGCTACTGTTGAGAGCAGCGCGACAGCCACCAGCGCCACCAGCAGGACCAGCCCTCCCAGGGCGCCCTGGTTGCGGCGGAGCCGGCGCAGGAACAGGCGCCTTGAGAGGGGTGCCAGGTGGAGGACCCAGGGGACGGTGCGCTGGGATGTGAAGCCCTCTTGCATGGGGATGCCGCGTCCAGCCTCAGTAGGTGATTCGTGGGTCGAGGGTCAGGTAGATTAGGTCCACGGCAAAATTCACGACGACATAGATGACGGAGAGCAGCAGCGTGATGGCCATGATGGGCTGGAAGTCGAGGCCCAGGATCGCCCGCACGGCGTACGAGCCAAGCCCGGGCCATGAGAAGATGTGCTCGACCAGGAACACATACGCGATCATAGACGCGAACTGGAGCCCGATGACCGTCACAACCGGGATCAGGCCGTTCTTCAAGGCGTGGCGCAGCACGCGGATCTCGGTCAGACCCTTGGCGCGCGCCGTCCTGACGTAGTCGGCCGAGAGAACCTCCAGGAGGCTGCTGCGGGTCATCCGGGTGATGACTGCGAGATTGGCGACGGCCAGCGTCGCGGCCGGCAGCGCGATGTGGTGCAGTCCGCTGGCGAAGGCCCGCCAGTTGCCGCGCAGCAGCGTGTCCACCAGCAGGAACCCCGTGATGACCTCGGGCGGGGCGATGTCGCTGCCCAGGCGTCCTCCGGACGGAAACCAGCGCAGCTCCTTGTAGAAGAACAGCTGAAAGAGCAGGGCGACGAGGAAGACCGGCATGGAGACGCCCAGAGCGGCGAATCCCCGCGCCACCGCGTCCGAGACGCGGCCGGCCCGCACGGCGGTGTAGGTCCCCAGGGCGATACCCAGCGGCACGCAGATGACGAACGAGACGGCCGCCAGTTCCAGGCTGGCCGGGAGGAACGTCCGGATGTCGTCGGCGACAGCGCGCTGGTTGAGGATAGACCGCCCCAGGTCACCACGGAGTACGATGCCGCCCACGTACCGGACGTACTGCACTGGGAGCGGCAGGTCCAGGCCAAGCTCCCGGCGGTACTGCGCGATCTGTGCCCCGGTGGCATCCGGCCCCGCTGCGGCCGCGGCCGGGTCCCCGGGGATCAGGTGGGAAATGACAAAGGTCAGCACCGACATGCCCGCGAGCACAAAGATCAGACTGGCGACCCGGCGGACGAGGTATCGCACCATCGGCAGGCGCGCTACGCTTCCACCCAGAGGGCGTAGAAGTCCGGTGGCAGGTTGAACAGGAACGGGTGCCAGACGAACCCGTTGAGCGGCTTGCGCCGGCCGAAGATCTGGAAGAACTGGGCGCAGAAGATCGCTGGGCCGTCGCTGCGGAGCAGACGCTGCGCCTCGTTGTAGAACGGTTGCCGCCGGGCCCGGTCGGGCGCCGCCACGCCCCGATCAATCAGCTCATCCAGTCGCGGGTTCTTGTAAAATGTAAAGTTTTGCGCGTTGGGCGGGAGCGACGCCGAGTGGTACGTGCGATGCAGGATATCATGAGGATCGTCGTAGGCAGGGTTGATGGCCCAGCCGTACATGTCCGGACCGCGCTCCAGGTTCACAAGCGCGCCGATGAACCCGGCAGCATCCAGCCGGTCTTCGATGGTCAGGGAGATGCCCACCTCGGCGAGGTTTTGCTGGAGGATCTGGGCGAGCTGAGGATAGTAGGGGAAGAACGGCGAGATCGTCTGCAACACGAACGACCGCTGGGTAGGCGCGGCCTCCTGGACGAGCTGGCGTGCCCGGACCAGCTCCCGCCGGAACTGGGGCAGGGTGGGATCATGGGCCCAGATGCCCTTGGCGATGGGGCCGTTGGGGATGCGGCCCTTGTTGAGCAGGACTCCGCCCACGAAGCTCGTGTAGCCGAAGACGGCCCGCATGGCCTCCCGAAACTTGGGGTTGAGCATCGCGCCCCGCATGCGCAACATGACGTGGATCTGCGCCGGCGTGCTGTGTTCTTCGATCACCAGAGACGGGTTCTTCTTCATGGCGTCCGCGTCGGTGATGATGATGCCGTCGGCCAGGTCGGCCTCGCCGGTCTCCAGCATCAGACGTTGCGTGGCCGACTCGCGAACCAGGCGGATCGTGATGCGCTCCGCGTGCGGCCCGCTCCAGCCGCGCCAGTAGTTGGGGTTGCGGGTGTAGGTGAGTTGCTGGCCCCGGACCCAGCTCTCGAGCAGGTAGGGACCTGTGCCCACCGCGTTGGTGTCGAGCCACCGTTGCGCTAGGTCACCGCCGCTCTCCCGGCTCCCGACCGCGGGGCTGATCATGTAGGGCGCTTTGGCCAGCGCCTGGATGAACGGCGCGAACGGTGCCCGCAGATGCACGCGCACCGTGAGACGGTCAACGACCTCCGTGCGGTCGATGGCCGGGAGGCGCGCAGCAGGCCCCTTGTTCACGGCTTTCAGCCGGTCAAAGTTCCACTTGACGGCTTCGGCATCAAACGGGGTGCCATCAGAGAACCGGACGTTCGGCCGCACCCGGAACGTGTACGTCTTGGCATCATTTGAGATGCGCCACTCGGTGGCCAGGACCGGCGCAATGGTCGCTCCGCCCTTCCCGTCGGGAGCGTAGTCCACCAGCGGCTCGTAGACAGGGCGCTGGGCGTTCTGGGAGTAGATGAAATCGTTCTGGTGGGGGTCGAGCGTCAGTGTCTCGGTCCGCACCACGAACACCAGGGGCCGTGTCGAGACTCGAGCCGGCGCGGCCAGCGCTGCCACAGACCGCAACCAGGTGCGGTCGTAGCTGGCGAGGCTGGCGCCGGCGGCCGCGCCCGCGGAGCGAATCAGCAGTTCCCGCCGCGTTATTCGGTGTGGTCTGTCATCGTGCATCTTCGCGCACCCCCTTCGCATCACGCCGTGGTCCGTGCCAGGACTTCCAGGTACGTCGCCGGTCCCTCCCCGAGCGCTTCGCCGGTGTGGGGGACCTGCGGTGGGATCAGGACGACATCTCCAGGACCTACCGTCCGCGCCTCATTCCCGACCTGCAGCCGCAGCTGGCCGGAGAGCATGTGGACAAGTTGCTCCTCCTGGTGTTGCTGGGGTGCCACCGTCACACCCGGGTGGAGCGTGACCAGGGTGGCGGTCATAGCCCGTCCCGCGAGGCGCCGCAGCGGCAGGCCTGGTCGCGCGTCTTCTGGGGGAATGGCATCCCAGCGCTGGAAGACGCCGGTCGGAGCATCGCCCGACAGCGGGGTCGGTGGGACTACCTCGGTCCAGAAGTCCAGCCGGTGTGCGACGAACCGGGGGTTGCGGGCCCGGAACTCGGCGAATCGGGCCGAGGCGTCCAGCTCCCTGGTGTACGTCCGGGGGTCGGTGACGACGATCTGCTCGATGTACTGATACGGCAGCGGCGCGCCTCGCACGGTCTGCGGGTCAATCCGATGCGTGCGGTAGTGCACGATGGTCGGCAGCTCGGGCAGACAGGGGTAGTCGTACTCGCGGATGAACTGCTCGTACTCGGCCACGGCAACGCCTGGCCGCAGGCTCACCAGCACGAACCGCGTCGGCATCTCCGTCCGTCACCTCCCGGCCGTCAGGCCTCCGATCCGCGCGCCGGCCCGGCAGCCATGCGCACCGCGCGCGGGAGCACGTCACTCGCAAAGCGCTCGATCGTCCGCTCGATACGCTTTTCTAGATCCATGGGGAAGATGAGGAGCTGGCGGATCCCGGCCGCGATCAGGCGTGATGCACCGGCCGTGACGTCCTCGGCGGTGCCTGCCAGCGTCAGCGCGTCGACGAAGGCATCGGGAATGCTGGGTGCGATGCGGGCGGGCGCATCGCTGCCGTAGCCGTAGCTGGACCCTGCGACCGCCTCGCGCAGCGTCTGGGGAATCTCCAAGCCGGCGGCGAGGAACCCCGGGAAGTCCGGCTGCTGTGCGAGCAGGCTGTTGGCCACCGAGCGCCGCATCAGGTCCCTGGCAGCGCGCGGGTCGTCATCGATGCAGACATTGACCCGCGCCACCAGCGCCACCTGACCCGGTAGCCGGCCTGCGGCCCGCTCACCGCGCGCCACATGGGTCTTGAAGTACTGCAGCGCGAGGTCGGAGACGCAGCCCTGCATGATGGCGCCGTCGGCGACCCGGCCGGCGACCTCCAGTCCGCGTGGGGCGTTGCTGGCCACGTAAATCGGCACGTCTGCGCGGGGAGGCGTGAAGTTGAGGCGCGCATCCGATGTTCGTATTACCTGGCCGTTATACGTCACGCGGTCGCCCCGCAGCAGCGCGCGCACCACCTCCACAGCCTCTCGGATCGCGACCGCCGGGCGCTCGCGCGCCACGCCCAGCTCCCTGAAACCTGAGATGCCGGCGCCCAGCCCCAGGACCGCGCGGCCCTCGCTCATCTCGTCCAACGTGGCGATGGCCATCGCGGTCAGTGCCGGGTGGCGGGAGTAGGGATCGGTGACACCGGGGCCCAGCCGGACCCGCGACGTGCGCGCCGCGATGAGCGCCAGCCCGCTGTAGACCTCGCGGAAGAACCGTTCATCGGCGTACCACACATAGCCATAGCCGAGGGCTTCCGCCTGCTGCGCCAGGCTCACCAGGCGCGAGGGGCTGTGCTCGCCCAACAGCAGGATGCCGACTTCCAGGCTCATGCGATGACCTCGCCCACCCAGTTGTCCGAAGGCTCGATGAACTGCATCAACTGAGCCCGCAGCTCCACAATCTCCGGCCGGGTGAGATCCTGCCGGTACGCGTCGAGGTCCGTGACGTGCAGGATCTCCAGGTAGTCGTACCGGACATCCGCTTTGCGTAGCGGGGCCTGCAAGCGGTGGTTGACGTAGGAGATGACGCTCGGCAGCCGTCGCGCCCTGGGATAGTCAACCTCCCGCACCCATTGTTCGTAGGCCGCGGGATCGGCACCCGGCTTCAGGCGGGCCAGGAACACCACCACGGGCATCACGCGCCTCCTCTCTGGTGTGCGCCTATGGCGCGGAACACGCGCTCGGGCCACAGGGGCAGGCTCGTGACCCGGGCGCCCACCGCATCGTCAATGGCGTTGGCGACCGCCGCCGGCGGCTCAATGATGGGAGGTTCGCCCACCCCGCGGGCGCCGTGAGGGCCGACGTCGCTGGGCTCTTCGATGAGAATGCTCGTGATGGCCGGGATATCGGTGATCCGGGGCAGGGCGTAGTCGCTGAGATTGTGGACGGCGGGATGCGCATCCTGGTAGGGGATGCACTCCCGCAGCGCCTGTCCCAGGCCCTGCACCACCCCGCCTTCGATCTGCCCCTCGATCAAGCGGGGGTTGAGGGCCCTGCCCACGTCCTGGGCGACGACATACCGCACCACCCGCACACCCCCGGTCTCGGGATCCACCTCCACCTCGGCCGCGTGGGCGTGAAAGCTCGGCGAGTTGAACGCGGGGTAGAAGTGGCCGCGGACACAGTGGCTGTCGTATGGCGTCGCCGGCGCCACGAACGTCCCGGTGGCGACGAGGCCCCCCTGGCGCTGCATGGCCAACTTGACCACGTCGGCCAGCGGCATCCGCCGGGAGGGCGTGCCTCGTACGACCACGCTCGCGTCGCGCAGCTCTAGGTCCGCGATGCTGGCCTCCATGGCTTCAGCAGCCAGGCGCAGCACCTGCTGGCGGATCTCGGCCGCCGCATCCCGTGCCGCGTTGCCCACGGCGAACGCCGAGCGGCTCCCCTGCGCGCCGTGATCATAAGGAGTCGCGAACGTGTCGGCGCTGATCAAGCTGACTGCCTCGAGGGGCAGGCCGAGCTCGTCAGCGAAGAGCTGGGCAGCGACGCTGAGGGCACCGGTGCCGATCTCGGCGCACCCCGTGACCAGCGTGGCCGTCCCGTCCGGGTGCAGCTTCGCGTACACGCCTGAGGGGCCGCCGGTCGTAGTCCACCAGCCGCACGCCAGGCCCTTGCCGCGACGGGGTCGCCTGCGCTCCTCCCACCCGATGGCTTCGGCCACGCGCCGCAGCGCCGTCTCCAAGCTGACGCGGCCGAAGACCTGCCCAGTGGGCCCCTGGTCGCCGTCGCGCACGATGTTGCGCAGCCGAAATGCGAGCGGGTCCAGGCCCAGGCGACGGGCGATCATGTCCATTTGTGACTCGACCGCGAAGGCGCACTGGGGGCCAGTCGGGGCCCGGTAGGAGCCGAAGTTCTGCTTATGGGTGTAGACCGCGACGGCCTCGAGCAGCAGGTGTGGGATGCGATACGGGCCGGCGAGCACCAACGTCGCCACCGACGGGAGCCCCGGGCTCGAGCCGCTGAACGCGCCCGCGTCGAGCCACGCATGGGCTTCCTTGGCCACGATGGTGCCGTCGCGCCGCACGCCGGTGCGCAGGGTGATGCGCATGGCGTGGCGAGGGTAGGCGGCGGCGAACTCCTCCTCCATGGTGAGCGCGACCCGCACCGGCCGGCCCGCGCGCTGGGCCAGCACGGCGGCGATGTGTTCGACGCCCATGCGGAGTTTGCCGCCAAACGCACCGCCGATGCCGGTGGCGATGACCCGGATGCGTCCAGGCGGGATTCCCAGGATGTCGGACAGGGCGCCCTGGACCTCGAACGGCAGCTGGGTGTTGGAGTGGACGGTGAGGGACCCCGCAGGATCCCAGCTCGCCACGGCCATCCGCGGTTCGAGATAGGCCTGATGCACTGGTTCCGTGGTGAACACATCTTCGAAGACGTGATCGGCTTCGGCGAAGCCCCGCTCGATGTCACCCTTGAGGATCGTCGCCTGGCCACACACGTTGCCGCACCGGACCACGTTGGGATGCGCGACGTAAGATGCCCAGGCCTCGTGCACCAGGGGAGCTCCCTCCCGCAGCGCGGCGTCGACGTCCTCGATGGCGGGCAGCGGCTCATAGTCCACCACCACCCGCCCGGCGGCCTCGGCGGCCACCTCGGCCGTGGTGGCGGCCACTGCGGCCACCGGCTGACCGACGTAGCGCACGACGTCTGCGGCCAGCACCGTCTCGTCCTTGACCAGCCCGCCGAAGCGCCGGTCAGGGAGATCGCGTCCGCTCACCGCGACCACCACCCCCGGGACGGCCAGCGCCGGCGACAGGTCGATCGCACGGATTCGGGCGTGCGCGTACGGACTGCGGACCAGGTGGCCCGCGAGTGCGCCCGGCACGGTCAGATCGATGCCGTAGTGGAAGCGCCCTGTGGCCTTCAGGTGGCCGTCAAGGCGGGGAAGCGACCGCCCGATCAACGTTCCCACGCGCGTCCCCCGTCAGGTGCCGGGCGGTTTGCACCCGATGCCATGCGTGAGGCCGCCAGCCGCACGGCCTCCACGATCTTGTGGTAGCCGGTGCAGCGACACAGGTTGCCCGACAGTCCACGGCGGATCTCCTCGTCGGTCGGCATCGGGCATGTGGCGAGCAGAGCCTTGGCCGACAGCAGCATGCCAGGTGTGCAATAGCCGCACTGGATGGCGCCGCACTCGATGAACGCCTGCTGGAGCGGGTGCAGGGCGTCGCCCTCGGTCAGGCTCTCGACCGTCGTGACCGCCCGCCCGCCCGCCGAAGCGCCCAGCAGGAGGCACGCGTTGACCGGCCGGCCGTCCAGCAGCACCGTGCAGGCGCCACAGACGCCTTCCCGACACGATTCCTTGGTGCCCAGCAGGCCCAGGTGCCCCCGCAGGACGTCCAGCAGTGTATGCTGCGGCGGGACCTCCAGCACGTACCGGCGGCCGTTGACCTCGAGGGCGATCCGTACGCGCTGCTCACGCGCGGCCCTCCGGGGGCGCGACCGCGACTGACTCATGGGAACCCCTGCGTGGCAGCGGCGGGTGCGGTTCCCGCTCTATGGAGCGGCCAGATGCTCCCCAGGCGATCGGCGGCCGTCAGCAGAAGCGGTACCAGCTCCCGTTTGCGGGCGGCCGGAAGTCGGAAGGTCGGTCCCGAGAGCACCACCGCGCCGACGACGCGGCCGCCGTGGCGCGCCACCCGGACGGGCACGCCGACGGCGCCCGCTCCGTCCACGAGCTCCTCCTCGACGGTGGCGTACCCGAGACGTCGCACCATGTGCAGCTCACGCCTCAGACGCGTGCGAGTGGTGATGGTGTGGCGGGTGAACGAACGCAGCCCGGCCCGCACCGCGATATCCAGGGCCTCCCCCTCGGGAAGGCTGGCCAGATAGACCTTGCCGGCCGCGGTGGCGTGGAGCGGCGCGAAGTGGCCCACCAGAGACGCCATACGAATGCGTTGATCGCGGCCTTCGGCTTTGGCGACGAAGAGGACCCGGTGGTGCTCCACCACCGCCAGCTGCGCCAATTCGCCGGTGGCGTCCGCCAGATCCTGGAGCACGGGCTGGCAGACTCCGGGGAATCCCGTCAGGTCCGCGAAGCGGAAGGCCAGGGCCACGAGCGGCAGGCCGAGGGTGTAACGGCGGGTGGCGGCGTTGGCACGGACGTAGCCCAGCGCGACCAGCGTGCTCAGCGTGCGAGAGACGACCCCTTTGTAGGTGCCCAGCGCACCTGCCAGCTCGCTGACAGTCAGACCGTCGCTGGAACTGGCCAGGGTTTCCAGAATGGCCGCCCAGGGTGGCTGTGGCATGCTGCTCCTGTGATCCCGCGGCGCGATGCTGAAACTATGTTTCGTACATTAGGCGATCGGCATGGCGCTGTCAACCAGGTGGCGTCGGTGCTATAATGGCCTGCGGCACGCGCCCGTAGCTCAGCGGATAGAGCGGCGGCCTCCGGAGCCGTAGGTCGGGGGTTCAAGTCCCTCCGGGCGCGCCAGTCCGGTCAGGACGCGGGTTTTCGCCTGCACGCTGCTTCCGAAACGGCCGTCGAGGCCGGTCCTCTCCTCCCGGGCAGGAATGACGTGAGAGGGCTTTCCAAATTTCCCTGAGGGACTCACGGGTCAAGGGAGGGTTCACAGTGACCAACTGCGCGCGCTGCCGCCTGGTGCCCGTCCTTGCAGTTGGCGCGGTGCTGACGCTGTGCATCGCGTCCCCGCCGGCCTATGGGATCAACCTGGCCGTCCGCTCCGGCCCAGGCGTGAGCGCCCAGGCGGCCGGCGAGATCCAGCGCACTCTCCTTGAGGCGGACGACTTCCTTTCCGCCGAGTTCTCCATCACGGTCTCCAGGCAGGTCAGGGTGCACCTGTCCGCCACAGCTGAGGCCTACGTGGACTCTATCCTCAGGACCGGCGTGAGAGTGAATGAGACCCTGGCGCGCATGGGACTGACCCCCGGGGGTCACTGGATGATGGTCGACGCGGCGAGCCAGATCTTCATCAACCTCGGCCACCCGGCCACCGGCGATCAGACCCGGTTCCTCTCTGACCTGGCGCACGAGATGGTCCACATCTATCACCAGGAACTCTCAGGATGGAGAGGATCCCCCTACGCCTGGATCCAGGAAGGGACCGCGGAGGTGTTCGCCAAGCACTTCCTTCACCACAAGGGCCTGATCGTCTATCCGCAGACGATCGCCGCGGCCGCCAACCTGCTCCGGGAGCGACAGAGCGTGGGAGGGCTGCCGTCTCTCGGTTCCCTGACGACGCCCGACCTCTGGGAGCGTCGCGCGCACACGCTCACGCGGCGCGTGGTGTACGCTACTGCTCTGGTGGCCGTTGACTACCTGGTGCAGCAGAAAGGGAAGGACGCCCTCTTCAGGTACTTCAGGCTCTTCAGGGCGGAGCCCGAGCCGGAGGCCGCCTTCGTGCAGGCGTTTGGTCAGACGTCGCTCGAGTTCAACCAGAGACTCCACGGATACGTTCGGGAGGCCCGGTAGGACACGTGCCGCCCGGCATACCCAAGCCCAAACCAAGGAGGGTGCTCCATTGGCACGAAACACCGTGGTGCTCGTACGTCAGGCGGGGTTGGGCCATCTTCATCCACACGATGCGTCCTTCGGCGTGGAGATGTTTGACCGCTTCCTCCACGCCCTCGAGGCCTCCTCGGTCAAACCATCCGCGATCTGCTTCTATACCGAGGGAGTCAAACTTGTCTGCGAGGGGTCACCGGTGATTCCCGGCCTCCAACTGTTGCAGGGCATCGGCGTCCGCCTGGTCATCTGCGGCACGTGCCTGGAGTATTTCAACCTCCGCGACAAGGTGGCTGTCGGCGAGGTCGGTGGCATGAACGATATCGTCGGTCTCCTGCTGGGGGCTGACCAGGTGGTCGCGGTCTAGCTGCAGATTCCGAGCCACTCTCCGGGAAGGTGGCCGCGCGCGCCAGGGGGAAAGGTCTGGCCAGAGGGGGGGAAGGAGGCCATGAGGATGGGTACTCGCCGGGTACGCCTGATCGCAGTCTTCCTGGCCCTGGGGGCCATGATCCCGGCGGCGGTGCTGCCGATGACCACGGAGCTGCGGGCCGCCCCTGCTGCCAAGCCGAAGGTGGCAGGCATCTTCCCGGGCGTGGTCACCGACGCCGACTACAACACCCTGGGCTTTGTGGCCCTGCGGTCGGTGAGCAGCGAGCTGGGGATCGAAGTGGCGTACTCCGAGAGCGTTCCCGTACCAGACGTGGAACGGGTGATGCGGGAGTACGTCGACCTGAAGTTCACCATCATCTGGACCCACGGCGGACAGTTCATTTCCCAGACGGAAAAGCTCGCCCGGGAGTTCAGGACGGTGGTCTTCATCGGAGAGGCCGACGCCCCCCTGGCCGAGCGGCCGCCGGGGAACCTGTGGGTGATCGACCGCAACTTCCACATCGGCTTCTACCCTATTGGGGCCCTGGCCGCGATGCTCACCCAGAGCGGGAAGGTCGCATACGTGGGAGGCCTGACGCTGCCGTTCTCGTACTCCGAGGTCCATGCCATCCGGCAGGCGCTGCGCGACCAGCGGCGGCCCGTGGAGTTCAAACCGGTGTGGGTCGGCGATTTCAACGACCCGGCCAAAGCGCGCCAGGTCACCGACGCGCTCATCGCCGAAGGCGCCGACGTGATCATGGGCTCCCTCAACCTGGGGATGCTGGGCGTCTTCGAGGCGGTGAAGGCCTCGCCTCGCCGGGTGTGGGTGACGGCCAAGTACACCGACAAGCTGAGTTTCGCGCCCCAGCATTATGTCACGTCGGTGCTCTATGACTTCGCCGGTCCCCTACGGGCGATTGTCCGGAAGGTCGGACGTGGCGAGACCAGCGGCTACTATCCGTTGGGGTTCGACACCGGCGTGGGGTTACAGTTCCCGCTGAGGAACGTGCCCCAGCCGGTCAGCGTTGCCATGCGCAGGCTGATGGCGGACCTCGTGGCGGGCAAGATCAAGGTCGTCAAGGACACGACACCGATCAGATAGCAGGCGCGATGCCGGCGCTCCCTACCGCTGGCTCAGGCAGCACCGAGACCGTCCTGGAGATGCGGGGCGTGCGCAAGGCCTTCGGGTCGGTCGTCGCCCTTGACGATGCGTCCTTCCAGTTGGGGACGCAGGAGATTCACGGCCTGCTGGGCGGGAACGGTGCCGGAAAGACCACGCTCATGAACATCCTCTACGGCCTCTACCGGGCCGATGCTGGAGAAGTGGTGCTGCACGGCCGGCCGGTCCACATTCGCTCACCTCGCGACGCGCTCGGGCACGGCATCGGCATGGTGCACCAACACTTCCTGCAGGTCGAGAACTTCACGGTGACCCAGAATGTCACCCTCGGCATGCCGGCCCACAGCCGGATGCGCCTGGCCCTCCGCGAGGCGGAGGGCCGGATCCGGGAGCTCGCAGCGAGGTTCGGTCTGGACGTGGACCCACGCGCGCGGGCGGCGGAGCTGCCCGTAGGCGCCCGCCAGCGGGCCGAGATCCTCAAGACGCTGTACCGGGGCGCCCGGATTCTGATCCTGGACGAGCCCACCACCAATCTGACGCCCCAGGAGGTGGACTCCCTGTTCGCATCCCTGCGGGCGATGGTGCGGGGCGGGATCAGCGTCGTCTTCATCACCCACAAGATCCGCGAAGCGATGAACGTCTGCGACCGTATCTCGGTCATGCGGCTGGGACGCAACGTTCTCACCCTCGTGCGGAAAGAGACCTCCGAAGAAGCCCTGGTGCGGGCCATGGTGGGAGAGGCTCTCGATCTGCGGCAGAGCCTGCTGTTCTCCGGCGGGAGAGCGGAACCGCGTCCTCCCGCGTCCACCGAGATGGTGCTGCGTGTCGAAGGTCTCACGGTGATGGCGGGGGAACGGGCGCGGGTGGAGGACTGCACCCTGCACGTCTGTGGCGGTGAGATTCTGGGCATCGCAGGCGTGGCCGGGAACGGCCAGCGGGAGCTGGTGGAAGCCCTGATGGGTGTGCGGGCGGTGGCCCGCGGGAAGCTGTGGGTTGACCATGTGGATGTGACGGGGGCCGGGGCCGCGCGGTTGCTGGCGCTGGGGGTGACCTACATTCCGGAGGACCGGTTGCACGACGGGTTTCTCCCCAGGGGGAGCGTCGTCCAGAACCTCATTCTGGGCTTTCACCGGCGCCACCCGTACACCAGCGGCCGGTGGTTAGACTGGAAGGCTGCGTTCGGGGCGGCCCGGCAGATGATCGCAGAGTACCAGATCCGGACGCCCGGTCCCGAGGAGGCCGCTGTAAACCTCTCCGGAGGGAACATCCAGCGGCTGATGCTGGCGCGGGCCTTCTCCCATCCCTGCCGTCTCTTGATCGCCCACAACCCTACCCGGGGGCTGGACGTTCCCTCCACGGAGTTCGTCTACGCCAAGCTCCTGGAGCGCCGAGGTCAGGGGGTGGCGATCCTCCTGATCTCCGAAGATCTCGACGAGCTCCTCTTCCTGTGCGACCGCATCGCCGTCTTCCACCGGGGGAAGACCGTGGGGATGTTCGACCGTCGGGCATTCGATCGCTACAGGATCGGGCGGCTGATGAGTGGGGTGGAGACTCCTGGCTGAGCGGGCGCTGGCCAACCGGCGACTTCCTGCCCGGGTGCTCGCGGGCGTCGGTCCCTACGTGCTCAGCGTCGGCATCGCGTTTGCGACTGTGGGTATCTTCCTGGCCGCCATGGGGTTCGACGTCCTGCGCGCGTACGAGACCATCCTCTTTACGTCGTTTCGGAGCGTCAACGGGTTCGCCCAGACCCTGCTCAAGTTCGTGCCGCTGCTCCTGCTGGCGCTGGCATTTGCCGTGCCGCTGGCTGCGTGGAAATTCAACATCGGGGGCGAAGGCCAGCTCATCGCGGGTGCCGTCGGCGCCGCCGCAGCCGGCATCGTGCTGGCCGGCCTCCCACGCCCTGTCCTCCTGCCGCTGCTGTTGGTGGTGGGGATCCTCTTCGGTGCCCTCTGGGCAGCCGTCCCGGCCTGGCTCCTCCACCGCTTTGGCATCAGCGAGATCCTCACCACCGTGCTGATGAACTTTGTCTCGTTCGGGGTGATGGACTACGTGGCCACCGAGGTCTGGCCCGATG
Organism: Candidatus Fervidifonticultor quintus; assembly: GCA_031459535.1. Classification (GTDB taxonomy): domain Bacteria; phylum Sysuimicrobiota; class Sysuimicrobiia; order Sysuimicrobiales; family Humicultoraceae; genus Fervidifonticultor_A; species Fervidifonticultor_A quintus. The sequence continues at coordinate 5,393 of JAVKIJ010000031.1, read as the reverse complement.
CCTCCGCCGGGCACCCGACCACCATTCCCATCGGCGCCGGCGGTCGCTTCCCACTGCTGGTGACCAGCCCGCCCCTGCACGCCGGCCTCATCGTGGCCCTGGTCGTGGCCGCGGGTATCTATGCCTACATTAACCATACTGCGGCCGGCTACGAGCTGCGCGCCACCGGAGCGAACCCCCGTGCGGCGGCGCTGCACGGTATCGCCGTCGGCCGTATCTTCCTGCTGTCGCTGGTCCTGGGGGGTGCCGTGGCCGGGCTGGCGGGCGCTATCGAGGTGGCGGGGGTGCATCATCGGTTGATCGAAGGCGTGCAGTCCAACTACCTCTTGTTGAGCATCCTGATTGGACTGATCGCTCGGGGCCAAGTGGCGGCCGTGCCGTTCGTGGCGTTCGCCATTGCCGCCCTCGAAGTGGGCGCGCGCGCCATGCAGCGCACCATGATGATTCCGGTGGAGGTGGTCTTTGTCGTCGAAGGCCTGATCCTGATCTTCGTGTTGCTCTCGGACGTGGTGCGCAGGAGGTGACCGTGCCACGGATGCCGCTGTGACCTTCTTTCGGCTCGTGATGCTGACGCTGGTGCCCTACGTTTTGGCCAGCCAGGGGACCATGTTGGCCGGGCGGGCCGGCGTGTTCAGCGTGTCCCAGGAGGGCATCATGCTGGTCGGGGCCTCGGTGGGCTTCCTCGGCGCCTACCTCTCCGGCGGGAATCTGTGGCAGGGTATGGCGCTCGCAATGCTCGCGGGCGGACTCTTCGGCCTCGCCCTGGCCTACTTCACGACGACCCTCAAGATGGACCAGTTCGTCATCGGCCTGGCCTTGTTCTTCATCGGTCTGGCGCTGTCGACGCTCCTGTACCGGCTTGTGGTTGGTGTCACCTTGAGCCCGCCGCTGATCCCTGCCCTGCGGTTTGTCCCGGTGCCGGGGCTGTGGCGGATTCCTCTGCTGGGAGAAATCTTCTTCAGGCACAACATTCTCGTGTACGCGGCGGTGTTGCTATCAGCCGTGCTCTATGTCCTGCTCTACCACACGGGCCCGGGGATGGCCCTGCAGGCCGTCGGGGAGAACCCCATGGCGGCGGACAGCCTGGGGGTGAACGTTGCGTTGATCCGCTACCTGACCACGATGGTCGGGTCGATGCTCATGGGGCTGGCCGGTGCCTACCTGCCGATGGTCTACACGGCGACCTTCACAGAGGGCATCGTCCGAGGACGGGGCTGGCTGGCGATCGCGCTGACCTTCTTCGGCGGGTGGAGCCCGCACCTGATCTTTGTGGGCGCCCTGTTCTTTGCTGCGATCGAAGTGCTGGCCTTCCGCGTCCAGGTGACGGGTGTGGGCATTCCCTATCAGCTCATCCTGATGCTCCCCTACCTGGCGACCATGGTGGTGATGATGCCCACCTTCCGGCGGCTTCAGGTGCCAGCCTTCCTGGGGAAGAACTACGATCGCGAGCGGCGGCTGCTGCTGTAGTGGCCAGAATCTTCCTGATCCGTCACGGGCAGACCGAGTGGAACCGCCAGCAGATCTTCCGCGGCCGGGCCGATGTTCCACTGAGCTCTGTGGGGATCCGGCAGGCTGAGGCGCTGGCCCGCCGCCTGGCCGGGCAGCCGCTGGCCGCGGTCTACTGCAGCCCGCTGTCGCGGGCGCTGGCCACCGCGCGCCACCTGCCTGGTCCGCTGCCGCAGCCCGCCGACGGCCTGGTGGACATGAGCTACGGCGCGTGGGAAGGGCTGCCCCACGACCAGGTGGCGGCCCAGTTTCCTGACCTCTACGCGCGCTGGCTGGCGGCGCCGCACCTGGTTCGGCCTCCTGGAGGAGAGACGCTGGCCGAGGTCCGCCAGCGGGCAGTTGCGGCCCTGACCCGCATCGCCGCCCGTCATCAGGAAGCGTCGGTCGCGGTGGTGTCCCACAGGGTGGTGAACAAGCTGCTCATCTGCGCGGCCCTGGGACTGGGCGACGACGGTTTCTGGCGCATCCGTCAGGACACGGGCTGCCTGAACATCCTGGACAGCGAGGGGGACCGCACCCGTGTCATCCTGCTCAACGACGTCTGCCATCTCGGTGGGCTCGAGCCCGACGCCTCTGACTTCTAGACTCAGCAGGGATTTCCGTACAATTGCTGAAACGCCATCAGCGAAGACTTTGCGCGGAGGTGCGTGAATGGCGAAGGCGATGAGCAAGGCCAAGATCGCTGCCCATCTCGCCGGGAAGCTCAAGGTGTCGAAGAAGGTCGCCACCCAGTTCCTCAGCGAGCTGGCCAATCTGGCCTACAGGGAGGCCAAGAACACGTTCACCCTGCCCGGGCTCGGCAAGCTGGTGCTGGTCAACCGCAAGGCCCGGATGGGGCGCAACCCGCAGACGGGCGAGCCGATCAAGATCCCGGCCCGGCGCGTCGTGCGGTTCCGCGTCGCCAAGGCAGCGAAGGACGCCATCCTGGGCAAGAAGTAGCGGTGGGGTTCCAGGCGTGATGGACAGCGCGGCGCGGCCTCCGCGCCGCGCTTGACTTTGGGTCACGATGAAGCCCCGGTTCTGCACCCAGTGCGCGGGGCCGGTGGAGTGGCGCCGCCTCGACGACGAACGGCATCCCCAGCCGGTCTGCCCCCGTTGCGGGCACGTCGAGTGGCAGAACCCCAAGCCCACGGTGTCGGCGTTGATCACGCGCTACCGCACGGGTCGGGTGGAGGTACTCCTGGTGCGGCGCGCGAGGCCTCCGGGCCGGGACCAGTGGGACTGCCCGGGCGGTTTCGTCGATCCCGACGAGCATCCGGAGGCCGCGCTGCGGCGCGAGGTCCTCGAGGAGCTCGGCGTCGCGGCCACGGTGGGGCGCCTCGTCGGGATCTTCATGGATCGCTACGGCGAGGCCGGGGAGTCCACCCTGAACATCTACTACGAGGCCTCGGTCGGCACCGACGAGGTCCGGCCGGGCAGTGACGTGAGCGCCGCGGTCTGGTTCCCGCTGGATGGGGTCCCCGAGCCACTGGCGTTTGACAACAACCGCCAGGCCCTGGAGGCGCTGCGGGCCCTCTACGCGTGACGAAGCTGGCGGCGCGCCGGCCGAGGGCGTCCTAGACCGAGAACTCCAGCCGGCCCCGCGCGCGCATCTCCATGGGCAGCAGCGCCGCGTGGATGAAGTCGTGCACCGGCGTGGGCACCCCGGCTTCGCGGCCCAGCCTCACCACGGCGCCGCTCTGCGCTTCGAGCTCAGAGGGCTTGCCCGCCATGATGTCCCGCTGCATCGAGGTCGTGCCCTTCGGCGGCGAGGCCTCGATCACGGCCATCGCGCGCGCCGCGGCATCGTCTGGGAGCCTCACCCCATGCGCGCGGCCGACCGCGACGATCTCCCGCATAGCGGCCTCAAGCAATTGCCGGGTCTGGGGGACGGAGCGCACGATCCCCACAGGCGCCCGGGTCAGTGCGCCGACCCCGGACAGCGGCGCCAGGAACAGGAACTTCTCCCACACGGCGACGTGGATGTCGGCCGCGACCTCTGTGGTCACGCCGGCGCGCTCCAGCACCTGCCGCAGGCGCTCGATGCGCTCGCTGGGCTGGCGGTCGAGCTCGCCGATGACCACCGTGGGTTCGATGCCCACGTGGCGAATGTGACCGGGGCCTGCGATCATGCTGATGATTCGGCACGACCCGCCCACCACCCGCCCGGCGCCCAGGACCGCGGCGAGCTGTGAGGCCGCTTCCACGCCGTTCTGCAGGGGAACCGCGAATGTTCGCGGGCCGAGCATCGGTCGGATCGCCAGCGCCGCGTCGGGGACCTGCCAGGCCTTCACGGCGACAATGACCACATCCACCGGCCCGACCTGTGCGGGGTCATCCGTCGCCCGGACGGGGTGCACGTGGAAGTCGCCTCTGGGGCTGGTGACCCGCAGGCCGTCGGCGAGCATCGCCCGGAGGTGATCGCCCCGTGCGATGAACGCCACCTCGACCCCGGCCCGGGCCAGGCAGCCGCCGAAGTAACCACCCACGCTGCCCGCGCCGAACACGGCCACGCGCATGGAATCCCCCGAGGTCACGCCTACGGGCCCCCGCCCAGATACGCGCCCTGCGCGATCAACGCACCCTGGAGCGCCAGAAGCAGCATCGGGGTATCGGCGATCTCGCGGGGTGTCCGGCCCAGGTCGGCGGCGAGCGCCGCGGCCACGCCGGCCGCCTGCCCCACGGCCATGATGGTGGGCACCACCCGCACCGAGCCGTGCGCCTCGCTGGTGGCCGACAGCGCCCGGGTGGCCAGCAGGAGGTTCTCCACATTCTGCGGCACGATGGCGCGGAAGGGAATCGTGTACTCAATGGCGTGACGGGGATACGGGTTGGTCCACCCCACGTAATAGGGGTGGATGTCCACCGGGTACGACGCCACGGCGATCCGGTCGTGGAAGACGCGGCCGGAGAGGATGTCATCGACGGTGAGGGTGTAGAGCCCGGCGATGTGGCGGGTCTCCCGGATGTAGAGCTCCGGCGCATGATCCAGCAGGACCGCATGCTCGAATCCCGGCACGGCCCCCCGCAGGTACTCCACCAGCGCCGGCAGCTCGGCTCTGGCGATGCTGGTGGCCCGGGCGGTCGATGCCGGGTCGAGGCCGTTGACGCCCGTGATGTTGAGCGCGTTGACGAGCACCGTCCCGTCCCGCTCCAAGGCCAGGTTCAGGGGATACAGGACGACCCCCGGGTGCTGCGGCTGATAGCCTGCGGCTTCCTGCGGATACCCCCAGGCCGCCCGGCCGTTGATCCCCCACTGGCCGCGATCGGCGCCATCTTCCAGCCGGGCCAGGATGTCCTCACAGACTGCTGTCCAGCTCACACCACCCAGCCTGAAGATCAGGCTGGCCGCCTGCATCCAGCGTTCGTCGGTCCGGTCGACCGCTTGGCCGATGACATAGGGCGCGCCGGCGGCAGCCGCGACGTCACCGTCATCGGTGGCGTCGATGACCAGGGCCGGCCGCGCCGTCACAACCCGGTGCCACGCCAGGTCGTCGAACTCGACGGCGACGACGCGCCGCCCGGCGGTGATGATCCGTCGGATCGGGGCGTTGACCAGGGTGCGCAGCCCACGCTCGCGCACTACGGCTTGCCCCATGGTCCTTGCGGCGCTGTCTCGGTCGAAGGAGATGCCCATGCGCCGGTAGTGTTCGAGGAAGATGCCCCGGACGACGTGAAAGCCATCGGGCCGCATGCTGACGTCGAACGTGGTGAGCCAGGCCCTGGTGAGCACGCCGCCCAGGGAGGGGCTACCTTCGACCAGCAGCACCCTGGCACCCTGGCGCGCGGCGGCGATGGCCGCGGCGACACCTCCCGGCGTGCCACCCACCACCAGCACGTCCACGGCGAGCTCGGCCGGAATGCCCGAAGCCGCGGGCGCAGTCCAGCCGACGGCTGCGACGAGCAGC
>JAVKIJ010000030.1:0-34683 GCA_031459535.1 Candidatus Fervidifonticultor quintus | reverse complement strand
GAAGCGCTTGGTGCGCACGATGGCGGGAATCGGCTCGGCCGATTCCCGGGACGGACTCGCGTGCAGCGCCGCTTCCGCGGACTGTTCGCGGCGCTGCCGCCTGCGGGCCTCGTCCTGCCGGCGCTTCTCGATCATGCGGCTGCGGTACTTCTCGATCTGGCGCTCGAGTTTCTCGGCGGCCAGATCGATCGAGGCGTACATGTCGTCAGAGGCCTCTTCGGCCCGGAGGACCACCCCATCGCACCACACCGTCATCTCCACCACCTGGGCTCGACCGCGGTTGCGATCGCGGGCCACGCTGAGCACGACCTGCGCGTCCTGCACCTGATCGAAGTAACGGGGGAGCTTGGAGAGCTTCTCGGACACGTAGGTGCGCAGGGCGTCGGTGACCTGCAAGTTCTTCCCCTGCACCCGGATCGGAATCTCGTTCAGTCCTCGTTGCCTCACGGCACGCCTCCTACCAGACAGGATATCGGGCCCCGGGGCCTTAGAACAGCGGCGCAAAGATCAGCGCCACCACGGTCATCAGCTTGATCAGAATGTTGAGCGCCGGTCCGGCAGTATCCTTGAACGGATCGCCGACCGTGTCGCCGATGACCGCTGCCTTGTGCGGGTCGCTGCCCTTGCCGCCGTAGTGCCCCTCTTCGATGTACTTCTTCGCATTGTCCCACGCACCGCCGGAGTTGGCCAGATAGAGGGCCAGGGGCACGCCGGTCACGATGGCGCCGGCCAGCAACCCGCCCACGGCTTCCTTCTGCAGCAGCAGGCCCACCGCGATGGGAATGACCACCGCCGAGATCCCCGGCACGAGCATTTCGCGCAGCGCGCCGCCGGTGGCGATGCTCACGCACCGGGCGTAGTCCGGCCGTCCGGTGCCTTCCATCAGGCCCCGAACCTCTCGGAACTGACGCCGGACCTCCTCGACCATCTTCTCGGCGGTCCGGCCGACGGCCCGCATCGCCAGGGCCGCAAAGAAGAACGGGACGATGCCACCGATGAAGAGGCCGGCGATCACATCGGGGTCCATGATGTTGATCGTCTCAAGCCCCACTGCCTGCCGGTAGAAGAAGAACAGCGCCAGGGCCGTCAGCGCCGCCGACCCGATGGCGAAGCCCTTGGCGATGGCGGCGGTGGTGTTGCCGGCGGCGTCCAGCGAGTCGGCCACGCGGCGCACCTCGGGGCCCAGGTGCGCCATTTCAGCGATCCCCGCCGAGTTGTCGGCGATGGGACCGTACGCGTCCACGGACACGGTCATCCCGGTGATGGACAGCATCCCCACCGCGGCCAGCGCGATCCCATAGAAGTCAGCCAGCCGAAACGCAAAGATGGTGGCCAGCGCGATCACTACCAGGGGGATAACGGTGCTCAACATGCCCTGAGCCGTACCCGCGATGACCACCGGCGCTGGTCCCCTGGTAGCCGTGTGAGCGAGCGCCACCACCTCGCGGCCTGAGGTGTAGTACTCGGCGACCAAGCCCGTGATAATTCCCGCCGCCAGCCCCAGGACCACGGCCCAGAACGGCCGCGCATCTGCCAGGACCCCCCTGACGACGAAGTAGGCGGCGACGGTCATCAACCCTGCGCTGGCCAGCGTCCCATACCGCAGCGCCCGCTGCGCGTCATCGCCGCGCACGAACTGGCTTCCGATCACCGAGGAGACGATCCCGACCCCCGCAAGCAAGACCGCCGCCAGCGCGCCTGGCTCCCGCAGTTGCGCAAACCCTATGGCAATGGCGGCGATGACCGAGCCCACATACGACTCGAACAGGTCCGCGCCCATCCCGGCCACGTCGCCCACGTTGTCGCCCACCGCATCGGCGATGACCGCCGGGTTGCGCGGGTCGTCCTCGGGAATCCCGGCCTCGACCTTGCCGACCAGGTCTGCGCCCACATCAGCACCCTTGGTATAGATCCCACCGCCCACGCGGGCGAAGAGGGCCACTGACGACGCGCCCAGCGAAAAACCGATGACCTGCCCGGCATCCCGGTACCAGAGGTATAGCAGGCCCACGCCCAGCAGGCCCAGCCCGACCACGGTCATCCCCATGACCGCGCCGCCGGGGAAGGCCACGCCTAGGGCGTGGATCAACCCCGCGCGGGCAGCCTGCGCAGTGCGCGTGTTGGCCAGCGTGGCCACCCGCATGCCGACGAATCCCGCACTGACCGAGCAGGCGGCGCCAATCACGAACGCCACCGCGGTCTTGAACTGGATGCCCGGGGTAATCCCGGTGGCCAGCACCAGGAACATCACCGCGACGAAGATGGCAATGGCCTGGTACTCGCGGGCGAGGAAAGCCATGGCCCCCTCGCGGATCGCTGCCGAGATCGAGCGCATCTCAGGCGTCCCGGGATCCCGGCTCCCGACCAGCTGCGCCAGAAATCCGGCGTAGGCCAATGCCACCACACCGGCGACCGGTCCGAACCACAAGGCGTTCATCGTGCTGCCATCACCCCCCACAGTGTGCGGCGAATCAGTCAGTTCCTACCGTTCGAGTCCGTGCACCACGTAGATGTTTGTGAAGGTGCGGACGGCGTACCGGTCCGTCATGCCCGCCAAGAAGTCGCACACGGCGCGCTGCACGGGTTCTCCCTCAGCCACCTGGCGGATCTCCTCGGGCACATCCTCAGGATGCTCGGTGAAGTACCCGAAGAGCAGTCGGAGCAGACGCTGGCCTCGGGCGGCATTGGACATCGCCGCAGGACTGGAGTAGACCCGCCCCGTCAGGAAGTCCTTGAGGAGATCCACGGCCCCCCGCACCGGCGTGGAGAGCTCTACCACCCCGTGCGCGGCGGTCTGCGCCACCAGGTCGCGCACGATGACGTCGAGCCAACGTCCTCCGGTGGGGCCAAGCACCCGGGTCACCTGCTCGGGCACGTCTGCCGGGGCGATCAGACCAGCCCGAATCGCATCGTCGGTGTCGTGGTGGACGTAGGCGATGCGGTCAGCCAGGCGGACCACCTGACCTTCAAGCGTGGACGGGGGGACAGTCTCGGCGGCAGCGACGTCCAGGTCGCGTAGACCCTTGGAATGTGCCGCGATGCCATCACGGACTTCCCAGGTCAGGTTGAGCCCGGCGACCAGCGTCCCGTCAGCCCGTCGGCGCTGCTCGAGACGGTCCACGACGCGCAGGCTCTGCAACTCGTGCCGGAAGCCTCCCCAGGCGGCCGTGGCTTCGTTCAACGCCGCCTCGCCCGCGTGGCCGAAGGGCGGATGTCCCAGGTCGTGGGCCAGCGCGATGGCCTCGGTCAGGTCCTCGTTCAGCCGCAGCGCCCGGGCAACGGTACGAGCAATCTGCGCCACCTCCAGCGTGTGTGTCATCCGGGTCCGGTAGTGATCGCCTTCCGGGGCCACGAAGACCTGAGTCTTGTGCATCAGCCGGCGGAACGCCTTGGCGTGCACGATCCGGTCGCGGTCGCGCTGAAACGGGGTGCGCAGGTCATCATCGGGCTCGGGTTCGGCCCGACCGCGCGACGCCCTCGCCCGGGCCGCCCGCGGGTGCAGAGCCACCTCCTCCCACCGCTCGACCGCGTCCCGGGGCCGCACGCCGGTCGCCCTAGACGTCCCGGGTGGCCTTCACCCGTTCGCGCAGCGCCGCCTGTGCCGCCGCCAGCCGTGCCACGGGCACCCGATAGGGTGAGCAGCTCACATAGTTCAAACCGAGGGTATGGCAGAATTCCACCGACGCGGGATCGCCGCCGTGTTCGCCGCAGATGCCGACCTCCAGGTCAGGACGCCGGGCGCGGCCGCGGGTGACGGCAATCCTCATCGCCTCTCCCACCCCGCTGCGGTCGAGGGTCTGGAAGGGATTGACCGGCAGGATGCCGCGCTCAACGTACTGCAGCAGGAACTTGCCCTCGGCGTCGTCCCGCGAGATGCCGAAGATCGTCTGCGTCAGGTCGTTGGTCCCGAACGAGAAGAACTGGGCGATCTCCGCGATCTCGTCGGCCACAAAACAGGCCCGCGGGATCTCGATCATCGTGCCGAACTTGTAGTGCAGGTCCACGCCCTCGCGGGCCAGTACGTCCTTGGCCACGCGCTCGAACTCCCGGTAGGTCTCGCGCAACTCATTGGGATGCCCCACCAGCGGGATCATGATCTCGGGCAGGGCCCGGATGCCCTGCTTGGTCACCCGGCACGCCGCCTCTAGGATCGCGCGGCACTGCATGGCGATAATGGCCGGGTAGGTCAGGCCGAGGCGGATGCCTCGAAGGCCCAGCATCGGGTTGGCCTCGCGCATGGCGTTCACCGTGGCAAGTTCGGCCTCCTTGCGCTTCAAGCGGGCCCGCAGTGTCTCCAGGGAAGGCCGGCCTCTCCCAGGCTTATAACGCGGCAGGGCCTCCAGCGTAGCGATCCTGGACCGCAGCGCACTGACCTCCTCCAGGAGCGCGTCATGCGGGGGCAGGAACTCGTGCAACGGCGGGTCGATCAGCCGTATGATGACCGGCAGACCGTCCATGACCTTGAACAGGCCTTCGAAGTCTCTCCGCTGCAGCCGCAGCAGCGTTGCCAGGGCCGACTGGTACTTCTTGACCGCCGCGGACATCTTGACGGCCCGCCGGGCGTCCCTCAGCCTGGCTCGCAGCCCCGGATCGTCGGGCGACTGCTGCAGCGCCAGCTCGGCGTCGCGCACGCGGTCGTAGGCGGCCTGGGCCTCCCCCGCATTGAGGATCATCTGCCGGACCACTGGCAAGCGCTCCTCCTCGAAGAACATGTGCTCCGTGCGGCACAACCCGATCCCCTCGGCGCCGAACGCCCGGGCGCGCTGGGCATCGCGAGGGTAGTCGGCATTGGCCCACACGCCGAGCCGCCGGACCCGGTCGGCCCAACTGAGCAGTTCGACCAGATCCTTCTGCTCTTCCAGGCGGGGCTCGATGGCCGGGAGTTGCCCTGCGAACACCTCACCGGTGCCACCGTCGATGGAAAGGTACTCGCCCTGCCTGACCACCTTGCCGTCGACAGAGAAGAGCTTCTTCTCGGGATCGACCCGGATCGCTTCGCAGCCGGCCACGCACGGGACCCCGAGCCCTCGCGCCACGACGGCGGCATGACTGGTTGCGCCGCCGCGGCTGGTGAGGATCCCCCGGGCGTTCAGCATGCCGTGCACGTCATCGGGGTTCGTCTCGGGCCGCACCAGGATCACCGGTTTGCCGCTCTTCCCCCAGGCCTCGGCCGTATCCGCATCGAACACCGCGACGCCCACCGCGGCGCCCGGCGAGGCGTTCAGGCCCCTGGCCAGGAACAGGCCTCGCTTAGCCGCGGCGTCCTTGGCGGCCTGGTCGAACCGAGGGTGCAACAACTGGTCGATCATGCCCGGTTCGACGCGCAACACGGCCTCGTCCTGGGTGATCAGCCCCTCGTGAGCCATGTCCACCGCGATCTTGACAGCAGCCTGCGCCGTGCGCTTGCCGGCCCGCGTCTGCAGCATCCACAGCCGGCCCCGCTCGATGGTGAACTCTAGGTCCTGCACGTCCTTGTAGTGCTGCTCGAGCATCTCGCAGACGGTGACGAACTCATCGTACGACTTCGGCATTTCCACCGCGAGCTCAGCGATGGGCTTGGGCGTGCGGATACCGGCCACGACGTCTTCGCCCTGGGCGTTGACCAGATACTCCCCGAAGACCTGCTTCTCGCCGGTGGCAGGATTTCGGGTAAAGGCCACGCCCGTGGCCGAGTCTGACCCCATGTTGCCGAAGACCATGGTCTGCACATTCACGGCGGTGCCCAGGTCATGGGAGATGCCGTGGAAGTTGCGGTAGTCCACCGCCCGCTTGCCGGACCAAGAGTCGAAGACGGCCTGAATGGCCATCTGAAGCTGCTGGCGGGGATCTTCGGGGAAGTCGATCCCACGCTCGCTCTTGATGATGCGTTTGAAGGTCTCGGCCAGTTCCGCCAGATCCCGGGCATCGAGGTCGGTGTCGAGCATCACACCCTTGCGGTGCTTAAGCTTCTCGATCTCGCGCTCGAAGCGCTCACCCGGAATGTCGAGGACGATCTTCCCGAACATCTGGATGAACCGCCGATAGGCATCGCGGCCGAACCGCTCGTTGCCCGTGAGCCGGATCAGCCCGGCCAGCGTCCGGGTGTTCAGCCCCAGGTTGAGTACGGTGTCCATCATGCCTGGCATGCTGAACTTGGCGCCTGAGCGCACCGAGACCAACAGCGGGTTGGATGGATCGCCGAACCTCTTCCCGGTCTTCTCCTCGATGGCGCGCATGCGGGCGTCCACCTCGTCCATCAGGCCCTCGGGGAACTGCCGGCCGTTGTTCATATACCAGACGCACGCCTTGGTGGTAATCGTGAACCCTGGCGGTACCGGCAGGCCGACCCGGCTCATCTCGGCCAGCCCGGCGCCCTTGCCGCCCAGGAGATCCCGCATGGTGGCGTCGCCCTCTTCGAAGAGCATCGTCCAACGGAACTCCGTGCGCGGCGATTCAATGGTCGTTGACATACCAACCTCCTTGCTAGATGTCCGGGGAGCCCCGGCCCCTCGGGGTCTTCGGCGCCCATCAGCGCGGCGCCTCTACCCCGAGAGTCTACTGAAATCTGCCACCTCCAGGAACGTCGCCGTGACCTCCCGCAGCAGCGCCAGCCGGTTGGCGCGCACTGCGGGGTCGGGCGCCATCACCAGCACGTCATCGAAGAAACGGTCAATGGGATCGGCCAGGCGCTCCAGGGCCTCCAGCGCGCGCGCGTAGCGCTCCACGGGCTCCGGTGCCGTGCCGCGCCGCATCTCCCCGCGGCCGGCCAGCAGACGCTCCACGTCAGCCCGCACCTGCTTCCACGCCTGATACAGCCCGCATTCCGACCCCTGCTCGAGCAGGCCCTCGTCGATGGTCGCGGCCGGGTGGCCCTGCTTGAGGATGCGCGACGCCCGCGCGAAACCGGTGGACAGCCTGGGCATCGCTGGATCAGTCCGGACCGCCTGCAGCGCCCGCGCCCGCGCCACCAGATCGGCAACGTCGTCTCCTCCGGCGGCGAGGACCGCATCCACCGTGTCGTACGCCATTCCCTGGTCCTGCAACGCCATCCGAAGCCGCTGAAGCGCCAGGCTCACACAACTCGTCGCGGCGCGTGCCCGGGCGTCCGGCGCCGCCTCGTAAACCTCGGCCGCGACGTCAAAGATGCCCGCCAGGCTCAGGTGCAGCCCGTGGGCTGCCAGGATCGCGACCATGCCCGAGGCGGCACGCCGCAACCCGTAGGGATCCTGCGAACCGGTCGGCTCCAGACCCGCCAGCGCGGCGCCAGCGAGCAGGACCGAGCGGTCCGCGACGCCGAGCAGCGCGCCCGGCGTGGTCTGCGGCAGAGGGCCGCCGGCGGATCTGGGCCAGTAGTGTTCCTCGATGGCGGCCGCGACCCCGTGCGGTTCCCCGGACTCTAGGGCGTAGATGCGACCCACGATCCCCTGCAGCTCGGGGAACTCTCGCACGAGGGCCGTGACCAGGTCTGCCTTGCACAGCGCGGCAGCGCGCTCGAGGGTACGGCGGTCGGCCTCGGAGGCCAGCGCCGCTTCCGCCAGATGTGCCGCCACCCGTTGGACGCGGCGCACGTGGTCGGCCATCGAGCCCAAGCCTTCGACGTGCGCCAGCCGCGCCAACTGCGCGTTCCAGCCGTCGAACGATCCCCTCCGGTCCTCCTCGAGGAAGAAGCGCGCGTCCTCCAGGCGCGCCCGCACAACCCACTCGTGTCCGGTCCGCACCGACGCCAGGTGTGAGGTCCCGCCGTCACGCACAGCGATGAACGCCGGAAGCAGTTGACCCTCCGCATCTTGCACCCCGAACGACTTCTGGTGGTGCTGCAGCGTGACCAGCACGACCTCCTTTGGTAGCCCCCGGGCGAGAGCCTGATCGAAGGTCCCTAACAGTGGCGTGGGATGCTCCACGGACCAGGCCAGTTCCTCCAGGAGCGCCTCGTCGATGACCGGCCTGCCGCCGACCTCCGCTGCCAGGGCATGGGCCCCGTCCACAATGCGCCGGCGGCGCTCCTCGTAATCCAGGATGACCCCCGCCCGACGCATTGCCTCGTGGTAGTCCCCGGCCTCCCTCAGGACAATGGCGCCGGGGGCCAGAAAGCGGTGTCCGTAGGTACGCCGGCCGGCCCGCACCCCGGCGATCTCCATACGGACGACGCGACGGCCCAGCAGCGCCACGACCCAGCGGATGGGTCGGCCGAACCGGATGCCGCCGGCCTTCCATCTCATGGTCTTGGGAAACGCGAGCCCGGCGACGACGGCGGGCAGCACGGCGCCGAGTACCTCGGTGGCGGGACGCCCGGCCTCCCGGACCTCCGCGACGACGTAGCGGCCGCCGTCGACCTCACGCACCTGCAGGGCTTCCACCGGGACGCCCACAGAGCGCGCGAAGCCGGCCGCCGCTTGCGTGGGATGGCCCGCACCGTCGTAGGCGATGCGCGCGGCCGGGCCTCGGACTACCGTCACGCGGTCGGCCTGCCTGGGCTTCACGTCTGCAACGGTGAGCACGAGCCGCCGCAGCGTGCCGGTCGCTCGGGGCTCGGCGGCGTCCAGCCGCGCCTTGCGCAACGCCTCGGCCGCACCGGCGGCCAGCTGCTCGAGAACCGACGCCAGGGCGCCCGGCGGCAGTTCCTCGCAGCCGATCTCCAGCAGAAAGCGCGCGCCGGTGGCGGGCTCAGGCACGCGCCGCCCCCTCCCCGCGCTGCTCCTCTGCCTCCAGATAGGCCAACGCACAGGCTCGAGCCAGCGCGCGCGTGCGTCCCATGAGTTCCACGCGCTGCGTGACGCTCACCGCTCCGCAGGCTTCCAGCAGATTGAACAGGTGCGAGCACTTGAGCACTGCGTCGTACGCGGGCAGGATCAGTGGCACCTCGAGCAGACGCCTGGCCTCGGCTTCATAGGTCTCGAACAGGGCCCGCAGCACCGCCGGGTCACTGTGCTGGAACCCGTAGGCCGAGAGCTGGCGCTCTTCCTCTCTGCGCAGCTCGCCGTACGTCACGCCGTCGGTCCAGAGGATGTCGAAGACCGAGGCCTTGCGCTGGAGGAACATGGCGAGCCGCTCGGGACCGTAGGTGATCTCGACCGGGATGAGGTCGAGATCGAGCCCGCCCATTTGCTGGAAGTAGGTGAACTGGGTGATCTCCTGCCCGTCGAGATAGACCTGCCAACCCACGCCCCAGGCGCCCAGCGTCGGGGCCTCCCAGTCGTCCTCCAGGAATCGGACATCGTGGTGCGCCAGGACGAGGCCGAGGTACTCCAGGCTCTTCAGATAGAGCGTCTGCACGTCGTCTGGGGCAGGCTTCAACACCACTTGGTACTGGTAGTACTTCCCGAGTCGGTTGGGGTTCTGGCCGTAGCGGCCGTCCACCGGGCGCCGGCTCGGCTGAACGTACGCCACGCGCCACGGCCTGGCGCCCAGCGACCGCAAAAAGGTCGCCGGGTGCAGTGTACCGGCACCGACCTCCACGTCGTAAGGCTCTTCGAGCACGCACCCCTGCCGGGCCCAGAAGTGGTCCAGGGCCAGGAGCATATCCTGGAAGTTCAGCGGCGTGCGGCGCACTGGCATGGTCTCCCACATACAAAAAGAGCGCTCCGCCTCAGGGACGGAGGCTCCGCGGTCCCACCCTGATTCCCGCCGCGCCCATCGCGCCGCGGGCTCTCACCACCGCTGTCTCGGGCGGAACCCGGCCAACATCAGCCCGACGGGCTTGCGGCTGTTCAGGAGCGCCGTTCACCGCCGGCCGCGCCCGTTCCCACCACCCACGGGCTCTCTCGATGCGGCCCGACGGTTACTCCTCTCCGTCATCACACGGCATGCACGGTATGGACGTGCCGCCGTATTCTAGCAGCCGCTGCGCGATACGGTCAAATCCGCCGACCGACGACAGCCCAAGAGCGCACCAGGTGCCTGACCGCGGGAGGCGAGCCCGCTAGCCGATACCGAGCGGTTCTTCTTCTCGCACCCGGCGACGCAGCGACGGCGTAGACATCGTGGAGAGCAACGCGGCGGCGGCAAACGCCACGGCACCTGCCACAGCCCACATCACCGGCAGTTCGATCACTTCGGTCTCCGTCTTGATCCGCACCATCGACTCCGGGCCCAGACGGATGACGCCTCGCGCCTCGGCCAGCGCCGCTCCCAGGTCCAGCAACGATCGTCGCGCCCGGTCCAGATCGATCTCCATTGCCGCCGCACCCCCCCTTTCCAGACTATACCACGGTGCCGTCCTCTCAAGTCCTGTCCCCGCGGGGTGCACCCGATCGGTTCTCAGCCGTCGCCGCCGACGCCCGCACGCGCCCCAGAATTGCCGGCGCCCGCAGCCGGGTCTCCCAGCACGCCTCGGCGTACCCGAGCAGGAGATCGCCTGCCAGATCCAGGTCCCGCCTGGCCGGGGCGGCCCGCCCCAGGGCTGCGGGCGGCGCGTCGAGCAGGAAGGCCAGCAAGGCGGCTACGCTTTGAGGAATCAGGACCGCCTGAGGGTCCCGGGCCCCGCACACCGCGTGGGCGCACCCGCCCATACTGGAGCTCCATACCATAGGGTCGCGCAGACGGCCGCCGCAAACCACGCAGCGTGTCACTGTCGGCCGATGTCCGGTCAAGACCAGCAAGCGGGCGGCAAACCACCGCCAGGCCAGCTCCGGCGCACCCGCTCGCACCTGACCGAGGGCCTCTACCAGGAGACGGTACACCTCGGGGTGCGGATGACGGTCGGCCAGACCACGGTCGGCCAGCTCGAGCAGGATGGATGCGGCACCCATCTGCTCCAGATCGGCACGCAGCGTCGCAAACGTGTCCAGGACTTCGACCTGCGAGACCACGTCGAGAGTCCGTCCCTCTGCGACCAGCGCGCGGAACCGCGTGGCGGGCTCCAGGCGGCCGCCCAGCCGGCTGCGAGGGCGCCTGGCGCCCCGGGCCACGACCGTCACCTTGCCGCGATCCCAGGAGAGCACGGTTACCAGGCGGTCCGCCTCGCCCAGGTTGCGCCGACGGAGCACGACCCCTTCGATCTTGTACAGGCCCACAGCTGGCGTCAGGAACCCGCGACCGGCTCGCTCACAGGGCGACCACCAGCAGGACCGCGCTGAGGGCGATCAGCAAGACCGTCGTCGCGCCCGCGATGGCGTTGGAGGTCGACCCGTTCACCTGCTCGCCCATCAGGCGGCGGTCGTTGACCAGCTTGAGCATGGCGATCAAGATCACGGGCAGGAGCACCCCGTTGAGGGCCTGCGAGGCCACCATGATGGGGACCAGAGGTAACCCCGGCCAGAGCACCGCCAGCGCGCCCATCCCCAGCAGGACCAGGAACAGCCCGTAGAACACCGGGGCCTGCCGCAGCGTCCGGTCCAGTCCCGCTTCCCAGCCAAATGCCTCGCAGACGGCATAGGCGGTAGACAGCGGGATGATGGCCACAGAGAAGACCGCCGCATTGAGCAGCCCGATGGCGAACAGCGCGGACGCGTACGGGCCGGCCAGCGGCGCCAGAGCCCGCGCAGCGTCCTCGGCGCCCTCGATGCGGATGCCATGGGGGAACAGCGTCGCCGCCGTGGCAACGATGATGGAGCCGGCCACCAATCCGGTGACCACGACGCCGATGACTACGTCCAGGCGCTCGTATCTCAGGTCGTCGGCCGTCAGGCCCTTGTCCACCACGGCCGCCTGGTGATAGAACTGCATCCACGGCGCGATGGTCGTGCCCACCAGCGCGATCACCAGATAGAAGTATCCGGCATCCGACCGCCACGCCGGGGTAACCGTTGAGCGCACCACCGCCCACCAGTCGGGTTTCGCCAGTGCCGCCGAGATCGCATACAGCACGTACAGCGCCGACGCGCCGAGGAAGATGCGTTCGACGACCCGGTATCCCCCGCGCATGACCGTGACGGCCACCAAGGCGGCCACCACCGGGACGCCGACAAACCGGGGCAGTCCGAAGATCTCCACGCTCCCGGCGACGCCGGCGAAGTCGCCGATGACGTTGGCCCAGTTGGCCAGCAGGAGCAGCGCCATGACGCCGGCAGTGAGGCGGAGGCCGAACTGCTCGCGGATCAGATCCGCCAGGCCCATGCCGGTCACGGCGCCCATCCGGGCTGCCATCTCCTGGACGATCATCAGCGCCACGACCGCGACCGGGATAGTCCACAGGAGCGCGTACCCGTAGTGCGCGCCGGCCGTGGAGTAGGTCGCAATGCCGTTGGCGTCGTTGTCCACCGCCGCGGTGACGATACCCGGGCCAGCCACGGACAGGAACAGGGCCAGGGACGTCCAGCGACGCTTCAGCCAGAGCACTGCCGGTTATCCCCGGCCCACCCGGCGGATGCGGGCCAGGCGGCGTGGGACCCGCCCGCCGAGGCGCTCGGCCAGCAGATCCATCACATCGTCCACCTGGACGACACCCAGCAGGCGGTCCGAGGCATCCACCACGGGGACGGCCAGCAGGTCGTACTTCATGAGCAGCGCCGCGGCCGCCTCGTCGCTCTCTTCGGCCCGCACGGCGGCCACATCGGTGGTGGCGATCTGGGTGATGGGCGTCTTCGGATCCGCGATGAGCAGGCCGCGCAGCGAAACGACACCCCGCAGCCGACCGTCTGCGTCTACGACGTAGAGATAGTAGATGGACTCGGCGTCAGGGGCCAGTTCCCGGAGGCGCGTAATGGTCTCTCCGGCGGTGGCGGTGTCGGGGATGGCAATGAAATCCAGCTTCATCCGCCCTCCGGCAGAGTCCGCTGGATACGCCAGCAACCGGGAGACCTCCGCCTTGGCCTCGGGCTCCATGCGGACGATCAGGTCACTCGCCGTCTTCTCAGGCAGCTCACCCAGCACATCGGCCGCCGCGTCCGGGGCCATCTCCTCCAGAATGTCAGAAGCGCGCTCGGCGGGCAGCGAGCGCAGGATGTTGGTCTGAACTTCCGGCTCCGCTTCCTCCAGGACCTCGGCAGCGTCTTCGTGGCTGAGCGCCGACATGACCTCCACGCGCCCCTCGCGGTCCATCTCCTCGAGCAGCTCGGCCAGGTCGGCCGGGTGGATCGATTGCAGCCGTTCACGCGAGATCGAGAGCTTGAGGGGGGTGATGGGGCCGCCCAGCGCCGCCACGTACGTCCATGGAAGAGCCTGGTCGGCCAGCGACCGGCCCAACCGCGACAGCACCCACCGCACCGGCCGCTCGACGCCCAGCCTCCGCAGCAACCCCGAGATCCCCACATCCACGCCCGCCAGGAGCAGGTCACCGTTGGTCTGCGAGAGGAAGAGATCGTTGACCTTGACCAGCCGCAGACCGTTGATGTCCACGACCTGCTTGTCGAGCAGGGCCTCGCGCAGGGCGATCTCGTTGGGCTGCAGGGGCCGGGGCTGCAGGGCGGTGCGATCAACACCCAGGCGGATCTGGGGGTCGAGCGCCCGGACCGCGGCCCACGGAATTACGGCCACACGTGGGCGATCGACGTCGAGGAGGAGGCCGACGATGCGGGGACGGGTGGGGTGGACTTCGGTGGCCAGGTCGGCAAGACGACCGAGCACGAAACCGCTGGCGTCCCGGACCTGCCTGCCCAGAAGCCGGCTGAAGGGCAACGAGGTAACATGCACGATCCTGCTCCCGTACCCGGTCGCGCACGTCTGGGGGCAGCGCGGCCTTCAGTCCGCGTTCACTATACGCGGCGCCTTTGGCACCGTCAAGAAATGGGACCGTTCAAAGGCGCCCGCGCTGCGACAGTGCGGTCCCCCTGAAGGGGCGGGACAGGAGAACCGCCAGAGGGTACTGCCGGGGCCCGGCCCCAGGCCGGTCCACGATCACGGCCCCCACCCCGAACTCGGCCATGACCTGTCGACACGCCCCACAGGGCATGGCGGCCGTGCGCCCGGAGGTCACCGCCACGGCCACCAGATCGCGGTGGCCCTCGGCGATGGCGCGGTGGATGGCTGCACGCTCGGCGCAGACCGACAGCCCGTAGGACGCGTTCTCGACATTGCACCCGGGCACGACCGCCCCGGACGCCGTCAACACCGCCGCGCCGACCTTGAAGCCGGAGTAGGGCGCGTACGCCCGCCGACGGGCGGCCCGGGCCGCCCGCACCAGCCGCGCCACCGATGCCGGCGACAGGGTCCGGAGGGGCGTCATTCGAACTGGCCGGGGAGGCCGGCTGCCGCGCTGCGACTGGGGCGGTAGGGCGGGCTCACGATGCCCGCCGACACCACCAGCTTGAGCGCGTCCTCCACGCTCATCTCCAGGCGGATGAGCTGGCTCTCGGGCACCAGGCACAGGAAGCCGGTGGTCGGATTGGGCGTGGTGATGATGAAGACGTTGAGCACCCGCTCCGCGGTCTTGACCTGGGCCTCCCCGCGGGTCTCACCGGTCACGAACCCCACGGAGTACACCCCCTGGCGCGGCCACTCGACCAGCACGGCCTCGCGGAACGCGGCACGGTTCTGCAGGAACACCGTATCGCTGAACTGCTTGGTGGCGGCATACACGGTGCGGGCAAACGGGATCTTGAGCATGACCGCGTCGAAGAGGGCCACGATGCGGCGGCCCAGCACGTTGCTGGCCCCAAACCCGACCACCAGGATCAGCAGCACGCCGGAGACCAGGCCCAGCCCGGGGATCTGGAGGCCGAAGAGCCGAAAGATGGGCCCAAGCAGGTTGTCGAGGAAGCGGAACAGCGCCAGCAGCACGAACACCGTGACGGCCAGCGGCAGGACCACCAGGAATCCGGCGATCAGGTAGTTCCGCACCCGCTGTCGCATGGCTCAATCGACCGCCGGAGCCTGCTGCACCTTCGTCACCCGCACCTGGACGATGCGGTGCCCGTCCACCTGCTCCACGGCAAACTCCACCCCGTCGTGGCTCACGCGCTCGCCTTGGGTCGGTACGTGGCCCAGCAGGCTGGTCACGAACCCGCCCACCGTGTCCACCTCGCCGGCGGGCAGTTCGATACCCAGAGCGGCGTTGACGTCCTCCAGGTGCACGGCACCATCCACGAGGGCCACGCGATCGTTGATGACCTTGATGGGCGGCTCCTCGACATCATACTCGTCCTGAATCGGGCCGACGATCTCCTCGAGGAGATCCTCGATGGTCACCAGGCCCGCCGTCCCCCCATACTCATCCACGGCGATGGCCATGTGGACCTTCTTGCGCCGCATCTCCCGGAAGAGTTCGTCGAGCCGTTTGGTCTCGGGCACGAAATAGGCCGGCCGCACGAAGCCTCGCACCGTGCCGGTAAGACGGCCATCGGTGGAGCCCGCCAGCAGGTCCTTCACATGGACCAGCCCGATGATGTGATCCACCGTGTCGTCGTAGACCGGAATGCGGGAGTGCCCGTAGGTGCGGACGATCTCCAGGAGGGACTCCACGGGTTCATCGGCCTCGACGGCCACCATGTCGACCCGCGGCACCATGACCTCGCGCACCACGGTATCGCCGAACTCGAAAATCGAGTGGATCATCTCGCGCTCGTCCTGCTCGAGCACGCCCTGCTCCTCGCCCATGCGCACCAGGGTCTGAATCTCTTCGCTGGTCACCATGGGGGCGTCGGGTCGCACGTGGCCGCCGAACGGGCGCGACATCAGGTTGGTGACAAAGGACAGGACCCGGATCAGGGGGGCCAGCAGCCGCGAGAGGACGTGGACGGGCCTCGCGGCCAGCAGGGCCAGCCGATCGGCATGATGGGCCGCCACAGACTTAGAGACGATCTCCACGACGATCAACACCACTGTGGAGAAGGCGAACGCGGCCAGCGGGCCGCGTTCGGATCCCAGCAGGGTCACGAGCGCCATGGTGGCGATCACGACCAGCCCTGTGTTCACCACGTTGTTGCTGATCAGCACCGTGGAGAGGAGCTGGGCCGGCCGCTCGGTGAGCTGCAGGGCCACACGCGCGCGCGCGCTCCCCCTCTCCTTCAGGTTCTCGAGCCTGAGGCGGTTCGCCGCAAGCAGGGCCGTCTCCGAGCCCCAGAAGAACGCCAGGAGCAGCAACAACAGCGCGATGAGGGCCAGCTGGACCGCGTACGCTGTACTTGATGTGTCCAAGGAGTTACACTGCCTGCCTTTGGGGCCAGGGCGGCCCTGCAGAACCGGTGCAATTATAGCACAGCGTCTACCTCTCCCACGGCCACCGCAGCGCCCTGCCGGTGTGCCTCACGGACACCGATACCCTGGCGCCTTCGCCGAAGGCCGCCAGAGGGATCTCTCGTCCGGCGACCTGTAGCCGCTGGTCGGCGGTGGTGGCGACCATCAACGGTAGGTCGCCGATGCGCTTCCGCTCGCGCAGGACGAAGCGACCTCCTTCTCTGGTGTACCCGGCGGTGGGCAACCCGGCGCCGTGAGAGACGAACCACATCTCCTCGAACCACAGTCCGTCGCGCTCGGCGCGGAAGATCTCGATCACCGGCGTGCGCTCCACCGAGTGCCGGTAGCGCAACTCTATCCGTTCCCCCGCCTGCACATCCGGGACGTGCAGACGCCTCCCGTCGGTGGAGGTCACGACGATCTCGAGCCCCGCCGACCCCACAAGCAGCGTCGCCGCGGTGAGGGTCACCGCAGCGACGGCAATCAGAATCGCCAGCCCAAGAGGTCGGCCTATCTGCGGACACCCTTCTCCCGGTAGTACCGCTCGGCACCCGGGTGAACGGCAATCGGCATGCCCTCAAGCGCCTTCGTCAGGTCCAGGTCCCGGCCCCGGGCGTGGGCCGCCCGCATCCGGTCCAGGTTCTCCCACAACGCCTTGGTCAGGTTGTAGACGAGGTCGTCGGGCAGATCTGCCCGGGCCACCAGCATGGCCATCACCGCCACGGTGGAGACTGGGCCAGCCAGGCCCCGGTATGTCTCGGCCGGGAAGACGTGCCGGGTGTAGAACGGCCACCTGGCCCGCAGCGCCGCCAGCGCGTCGTCACCGATGGGCACGATGTGGATCTCCCGGGACGACGCGATGTCTGTAACGGCTGCTGTGGGCACACCGGCCGTGATGAACACGGCATCCACGATCCCGTCGCGGAGCTGATCGATGCCCGCGGCAAACGACAGGAAGTCGGGCTTGATCATGCGGTAGTAGATATCGTGCACCGAGAGGATCTGGCGGGCATTGGCTTCGGTGCCGCTACCCGCGGCGCCCACGACCACCCGCTTGCCGACCAGATCGGCCACGCTCCTGATGTTCTTGGCCTTGAGCGTGACAATCTGGATCGTCTCCGGGTACAGCATGGCGATGCCGCGGATGCCCGGCACGGGTCGTGGTCGGTTCGAGCCGGGCTCCGCGAACGTCTCGGTCCCCTTCTCCGCGTAGTAGGCGATGTCGTTCTGGACCAGCGCCAGTTGCGCATCGCCCCGGGCCAGGAACTGGATATTGGCCACGGACGCGCCGCTGCTCTGGGCCGCCACGCGGACGCCGGGCACCCTGCTGTTCCAGATCTCGGCCATGGCGCCACCCAGGGGGAAGTAGACACCCGCGGTCCCTCCGGTCACAAGCGACAGGAGGCGAACAGGCTGGGCGACGCCTGGTCCCGCGCTGCTGGCCACCACGAACACCGCGGTCACCAGCACGAGCCACCGTGTCTTCACACGTATCCCTCCCCACGAAAGCGATGAACACGATCGCCGCCGGCTGGAACCGGCGCGCGTGCACTTCGGGTCGGCGGTCATGGACTCCTGCCCGGCGGCACCGGCGCGCCGGCGCGACGCCGGCGGAGGAGCTGCCACGCACACACCAGGCCTAACAGAGCCCCACCGACCACGTCGGCCCGCACATCGTGGAACACGAGGCTGGTGGCCGCCGCGGCCAGGGCCGTGCGCTCGGGCCACGACGCCACGGCGAAGAGGTATCCCGAGACGGCACCGGAGAGGGCGATGATCCCCACCAGCGCCGTCGCGGCCGTGATGAGAATGTCGGCCGTGCTGCCGCCCTGGAGCAAGATCGTCGGCGAGTACACGAACACATAGGGCACCATGATGCCTGCCAGTGCCAGGCGCGTGGCCGTGAACCCGGTTCTCAGCGGATCGGTCCTGGCGATGCCGGCCGCGGCGTAGGCCGCCAGGGCGTCGGGCGGCGTGACGTCGGCGATGACCCCGAAATAGAAGATGAACATGTGCGCGGCCAGGGGTGCCACGCCCATCTGGATGAGCGCCGGCGCGGCAATCGCAGCCAGGATGATATAGGTCGCCGTGGTGGGGATGCCCGACCCCACGATGGTGCAGGCGATCATAATCCAGACCAGGGTCAGGAAGAGATTGTTCTGCCCCAGGGTCACCGTGAGGCTCACGAATGCCAGGCCGAGACCGGATAGCGTGATGATGCCGATGAAGATCCCCACGACAGCCGTGGCGGCCGCGACCGGGAGGGCCAGACGCGACCCGTGCACCAGGATGTTCCAGATGTCTGTGGGCCAGCTCAGGAGGCGGCGTTCGAGCGCGCAGGTGATGATGTGGACGCCGGCGGCCACCACGATCCCCCAGTACGCGGCCCGCATGGGGCTCGCGCCGTGGAGCAGGAAGCCGACCAGGACCACCAGGGGGATGACCAGGTAGAACCTCCGCAGCAAGATCTCGCCGATCCGCGGCAGCTGATCCCTGGGCAGCCCGGCCAGGCCCAGCCGTTTCGCCTCGAAGTGAATGATGAACCCCAGGGAGAGGTAGTACAGCGCCGCCGGAATCGCCGCGGCTTTGGCGATGGTCAGGTACGGAATCCCGAGAAACTCCGCCATGACGAACGCGGCCGCGCCCATGACCGGCGGCACGATCTGCCCTCCCACCGAGGTCGCGGCCTCAACCCCGGCAGCAAACCGGGGTGAGTAGCCAAGCTTCTTCATGAGCGGGATGTTGAAGACACCGTCGGCAACCACGTTGGCCACGGAGCTTCCAGAGACGGTGCCAATGAAGGCGCTGGAAAGCACCGACACCTTGGCCGGTCCGCCGGTCATCCAGCCGGCCAGGGCCATGGCGACATCCACGAAGAGCTGGCCCAACCCGGTCTTCTCAAGAAAGGCACCCAGCAGCACGAACAGGAACACGAACGTGGCCGACACCCCGATGGGGATCCCGAAGATCCCCTCGGTGGTGTAGAACATCTGCTCGATGACGCGCTGCGGCGAGATCCGGGCGATGGCCAGGGCCCCGGGCAGGTACGGGCCCACGAACGGGTAGGCCAGAGCACCCAGGGCGATGAGCGGGAGGATCTGCATCATGCGGCGCCCGGCTTCCAGTACGACGAGAATGCCCAGCACGCCCATGATCAGATCGGTCCGGGTCAGGTTGCCGGCCCGGTACGTGAGCGCCGTGAGATTCGAGAACAGATAGAGCATCGGCAGCACGCCGGCAACCACCATCAGGATATCGAACACCCCCACACGGGCAGTTGCGGCGTGCCTCTTGCGGAAAGGATACAGGAGGAAGATCAGGGACAGGGCGAAGGCCACGTGGGCCGAGCGCTGCCGCAGGGCCTCCAGCGTGCCGAATCGGGCGGTGTAGATGTGGAACAAGGCCATCGCGACGGCGATGGTCGAGACCACGTGGGCCCAGAATCCGGCGAGCCGCCGGTAGCCGTACTCCGGCTCGGCCTCGCGCAGAATCCGCTCGATCTCGGCGGGCGAGATGGCTTCCCCGACCACCGAAGCGGCATGCGGGAGACCTGCGGCCACCGACTCCCTCACTTGGCAGACGTAGCCGCCGCGCGACCGCCGACCCCGCGTAGGATGACCGCCACCAGCGCCAGCACCGCCGCCAGCGTCGCCGCCCGACCGACCACCAGCGCCCCCAGCCGGCCCGCGCCGATGGCGGCCGCCACCGGCGGGACCAGCACCACGAGTCCCACCACCGCGGCACCCGCCGCGGTGACCAGCACCGCTGCCGCGGCGAGATCCTTGGCCCGACCAGCCAGTTCGTGACGGTTGTCACCCACCAGCAGGTCCACGATGGTCTCGACCGCGGTGTTCATCAACTCGGCGGCCAGCACCGCCGCCATGCTGAGCACCAGCAGCGCCACCTGCCCCGCGGAGAGCTGCAGCCAGGCCGACGCGGCCACCACGGCGACAGCCAGAGCCATGTGGACCCGCATCGTACGCTGCGACCAGAACGCCGCCTGCAACCCTCGCCCGGCAAACTGAAAGCTCTGCCAGAGACTATGGCGCACGAGACCAATCCTCGCCGAACGCCCGCTGCAACACCAACCGCTCCATGCGCCGCATCCGCGCCGCCGCCCGGGCCGACCGATCGTCGAACCCCCCTAGATGCAGCACCCCGTGCACCAGCAGTAGCGCCGCCTCCTGGCGCACGGGCCAGCCGGCGCGGCGGGCCTGGACCCGGGCGCGCTCGACCGAGATGACAATCTCACCCATGACTCGCTCCCCCGACCGCTCGTCGCCGGGGAACGTGAGGACGTCCGTGGGGCCGCGGTGCCCCAGGAACGTACGGTTGATCCGCGCGACGGTGGCATCGTCGGTGAGCGCGACTTCCAGCTCGGCGTCTGGGCGCGCGCCGATGGCTCGCATCGCCGCCTCCGCCGCCCGGATCAACCAGCGACGCGGGATCGAGTGCCGAACGCCCCGGCTGACGATGTGCACATGCACGCGCTATCGCGGTCTGGCCGTCGGCTCACGGCGCCGCCGCACCAGTTCTCCTTCCAGGTCAGGATATTCGAGCCGGGGGTGCAGGACCCCGCTGAGAATGCGGACGAAGGCCGCGGTGACCCGGTCCAGGTCCCGGAACGTCAACCCGCACTCGTCGAGCTGCCCGTCCTCCATCTTGTCCCGTATGAGCCGCCGCAGCACGTCCTCCAGCCGGTCGGGTGTGGGCCGGGACAGGGCGCGCACCGCCGCCTCGGCAGCGTCCGCCAGCATCACGATGGCCGTCTCCGGGGTCTGCGGCTTTGGACCGTCGTACCGAAAAGCCGTCTCGTCGAATGGCTCCCCGCGCTCGAGCGCCTGGTGGAAGAAGTAGGTCAACAGCGCGGTGCCGTGGTGCTGAGGGATGAAGTCGGCCACGGCCTGGGGCAGGCCGTACTCGCGCGCCAGCTCCAGGCCGTCGCGCACATGAGCGCTGACGGTCAAGGCCGAGAGGCTGGGCGTCATCTTGTCGTGGGGGTTCTCCATCCCGATCTGGTTCTCGACGAAGAAGGCTGGCCTCCGCAGCTTTCCGATGTCATGGTAGTAGCAGCCCACGCGCACCAGCAGCGCGTCGGCCCCGATGGCCTCCGCGGCGGCCTCAGCCAGGTTGCCAACCATGATGCTGTGGTGGTACGTGCCCGGCGCCTCCAGTTGGAGCCGGCGCAGCAGCGGATGGGCCGGATTGGCCAGCTCGAGCAGCTTGATGGGCGTCACGATCCCAAAGAGCTGCTCCAGGAACGGCAGCACCCCGATGGTCACCACCGCCGCCAGGAATCCGTTGCCCAGAGCGTAGCCGGCGTTGGCCGCCAGCACGCGGTACTCCGTGGACCCCTCCAGGAGGCCGGCCCCGACCGCTGTCAGCGCGCTGGCTAGTCCGACCATCACCCCCGCCACGCCGAAGTCGGACCGCCGGTGGATCTGGCGGGTGGTATAGACGCCGACGAGTCCGCCGGTGAACGCCACCAGGACCGGCGCGAGCTCCCGGCCCGCCGTCAGGCCCACGAGCGCGGCCAGGATCGCCGTGGAATACAGGGCCACGCGCGGCCGCAGCAGGATGGCGAGGAGCATGGACCCGGCTGCCGAGGGCGCCAGGTAGTTGCTGAACCGGGGCGCGCCGAGTGCCTGGGCCAGGGCCACGATGCTCACGACGATCAGGCTCCAAAGCAGCACCAGGCGATCATCGCCCCAGACCTCAGGCTGAAACTGCGAAAGGTAGACGCCTGTCGCGCCCAGCAGGAGGCCCACGATCACGACCAGGCCCACGATACCTGGCCAGCTCACGCGCGGCGGGTAGATGCCCGTCACCGCCAGGACCTGGAGATGCGCGGGTGTGACCACGTCGCCCCGCCGCAGGATGCTCTCGCCCCGCAGCACCCTGGTCCGAACCGGCGGCACCATGTTGGCGGCGGCCGACCGCACTTCGGCGGTGCGCGTGGCATCCACCTCCATGGTCGGGCGCAGCACTGCGACCGCCACCTCGGCCGCCAGGGCGGCCAGCTCGGGAGGAAGGCCCGCGCTACGCACCGCGTTCCGCGCCCGTTCGCGCGCCATGGGCAGCGTGTCGTCGCGTACGCCTTCGCCCAGCGCCTGCTCCACAGCTGCCAGGCTGGCCCGCCTGGCAGCGGCCAGCGCCTGGCGTGACGAGACGGCGGCGGCAGCCGCCGCCGTCTTCGAGAGCGGCAGGCCGACGGCCTGCCGGATCGCCTCCGTTCGCCCGGCCAGCGGCTCCAAGGAAGCGAGCCTGCTGGTCTCGATGGCGTCGAACGCCGCCGTGGCCGCTGCGAGCGAGGCCGCTACCTGCGCGGGCGAGTGGCGCAGCACCGGGGGTACCGACCGCATCGCCTCCGCTCTCAGCGCGTCGGTGCGGGCCTGATCCACGAACTCAACCGATCGGGGGGACTCCAGGTCCCGCGGGCTGGGTTGCCCCACCTGAATGGACAGGGCCGGGGGCAGGTAGTCGGTTCCGATGATGACAACCAGGGCCACCAGCGTGGCGGCACCGATCAACAGCCGTCGGGCCCACAGCGGCCGCGGTCTGACCCGCACGGCGAACCCCAGTCGGCCGTTCGCCCCCCGCCTCACGGGCCGGCGCTCCCCGGCTCGCTGCGCGTGGCCTCGTAGGACTCGTAAGCCCGCACGATGGTCTGCACCAGCTCGTGGCGGACCACGTCGCCCTGCGAGAGCTCCACAAAGGCGATGCCGTCGATGTGCCTGAAGATCTCCCGGGCCTCGACCAGCCCCGAGGGTCGGTCGCGCGGGAGGTCGATCTGGGTGATGTCGCCGGTGACGACCGCCTTGGACCCAAATCCCATGCGGGTGAGAAACATCTTCATCTGCTCGCGGGTGGTGTTCTGGGCCTCGTCGAGGATGATGAACGCGTCGTTAAGGGTGCGGCCGCGCATGAAGGCCAGCGGGACCACCTCGATGATGCCGCGCTCCATCAGCCGGGCGACCCGCTCGGGTCCCAGCATCTCGTACAGGGCGTCGTACAGCGGCCTCAGGTACGGGTCGACTTTGGCTGCGATGTCCCCGGGCAGGAAGCCCAGTCTCTCGCCCGCCTCGACAGCCGGCCGGGTGAGCACGAGACGCTGGACCGTCCGCTCCCGCAGCGCCAGCGCCGCCATCGCCACCGCCAGATAGGTCTTCCCCGTCCCCGCCGGGCCCACCGAGAACGTGAGGTCGTGGGCCCTCATGGCCTCCACGTAGGCGCGCTGGCCAGCCGTCCTGGGCACAATGGGTTTGCCGCTGGCGGTGATCAGGAGGACATCGCCGCCAGGGGCTACGGCGCCGGCCTCGGACTGGAGCGCCCTCCCGCGCAGGGCCCGGCGAACGTCGGCCGGAGTCGGCGTCTGGCCGGCCTGCGCGAGTCGCACCAGGTGATCGAAGACCCGCACCGCTGCCTCGACCCGTCCGGGAGAGCCGCGCACCACCAGCGCGTCCGCCCGGACCAGGACCGTCGCTCCCACCTCCTTCTCCACGACCCGCAACAGCGCGTCGTGCTGTCCGAGCACGGCAACAGCATCCACGCCGGAGGGAAGGGGGATCGTTGCCTCACTCGTCGCAGGGTGGGCCAATCGGACCTCCCGGTGGGGTGTGCCTTCGGCGGCTGGGGGGGCCGCTCCTCCCCTGGTCAGGGGGCGGGCTGCGAGAGCCTGCGCAGGCGTTCGACAACCTTGACTCTGACCCGGCCGCTTCGGGGAACCACCAGGATCGTGTTGTCTCCCGCGATCGTGCCCGCGACCTCTGGCCAGGAGGCCTCATCGATGGCCTCAGCGACCGCGCCGGCGCTGCCGGTCGTGGTCTTCACCAGGATCAGCCCGCTCCCCTCATCGACAGCGATGACGAACTCCTGGAAGGCCCGGCGCAGCCGCGCCTGGATCTCGGCGGCCGGGGGTCGGGCCGAGTCCGGAACCTGGTACCGGTACGTGCCGTCTCCGGCCGGCAGCTTCACCAAGCCCAGCCGCTTGATGTCGCGCGACACGGTAGCCTGCGTCACCCCAATGCCGGCGGCGCGCAGCGCCGCGACCAGTTGGGCCTGCGTCGCGATGGACCGCCGGCCGACAATCTCTAGGATGCGCTGTTCGCGTTCCCGCATGCGGTCCTCTTATCCGGGTGCCGCCTCCAGGAGCCGGGCCTCGGCCGCGCGCTGTCTGGAGTCCATCTGTTGCACCCACGCCCGCTGCACGGCCACGGCGGACCGGGCCTCGGCCAGGGCGCGGGCGACCTGGCCTGGAGCGGTTCCGCCCGGCGTATCCTTGGCCGCGACGGCGCCCTGGGGTGTTGCGGCCTCGAGCACCCCTGCATCGAAGTGCAGGGAGATCTGCTGGTAGGTCGCCACCGGCAGCTCCCACAACTCGCACCCCGTGGCCTCAGCGGCGCGAACCGCCTGACCGGCCAGGTGATGCGCCTCGCGGAAGGGCACGCCGCGCCGCACGAGGTAGTCGGCCACGTCGGTGGCGGTGAGGAACCCGCCGCGCAGGGCCGCCGCCATCCGGTCGCGCCGTACCGTCAAGCCCGCCACCGCGGCCCTCAGAGCCCCGACCGCCAGGTCCGCGGCGTCGAACGCGGTCAGGGCCGCGGCCTTGTCCTCCTGGAGATCCCGGTTGTACCCCAGCGGCAGGCCCTTGAGAGTACCGCCCAGCGCGACCAGGGCGCCCAGGGCCACGCCAGCCTGGGCGCGAGCCAACTCCAGCAGGTCGGGGTTGCGTTTCTGCGGCATCAGGCTGCTGCCGGTCAGGAGCGAGTCCGGCAGCTCAATGAACCCGAACTCCTGCGCATGCCACAGGATCAGCTCTTCAGCCCATCGAGACCCGTGCAGGAGCAACGCGGCGACCGCAGCGAGCGCCTCGAAAACGAAGTCGCGATCGCCTGTAGCGTCCACGCTGTTCTCGGTGATCCCGCCCAGTCCCAGCAGCGCCGCCTGGCGATCCCGATTGACGGGAAATCCAGTCCCGGCGATCGCGCCGGACCCCAGGGGGCAGACATCCATGCGGCGGTAGGCGTCCTGGAGCCGTCCCACGTCGCGGCGCAGCATCCAGAAATGGGCCAGCCAGTGGTGCGCCAGGAGCACCGGCTGAGCGCGCTGCAGGTGGGTGTAGGCGGGCAGCATCACCCCTTCCACCTCGGAGGCGCGCTCGAGCAGCGTCTCCTGCAGGGCGGTCACCGCGGCGACGAGCGCACGCAGGCGGTGCTTGAGGTCGAGCCGGAACGCGGTGACCACCTGGTCGTTGCGGCTGCGCCCGGTGTGCAGCCAGCCCGCGGCGCCGCCGATTCGCGAGACCAGGGTCGCCTCGATGAACGTGTGCACGTCCTCGTACGGACCTTCTGCAACCAGCCGGCCAGCGTCGGCCTCAGCGAGCATCTCTCGTAGGGCGCGGCCGATCGTGGCCGCCTCTGTGGGGGGGATCACGCCCGCCTCGGCCATGGTGGTCAGGTGCGCCAGGCTGCCCAGCAGGTCCCAGCGCAGGAGGTGGCGGTCAGTCCGAAGGGCGGTGAGCAGAGACGCCAAGCGGGAATCAGGAGCCTCGGCGAACCGGCCTCCCCACATCAGGTAACGGCTGCCTGGTTCAGCGGACGGGCTCACGGATGCTCCGGATCAGA
Organism: Candidatus Fervidifonticultor quintus; assembly: GCA_031459535.1. Classification (GTDB taxonomy): domain Bacteria; phylum Sysuimicrobiota; class Sysuimicrobiia; order Sysuimicrobiales; family Humicultoraceae; genus Fervidifonticultor_A; species Fervidifonticultor_A quintus. Next base: position 9,031 of record JAVKIJ010000030.1, on the reverse strand, counting down.
TGGGGGTTCCGCTGGGCAAAGACGCGGGAGGGCAGGCCCCAGAGGTGAATGAACCCCGCGGCCTCACCCTGGTCGTACACCGTGTCCTCACCGAAGGTCGCCAGATCCGGATCGTAGAGAGAGCACGGCGACCTGCGGCCCACGGCTGCGGCGGTGCCCTTGTACAGCTTCATGCGCACCGCGCCCGTCACGGTGCGCTGGGTGGACTGCACGAAGGCGTCAAACGCCTGCCGCAGCGGCGAGAACCACTGACCGTAGTACACCAGCTCAGCGTACCGCGGTCCGATCACCAGCTTGTAGTGCGCGCACTCGCGCTCGACGGTGATCGCCTCCAGGTCGCGGTGCGCCTCAAGCAGAATCGTGCCGCCGGGGGTCTCATAGACCCCCCGGGTCTTCATGCCCACCAGCCGGTTCTCCACCATGTCCACGCGCCCGACGCCGTGCCGACCGCCGGCCGCATTCAGGCGCTCCATCAACGTGAGCGGATCGAGCCGCTGGCCGTCCAGGCCAACCGGCCGGCCCTCCTCGAACTCGATCTCGAGGTACTCGGGATTGTCAGGCGCCGTGCGCGGATCCGCGGTGTACTGATAGAGGTCCGCCGGCGGTTCCTCCCAGATCTCCTCCAGGATGCCGGCCTCGCTGCTGCAGTGCCACAGGTTCTTGTCCACGCTGTAGGGCCGGGCCTTGCTGGCCGTTACCGGGACACCGTGGGCCTCGGCGTACGCGATGGCCTGCTCGCGGCCCTTGATGTGCCACTCGCGCCAGGGCGCGATGACCTTCAGGTGGGGGGCCAGGGCCTGATAGGCCAGTTCGAACCGCACCTGGTCGTTGCCCTTGCCCGTGCATCCATGGGCGAGGGCATCGCATCCCTCGTCCAGGGCCACCTCCACCTGCGTCTTGGCAATGAGCGGCCTGGCAATCGCGGTCCCGAGCATGTACCGGCCCTCATAGACCGCACCGGCCTGTACCATGGGAATGAGATAGTCGGTGACAAACACCCGCCGGACGTCCACCACCCGGGCGTCGGTGGCGCCGCTGGCCAGTGCCTTGGCACGTACCGCGGCCAGGTCCTCGCCCTGCCCGACGTCCACAATGACGGCGACGACGGGGGCGCCGTACCGTTCGCGCAACCATGGGATCGCCACGGACGTGTCCAGCCCCCCGGAGTATGCCAGTGCGATCTTGTTGACACCCATGATCCCGACTCCTCTCCTACCTCGCGGTCGCCCCGCCGGCTAGTGGCTGTGCGCGGCGCCCTCGGCGGGCGCCGGCCCTGATGACAACACTCGTTCCAGGATGCCCACGGCCTGATCGACCTCATTCGCCTGCACAATCAGCGGCGGCGCCAGGCGCAACGCCTTCGGCTGCACCGCGTTCACGAGCAGGCCGGCCTCCCGAGCGGCGTCCACGACTGGCGCGGCCTCGCCGTGCAACTCCAGGCCGACCAGCAGCCCCCGACCCCGCACGGCTCCGGCCAGGCCCTTTTCCACCAGGGCCCCCAGACCCGCCATCAGCCGCTCGCCCATGGCGGCGGCGTGCTCCGGCAGCCGGTCCTCGACCACGGTCTGCAGCACCGCCAGGGCCGCGGCAGCGGCCAGCGGGTTGCCGCCGAAGGTGCTGCCGTGATCCCCCGGTTCCAGGGCAGCCGCCTGTTCCTTCACAAGGAGGGCGCCGATGGGCACGCCGCCTCCCAGGCCTTTAGCCAGCGTGACCACATCGGGAATGACGTCGTAGTGTTCGTAGGCGAACAGGCGACCGGTCCGCCCGACGCCGGTCTGCACCTCATCGAAGATCAGCAGCAGGTCCCGCGCATCGCACCACTCCCGCACGCTCCTGAGGTACTCCGGGTCGGCGGGATAGACCCCGCCCTCGCCCTGGATCGGCTCGAGCATCACGGCCACGGTCCGATCGGTGGTGGCCGCCGGGAGGGCATCCATGTCGTTGAACGGTACCGCCACGAATCCCGGTGTCATGGGTAGAAACGGCTGTTGGTACTTGGGCTGCATGGTGGCGGCCAGGGTGCCCATGGTCCGGCCGTGGAACGAATGATGGGCCACGACAATCTCATAGCGGTCAGTGCCAGACCGGCGCCCCCATTTGCGTGCCAGTTTGATGGCCGCCTCGTTGGCCTCGGCCCCGCTGTTGCAGAACCAAGCGCGGTCGAACGCGGAGTGCTCGACCAGGAACTTCGCCAGCAGGGCCTGCTCGGCGATGTGGAACAGGTTGGACACGTGGAGCATCCGTCCCGCCTGCTGCCGGATCGCGGCCACCAGCGACGGGTGCCCGTGCCCGAGCGCGCTCACGGCGATGCCGCCGATGAAGTCCAGGTAGCGCTTGCCCTCCAGGTCCACCAGCCAGACCCCCTCGCCGTGCGAGAATGCCACCGGGGCCCGCCGATAGGTAGGGAGCAGGTACTGCTCCGTCATCGCCATGACGTCCGCCGTGGTCATCCCGACCTCCTATGGAGCCTGGGTGATCATGGTGCCGATGCCCTCTTCGGTGAACAGCTCCACCAGCAGCGCGTGGGGCGCCGCGGCCCCGATGATGTGCGCGCTGGGCACCCCGCGGTCGAGGGCGGCCAGACAGGCTTCGACCTTGGGGATCATGCCGCGCGAGATGGTACCATCGGCCACCAGTCGCCGGGCCTCGTCGGCGGTGAGGCTGGAGATGAGCGTCGGCGCGCCCCCGCCCTCCCGCATCACCCCTGGGACATCGGTCAGGATGATCAGCTTGCTGGCTGCCAGGGCTGCGGCCAGTGCGCCCGCCGCGTGATCAGCGTTGAGGTTCAGGCTGGCTCCGTCCTCGCCCACACCGATCGACGCAATGACCGGGATGTGAGCGGCCGCGCTGATCGTCTCGACAATCTGCGGGTTCACCGCGACCACTTCACCGACGAACCCCAGGTCCACCGGCCCGGTCAGGCGACGCGCGCGGAGCAGGCCGGCGTCCTTGCCGGACAGTCCCACGGCGCTGCCTCCGGCTGCGCCGATCATGGTCACCAGGGCCTTGTTGGCCCGGCCGGCCAGGACCATCTCCACGACCTCCATGGTCTCGGCATCGGTGACGCGCAGGCCCCGTACAAATCTGGTCTGCTTGCCCAGGCGCTCCAGCATGCGGGTGATTTCTGGACCGCCGCCGTGGACCAGCACGGGATTGACCCCTGCACGCTTGAGGAGGACCAGATCCTCCACGACCGTGCCCGTCCCGGTCCCCTCCAGCACGCTGCCGCCGTACTTGACCACGACGGTGCGACCTCGCCACGCGGCCGCGTACCGGACCCCGGCGGCGATCAGCCGCGCCTCAACCGCCGGATCGAGGGCAGCGGTGGCGGGCGATGGTCGGGCGACGGCGCGCCGCCTGGTTGTCCCATGCCCCGGGTTCACGACAGGTACCCGCTGTTGATCCTGACGTACGTCTCGCCCAGATCGTTGGTCCAGCCGACGAACGCCCCACTTCCCAGCTTGAGGTCGAGCGTCACGCGGACCTCCGGCTCGGCCAGCAGCGGCTGGACCTTCGGGTACGCGTCCGGCAGCCCCACACCGTCCGCGACGATCTCCACGTCGCCGATCGCGATGGACAACCGATCGGGATCGAGGTCGGCACCGCTGCGGCCCGCAGCGGCGGCTAGGCGTCCCCAGTTCAGTTCCGCGCCGTGGAAGGCCGTCTTCACCAGCAAGGAGGTCATGATCGTCCGGCCCACCAGGCGCGCGTCGGCGTCGGTGCGGGCCCCGCGGACGGCGATCTCCACCACGCGCGTGGCTCCTTCCCCATCCCGGACTATCATGCGTGCCAGACGGCGGGCGACGTCGGCGAGCCCGGCCAGGAAAGCCTGGTATCGGTGGTCCGGTGCGGCGATCGGGGCCACGCCAGCCGCTCCGTTGGCTAGCAGAAACACGCTGTCGCTGGTGCTGGTGTCGCCGTCCACGCTGATACAGTTGAAGGTCTGATCCACCGCGGCTCGCAGTGCCCGACGCAGCAGCAAGGGCTCGACGGCGGCGTCGGTGGTGATGATGGCGATCATCGTGGCCATGTTGGGGTGGATCATCCCGCACCCCTTGGCGATGGCACCGATGGAGACGGTTCCGTCGCCCAGGTGCACCTGCGCAGCCGCGGTCTTGGGCCAGGCATCGGTGGTCATGATGGCCTGCGCCGCGGCCATTCCATTGGCTCCCAGCGCGGCAACCAGCCGCGGGATCGCCGGCAGGATCCGCTCCATGGGCAGCGGCCGGCCGATGACCCCGGTGCTGGCGATGACCACTAGGTCCTCTGGGATGCCCAGGGCCCGGGCCGCGGCATCCATCATGGCCTGCGCGTCGGCTGCGCCCCCAGGACCCGTGCAGGCGTTGGCATTGCCGCTGTTGACGAGCACGGCCTGGGCCCGACCGGACTGCAGCTTTCGCTCGCTCAGGATCACCGGCGCCGATCGGGTCCTGATCTGGGTGAAGGTACCGGCCGCAGACGCGGGGACGTCCGAGACCACGAGCGCCAGATCTGGTCGGTCGGGCTTGATCCCGCAGTGAATCCCCGCCGCTCGAAATCCGAGGGCAGCGGTCACGGTGCCTTCCATCGGCGTCACCTGCGCAGGCGCAGCAGCCACTGATCGCCCTCCGGGCCTAGGGGTAGAGGGGCGCACCCTCCAGCCCCAGGCGCTCGGGAAACCCGCACATGATGTTCATGTTCTGGACGGCCTGGCCGGAGGCGCCTTTGACCAGATTGTCGATCGCGGAGAGCACGATCAGCACCCCGGCCCGAGGCTCAACCCGCACGGCCACGTCGCAGTAGTTGGAGCCGTAGGTGGCCTTGGTCTGGGGTAACCCGCCGGGCAACACGCGCACGAACGGCTCCCGGGCGTAGGCCTCGACCAGGATGCCCTCGGCCTCGGCCTGCGTGAGGGCCCCCCGTAACCGCAAGTAGACCGTGGCCAGGATGCCGCGGGTCATGGGAATCAGGTGCGGGGTGAACGTGACGGAGGTAGGGCCGCCGGTGAGCCACGCGACCTCTTGCTCGATCTCGGGGGCGTGCCGGTGGCTGGCCACATTGTAGGGCCTGACGTTCTCGTTCACCTCGGAGAAATGGGTGCCCAGGGACGTGCCCCGGCCGGCGCCCGAGACCCCGGACTTGGCGTCCACGATGATCCCCTCGCGCTGCACCACGCCCGCCTTCAGAAAGGGTGCTGCGGCGATGAGAGCCGCGGTGGGATAACAGCCCGGATTGCCCACGATGCGCGCGGCCGCGATGCGTTCGCGGTGCAACTCGGGCTGGCCGTAGACCGCCTCGGCCAGCAGGTCGGGGCAGGCATGCTCCACTCTGTACCACGTCGCGTACGTGGCCGGGTCGCGAAACCTGAAGTCGGCGCCCAGGTCGATGACCTTCACCGTGTGCGGCAGCCGCGGCGCCATGGTCATCGGCACGCCATTGGGCAGCGCGAAGAAGACCACGTCAGAGTCGGCGCCCACGGCGTCCATGTCGGCATCCTCGGTGACCGCCGAGACCACGCCCTGCAGATTGGGGAACACCTCGCCGTATGGCTCGCCTTTCCGGCTCTCGGCAGTCAGGTGGACCAGCGTGACCTCCGGATGGCCAACCAGCAGGCGCACGAGCTCGCCGCCGCCGTAGCCAGAGGCGCCGATGACGCTGACGCGCGTGGGCATGGTATGAGTATACGCCAGACTGAATAGAAATGCAACCCGGGTGGGCCGTTCAGTCAGACGGGCGCAGGATCCCTTCGTAAACCAGCATGGCGACGGTGACCAGCCCCGCCGTCTCGGTCCGTAGGATCAGGGGGCCCAGCGAGACCGTCTGACCCCCCACGCCGCGCGCTGCGGCCACCTCGGCGTCCGTGAGGCCACCTTCCGGACCGATGAGTACCACGGCCGATCCCACCCGGCGTCCCGCGAGCACGGACCCCACCAGGCGACGCTCGTGCTCCCATGGCACCAGGAAGATATCGGAGGGGGCCATCGTCTCAAGCGCGCGGGGAAGCGGGGCAGCGGGTTCCACATGGGGAATGTCGGGCCGACCACACTGCCTGGCGGCCTCGCGCGCGATCCGCCGCCAGCGGTCGCACCGGGCCGGGCCGGGGTTCGCCAGCGATCGAGACGTGACGACCGGCGCAATCACCGAGACCCCGATCTCGGTCGCGGTGCGCACGATCAGGTCCATCTTGGGCCCGCGCGCAACGCCCTGCAGCAGTGTGATCACCATCGGCCGGGTAGATACCCGGACCGTCCCCACGCGCCGCGCCGTCACCGCCGCGTCGCTGACATCTATCAGTTCAGCTTCGGCCTCCGCTCGACCATCGAAGACCGTTACCCTGGTGCCTGGAGCGAGGCGCAGAACGGTGGCGATGTGGTGAGATTCGCGGGCCTCAAACCGCAGGATCTCGGAAGCGAACACCGCCGGCGGCACGTAGAAACGGCGAAGCCGAACAGGGGACGGTTGGTCGTTCATCGCCGGTGGGCCCGCGCCGCGACGTGCCGGGGCCGTCTTGAGGGTACTGCCAGCCCGCAAACGGCCCGCCACCCGCGCAGGGCGTCCACCCGCACCGGGCGCAGCCCTGCGGCGATCATCGCGGCCCTCACGTCCGGGAGGAATCGTGCGCCAAACCCCGACGCGACGAGCCACCCGCCAGCCCGTAGGTGTCGGCGGGCGGCCGCGATGACCGATGGCAGCGTCTGCGCGGTCAGGTTCGCTACGATGAGGTCCGCCGGCGTCCGCAGGCGGGGAAGACCTTGCGCCGGGAGGACCTCCACGCGGGACGCCACACGGTTCGCCCGCATGTTCCGCCGGGCGACATCCACGGCCACGCTGTCGTTGTCCACGGCAATGACCCGTCGGGCACCCAGACGGGCCGCCGCGACGGCGAGAATTCCGGACCCTGTTCCCACGTCCACCACCACCGAGCCGGGCCGGGTGTATCGCTCCAGCGCCGCCAGGCACAGCTGTGTGGTGGGGTGCTCGCCACTACCAAAGGCCATCCCGGGGTCCAGCCGAATCACCGGTCTCCGCTCGTCGTCCTGAACCGGCCACCACGTGGGCAGGATGCGGAGCCGACCGATCGCAAGGGGGCGGGCGTGGGCCTTCCAGGCTTCACGCCAGCGCTCGTCACGCACGGGGCGCGTCACCACGTGCGCGTGGGGCAGGACGCGCAACTCTCGGCGCAGCCCGGCGAGCGCAGCGCGGCCCCCCGCGCCGGCGGGCAGGTACGCGCGCAGCACCCGGTACCTCCCCGATGTGGTCTCCGCCAGCCCCTGTGGGCAGTACCTGAGCACGATGTCCGCCGCGTGCTCAGCGGCCGACCGTGGGACTTCGAGCGAGACCTCGATCCACGTCACGCGGGCGCTAGGGCAGCAGGTCTTTCATCTTGTCCAGGATCGGCCGGCGGCCCCGCTTCCCGGCGCGCCCGCCGCTGGCCCCGGGCGGAGGCGAGGCCGCCTGCCCTGCCCGTCTCTCGCCCAGCTGCTCGGCGAACGCCTGCAATAACGCCCGCTGCTCTCCGGTGAGACGTCTGGGAATCGTCACCCGAGCCTTGAGATAGAGGTTGCCGCGACCACCACGCATGTCAGGGAGGCCGCGCCCGTCCAGTGTCAGGGTATCGCCCGGCTGCGTGCCAGGCGGCACCACCACGGTCTCGGTACCGTCCAAGCCCTTGATGCGGATCTCGTCGCCCAGGGCAGCCTGGGTCATGGTGATGTCGAGCTCGCCGACCAGATCCCGGCCGCGCCGAGCGAAGACGGGATGCGGGGCGACGTGCACGACCACGTAGAGATCGCCGCGCTCGCCGCCACGCATGCCGGCCTCTCCTTCCCCCGGCAACCGCAACGACATGCCATCTTCCACACCCGCCGGGATCGTGACAGTGACCTCCCTGGTGATCTCCGAACGCCCCGAGCCGTCGCACTGTCTGCAGGGCTTGGCGATGTAGGTACCGGTCCCGCCACACTGCCCGCAGGGCCCGATCTGCGTCATCACGCCGAAGAGCGTCCGCTGCGCGACCCGGACCTCACCGGTACCCCGGCAGGTCGGACACGTCTCCGGCCGCGAGCCGCGTTCGGCGCCTGTGCCGAAACACGCCGGGCACGTCTCAAGGCGGCGAACAGTGATCGGCTTCTCAGTGCCCCTCGCCACCTCCTCGAGCGTGATCTTCAGGTCGTACCGGAGATCGGCCCCCCGTTCGGGCCCCCCACGCTCGGCTGATGTGGGCCGCGGGCGGCCGCCGAAGAACATCTCAAACAGATCGTCGAAGGGGCTGACCCCGCCACCGAAGGGCCCCGGCTCTGTCCCGACGGTCCCGAATCGGTCGTACTGGCTGCGCTTCGCGGGATCGCTAAGAACCGCGTAGGCCTCGTTGATCTCCTTGAAGTGCTCGGTGGCATGGGGATCGTCCCGGCGAACGTCGGGGTGCATCTGGCGGGCCAGCCGGCGGTACGCCTGCTTGATCTCTTCCTGCGTCGCCCGCCGGTCAACGCCGAGAATCTCGTAGAGGTCGCGTGTGGCCATCAGCGCCTGCGCCGGACCTGCGCCGCGCGGGGGGCGGCCCCGCGTCTAGGCAGAACTCCTCAAGGCGTCGCTGAGGCGATCGGCCACATAGCTGACTGCGGCCACGGCCCGGCGGTAGCGCATGCGGGTAGGACCGATGATGGCTACTGTCCCCCTGCCGCGGTCGCCGGCGCTGTACGATGCAGCGACCAGACTGCACGCGCGCAGTTCGGCGCTGCGGTTCTCTGCGCCGATGACGACTCGCACGCCGTGCTCGGGCGGCGCCGGCAGGGCCTGGGCCAGGATCGACTCCTCCTCCAGGGCGTCGAAGACGCGCGTCGCGGCCTCGGGCCGGCGGAACTCGGGTTCGCGGAGGAGATGACGCGTTCCCTCCACGTGGAACCGCGGCCGGCTCCCCCGAGCCAGGTCGCGCCGCACCCAGGCCTTGATGGCCTCAATCAGCTGGTGGTGCCGCGACACCTCGCCGATCACTTGCTCCAGACGCTCCTGATTCAGATCGCCGACGCGGACCCCGCGGAGCCGGTGGGTGACC
>JAVKIJ010000003.1:0-68329 GCA_031459535.1 Candidatus Fervidifonticultor quintus | reverse complement strand
CCGGATCGTACTCGAGGCCAACCCTGACTACTATGCGGGCCGGACGTCGATGGACCGGGTCCAGTTCCGCTTCATCCCCGAGGCCAGCGTGCGGCTGGCGGAGCTGGAGGCCGGCGGTCTCGACCTCATCGCTGGCGTCCCAGCTCAAGACTTGCGCAGGCTCCGGGTGAGCCTCGTTGTCGACCTGCAGGAAGTCGTGGGCACCAACTACCGTCTACTGGGCTTCAACACCTCGGTCAAACCCTACGACGATGTCCGGGTGCGCCAGGCGATCGCGCACGCGGTGGACAAGCAGCGCCTGGTGGACGTGGTGTGGCCCGGCCGAGGGGTCCCAGCCGAGGGGCCTATCCCGCCCACGTCCTGGGCGTTCGACGAGCGCTTCAAGGGCCTCGGCTACAACCCCAACCGCGCGAAGCACCTGCTGGCCGAGTCCGGCCATGGGGGTGGGCTCGAGTTGAACCTCCTCTTGTCCGAACAGGAGGAGCTGCGGCGGGAGGTGGCGCTGCTCATCGACCAGCTCAAGCAGGTGAACATCACCCTCAAGCCTACGGTCGTGGACTTCCCCACGCTGCTGGACCGGCTGCTGAAGACCAACTACGACGTGCTGCGGGTCGGCTGGACCACAAACCCTGAGCCCGACTCGCTGCTGTACAGCCCCTTCCACACGTCGGCCATCGGCGGGTTCAACTTCACCAAATACCGGAATCCCCGCGTGGACGAGCTGCTGGACCGGGGCCGCACGACCGCGGCGATCGCCGAGCGCGTCCGCATCTACCGCGAGGCCCAGCGCCTGATCGTTCAGGACGCGCCCATGGTATTCTTGTTCCACGAGAAGCGGACCTATGCGCACCGGAAGGCCGTCTCTGGCTTCAAACCCCACGTCAGCGGCTGGATCGTCCTCAAGACGCCGTACGGCATCGACGTGAAGGCGACGCCGGGGCGCTAGGCTGACAGGGGGGCGGGGCGCGGCGCGCGATCAGACTCATGGCGCGCTTCATCGTCCGGCGCCTGCTCGGCTTGATCCCGCTGTTGCTCGGGGTCTCCGTGGTGATCTTTGCGCTGATGCGCCTGATCCCCGGCGACCCCGTCGTCATCATGATCGGCGCCGAGAACGCTACGCCCGAGGAGATGGCCCGCCTGCGGCACCTGCTCGGCCTCGACCAGAGCCTGCCAATCCAATACGCGCGGTTCCTCGGCCGGTTGGTCACCGGCGACCTGGGGATGTCGCTGGCGTCCGACGAGCCGGTCAGCCAACTGATCCGGGAGCGGCTGCCGGCGACCGTGGAGCTGGCGCTAGCGGCCGTAGCCGTGGCCCTGGTCATCGCCATCCCCGCAGGGGTGATCTCGGCGGTCCGGCGCTACTCCGTGGTGGACACCGCGGGCACGGTGGCCGCGTTGCTGGGCATCTCCATGCCCAACTTCTGGTTGGGCGTGATGCTAATCTTTCTATTTTCGGTCCGGCTGGGCTGGCTGCCCGCCTCCGGCCGCGGCGAGCCCGTGCTGGCGGGGCTGGGGACGCTGTTGACGTCCGGCAGTCCATCCGGGCTCGGGCTGGCCATCGCCCACCTGGCGCTGCCCGCCCTCACGCTGGGCAGTGCCCTCGCCGCCGTGGTCACCCGCCTGACGCGCAGCAGCATGCTGGAGGTCATCGCGCAGGATTACATCCGCACTGCGCGCGCCAAGGGGCTCCGCGGCCTTCGGGTGGTCATGCACCACGCCTTGCGCAACGCGCTGATCCCGGTGGTCACGGTGGTCGGGCTGGAGTTTGGCACCCTGCTGGGTGGCGCCGTGATCACCGAGACGATCTTCGCCTGGCCGGGCATTGGTCGGCTGGCCATTCGCTCGATTATCCAGCGCGACTTCCCCGTGGTCCAGGGTGTGGTCCTCATGATTGCCATCGTGCGAGTGTGCGCCAATCTGGCCGTGGACGTGGCCTATGCCGCCATCGATCCCCGCATCCGCTACCAGTGAGGTCCCAGGCGGCGGGCGCGCCGCCGCCCACGAGAGCTACTGGATGGCCGCCGGTCGCCGGTTGCGCCGGCACCGCCTGGCGATGCTGGGATTGACGATCATCGCCCTGATCATTTTGCTCGCCGTCTTCGCCCCGGCCATCTCACCGCAGGACCCGCTGGCCATTGACTACGCGCATCCAGCCACGGCGCCGGGGGTTGGCGGCCACGTTTTGGGGACCGATGCGGTCGGTCGGGACATCCTGGCCAGGCTGATCTACGGCACACGCATTTCGCTGCAGGTGGGGGTCGTCGCCGTCGGCATCGCCGCCACGCTGGGCACGGCGGTCGGCCTGGCCGCCGGCTACTACGGACGGTGGTTGGACAGCCTGCTCATGCGCACCGTCGACGTCTTCTTGGCGTTCCCGTTGATCGTCCTGGCGATCGCGATCATCGCGGTGCTCGGCCCGAGCCTGTCCAACGTCATGATGGCCCTGGGCCTGGTTGCCTGGACCACCTATGCGCGCGTGGTGCGGGGGCAGGTGCTGGTTCTGCGCGAACTGGACTTCGTCCAGGCGGCGCGCGCCATTGGGGTCAGCGACGGTCGCATCATCGTCCGCCACATTCTGCCCAACGCGCTGGCGCCGGTTATCGTCCTGGCCACCCTGGGCATGGCCACGGCCATCATTGCCGAGGCTGCGCTGTCGTTCCTCGGCCTGGGCGTCCAACCGCCGACGCCGTCGTGGGGGACCATGCTCAACGAAGGCCGGGCATTCCTGCGCACGGCGCCCCACATCTCGACCCTGCCCGGTCTGGCCATCATGCTCACCGTGCTGGGATTCAACTTTCTTGGCGACGGGCTGCGTGACGCCCTCGATCCGCGACTGTAGGAGGCCTGGCCCATGAGTCCGCTTGCGATCACCCTGGATCAGGTTCTGGCGATCACGTACACCTCGGGGCACACCTGGGCGCCGGACGGCCGGTCAATCGCCTTCATCCACGACGACGGCGGCCGCTTCAGTCTCCGCGTAGTGGATGTCGAGCGGGGAGCGATCGCCGAGGTCTCCGAGGGGGATGACCCGGTTACTCAGTTCGACTGGGCTCCAGACGGCCGGCTGGCCTATGTACAGGGCGGCAGGATCGTCCTGGCCAGCCGGCCGTCACCGGGCGCACCTGGCGAATGGTCCCGTCGGCTGCTCTACGAAGGGTCCGGCCCGGCGGCGTTTGCGGCGTGGTCGCCCGCAGGTCAGCACTTGGCATATGTGGCCGGCGGCCGGTTGTGGGCGCTCGATCTTGGCGGGCCGGGTCTGCGCGAGCTCCAGGTGCCCGGCCGCGTCGCGGCCCTGGGTCACGATCCGGCACTGGCCTGGGCGCCGGATGGCTCGGCGGTGGCCGCGACGTTCGAAGACCAGGGCTGGTGGGATCTGGCGGTGGTGGATGCGGATGGCACGCTGCTGTGGCGGTCTCGCACCGAGAACCTCGAGCAAGCCTTCGTCTGGGTGCAACGGGACCAGTTGATCTTCGCCCGACCGTCGGTGGATCACGTGGCCCGCGAATGGCATGTGCTCGATCTTCCCGCAGGCACGACCCGCATGCTCCACCGCGAAGACGAACCCGAGGGCCTCGGCGCCATCTTCCGACCGCAGCCGTATCCTGACGGCCGACACGTTGTGCTGGTGTTGCGCCACGAGGGCTGGTGGCACCTCTACCTGCTCGACACGCAGACCGGCCACCTGCAGACCATGACCGGCGGCATCGGGGAAGATGTCGGCCACGCGCTGGACCACCCGTGCGTCTCGCCCGATGGGCGCGAGATCGTCTTTTCCACCAACCGCTTGAACCTGGGCATGCGGCACCTGTTCAGCGTCGATGTGGCCACGGCAGCCCTGCGGCCCGTGGTGAGTGCGCCCGGAACGAGCGTGGAACCCGCCTGGTCGCCCGACGGCCGCCGCATCGCCTTCAAACACAGCACCACGCACCATGCGCCGGAGATCTGGGTGGTCGGCCGCGACGGCGATCACCTCCGCCGCCTGGTGGGCTCCATGCCCGAAGGGATCGCGTACGACCGGCTGGCCGTGCCCGAGCCCATGAGGACACCGGGGGCCGGTGGTTGGGACATCCCGGGGTACCTGCTGGCGCCGCGGACGTTGGAACCCGGCCGCCGGTATCCGGCCCTCGTCTATATTCACGGGGGCGGCATGCGGCAGATGCGCGAGGGCTTTCCGCCGCTGGAAACCTACGCGTTCTTCTACGCGGTGTCGCTGTGGCTGGCAGAGCTGGGAGTGGTCTCTTACCTGGTCAACTACCGGGGCGGCATCGGGTATGGCAAGACGTTCGAGCAGGGCAACGCCCGCGGTCTGGCTGTCCTCGAGTGCGAGGACTGCGTGCGCGCCGGCGAGTACGTGAAGACCCTGGCGTTCGTCGATCCCGATCGGGTCGGCGTGTGGGGGATCTCCTACGGCGGGTGGCTCACCCTGGCGGCGTTGTGCCGTTCACCCCAGACCTTCGCGCTGGGCATCAATATCGCTGGTATCTGGGACTTCGATCGGTGGATGGCCTGGGCCAAGACCAGTTACCGGCCCGCGTACGATTACTTTCTCGGCCGTGCAGGCGGAGGCCGGGATCAGCATCCCGAGGTGTGGGATGGCGCCTCGCCGCGGCTGCTGGTGGAGCGGGTGCAGGCACCGTTGGTGAGCTTCCACGGCAGCAAGGACGCGGCGGTACCGATCGAGCAACTGGACCTGATCATCAGGGACTGCGTCGCGCACCAGAAGGCGTTTGAGGCCCACTACTACCCCGACGAGACGCATCTCTTCACGCACCGGGCCACGTGGCGCGACGCCCTGCAGAAGATCGCCGCGGCCATCGCGCGATACCTCGGGCGGGGCCAGAAACCACCGAGCGCGGCCGACCTGCTGCTCGAGCGGGCTGGCGATCCGGGCGGCGGGTCCTCCTGAGGGCCCCGGTGGTGGCCAGGCTCTACATGGGCGTCGCGCTGGCCTCAGCCGCCACGCTGGTGGTCCAGGTGGCCCTCACACGCGTGTTCGCCCTCGTCCACTGGCACCACTTTGCGTTTGTCGCCGTGGGGCTGGGGCTGTTGGGTTATGGAATCAGCGGAACGGCACTGGCGGTCTGGCCGCGACTGAGGCGGGCACCTCTGGAGACGGCGGCAGCCGCGGCGGTGCTGGTGGCCCCGGCCACCGGCCTCGCGCTCGTTGCCATCGCGACCGTGCCGTTCGACGCGTACCTCATGCTGCTGGAACCGCTGCAGGCTCTCTACCTGGCCATCCTCGTCGCGGCGCTGTCGCTGCCGTTCCTCTGTGGCGGTCTCGTAGTCGGCAGTCTCCTGACCGGCCGACCCGCGGGGGCGGGCGGCGTCTATGCCGCGTCGTTCGTGGGCGCCGCCGCCGGCGCGCTGGCTGCGATCCCGCTGATCTCGGCCCGCGGCGGCGCGGGTGCCCTCCTGGTCGGGGGTACGATCGCCGCCTGCGGTGGCGCGCTCCTGTGGTGGTCTGCGCGCCCAACCCGCGCATCGCCTGTGATTGCCGCGCTGGCTGCGGCCATGCTCGCGACGTGGGCATCGGCCGCGAGGTTTGACCTCCCGCTCTCGGCCTACAAGACCCTCAGTCAAGTCCGGCGGTACCCCGACGCCCAAGTCGTGTTCTCCGGATGGAACGCCGTCTCGCGCGTGGATGTGGTGCGCAGCTCCGCGGTCCGGTCGGCGCCCGGGCTCAGCACCGTCTACGCGGGTGCGCCACCGGCACTGCCCGGCCTGCTCATTGACGGGGAAGGGCTGCGGGGTCTGCCGGCCGAGGCCGAGGGCGCGTTCACGGAATACCTGCCGACCGCGGTGGCCTACCGCCTGCGCCGCGGTCCCACGTTGATCATTGGCACCGGGGTCGAGGTCCTGGGGGCCCTGCGCCACGGCGCGCCCACCGTCACCGTGATCGAGGAGAACCCCCTGGTCGCAGACGCCCTCCGGCGAGTGCTCGAGCCCGGATCGCAGGCGGACGTCCTGAGTCGCCACGTGCGCCTCTTGATCGCCCACCCTCGGACGTTTCTGGCTCGCAACACCCAGCGCTTCACCATCATCCAGGTGCCTCCCCTGGACTCGTTTCAGGTGGTCGCCTCCGGGGCATTTTCGCTCGCGGAACACTACCTCTATACCGTTGAGGCGTTTACCGCCTACCTGCGCCGCCTCGCGCCCGGAGGCATCCTGGTCGTCACCCGCTGGATCCAAACGCCGCCCAGCGAGGAGGTCCGCGTCTGGGCCGCGGCCGTCGCGGCGGTCGAGAAAGTGGGTGACCCCGATCGCCGCCTGGCCGCACTGCGCTCACTCAACACCATGACGATCCTCGTGGCGCCCGACGGGTTGCGCCGGGCGGATGTGGAGACGTTACGGGCGTTCGCCATATCGCGGCACTTCGACCTCACCTACGCGCCCGGGGGCAGCGCTGCGGAGAGCAACCGGTTCAATACCTTGCCGGCCGATCGTCACCGCGAGGCCTTCCTGGCCGTCCTGGACACCGGACGCCGGGACGCCTTCCTGCGCGAGTACCCGTTCGACGTGCGGCCGGTGCACGACGACCGGCCGTTCTTCTTCCACTTCTTCCGCTGGAGGCAGGTGCCGGGCACTCTCGCGGTGCTGGGGCGCACGTGGCAGCCGTTCGGGGGCGGCGGGTTCCTGGTGCTCCTGGTCCTGCTGGTGATCGTCACGGCGCTGGGCGCGGGGTTGATCCTCCTCCCGCTGGGTCGCCTGCGCACGACGCCGCACCCGACACAGGCTCGAGCGCCGGGGCCGGAGGTGGCGTGGCGGCGGTGGAGCGTCTTCGCCTATTTCGCCGCGCTGGGCTTTGCCTATTTGTTCGTGGAGATCCCGCTGCTCCAGCAGGCCATTCTGCTAGTGGGGTCCCCCACCCACGCCGCGGGCGTCGTGCTGTCCGGCCTGCTGCTGGCGTCGGGCGCGGGCAGCGTGCTGACCGCTCGGGCTCAGGTGCGCCTTCCCGCGGCGCTCGCGGCGCTGGCCACGGCGGTCGGCGGCCTGGCCTGGGCGCTGCCCGCGCTGGTCGCGAGGGCGCTGGACCTGACCGCCGCCAGCCGGCTTGCGGCGGCGGCCGTCATCCTGGGCCCGATCGGAGTGCTGATGGGCGTCCCGTTCCCGGCCGCCGTGCGCCTGCTGGGCCAATACGATGCCCGGCTCATCCCGTGGGCCTGGGGGATCAACGGATGTGCTTCCGTGGTGGCGTCGGTGCTGGCGGCGCTCGTGTCGCTGCAGTGGGGCTTCCGGACGGTACTGGCGCTGGCAGCGATCGCCTACGCGGGCGCTGGTGCGGTCAGAGGCCTCGGGACAGGAGCCGGGCAGAGGGGTCCAGACCCACGGAGTGAAGCAGAGGCGTGACGTTGAAGCCCTACCGCCTGACCAGCGGGACGAACATCACCTCCCCGAGGCTGGCGAACTGCAGTTGCCCCCGGACCTTCGTGATGCGCCACAGGGTTTGCACCAGACCGGGTGGACCAACCGGCACCACCATGCGGCCGCCTTCCCTGAGCTGGCGGGTCAGAGGTGGCGGGACGTGATCGGGCGCGGCCGTCACCAGGATGGCGTCGAACGGCGCCGCCTCGGGCCATCCCAGGTACCCGTCACCGGTACGCGTCTGGACCCGCGCATAGCCCAGATCGCGCAGGCGCTGCGCCGCCTCCCGCGCCAGCGGCTCGACGATCTCAATAGTGTACACCTGATCCGCGAGCTCGGCTAGGATCGCCGCCTGATACCCTGACCCGGTGCCGATCTCAAGCACTCGATGGTGGGGGCGTACCACCGCTTCGGCGGACATGAGCGCCACGATGTACGGTTGTGAGATGGTCTGCCCGTAGCCGATCGGGAGCGGGTGGTCGCCGTAGGCCTGGGCCAGGTAGCGGTCGGGGACAAATCGGTGGCGCGGGACGGTGAGCATGGCGCGGAGCACGCGCTCATCCCGGATGCCCCGCGCGCGGATCTGTTGCTCCACCATCGCCTGCCGAAGGCGCGCGTAGGCGTCGTCGCCAACCGCCCAGGGAAAAGCCCGTACCGGGAGGCCTGCGAGGGCCAGCAGGACGCAGGCGACGGCTGCGCCGCGACCTATGGCGATGCCACCTTCACCCGACGCAGCATCGCGACCAGTTCCCGGCAGAACGCCGGCAGATCGGCCGGCGTGCGGGAGCTGATCAGGTTGCCATCCACCACGACCTCTCGGTCCACCCACGCGGCCCCGGCGTTGGTCAGGTCGTCCTTGATGGCCGACACGCTGGTCACGGTGCGACCGCGCACGATGCCCGCCGAGATCGGCACCCATCCCGCATGGCAGATGAACGCGATCGGCTTACCGGCCGCGTGCATGGCGCGCACCAGGTTCAGCATCGCCGCATGCCGCCGCATGCGGTCGGGTGCGTAGCCGCCGGGGATTACGAGCGCGTCGAAGGCCGGGGCTTCTGCGGCGTCCATGCCCAGGTCCGCCCTGGCCGGGTAGCCGTACTTGCTCTTGTAGACTTCGCCGGCGCGGGGGCCGATGATCTGCACCTCGGCGCCCGCTTCGCGCAGCCTGAGCACCGGATACCACAGCTCCAGATCCTCGTAGTGGTCCTCGACCAGCGCTGCGACGCGCACACCGTTCAGGTCCATCTCGTCACCTCCTGGTGTCTCCGCCCCCAGTATACCTGGAGGGTGCGCAGTCGGGGCGCCGAACCCTCACCCACACGTGTCAGGCGTGGCCCAGCGCAGGAGTGGCCCAGGGAGGCCTAGTGCTCCCGGCCCCCCGAACACCACAGGGACCAGCCACCACGGGCCTGGCACGGAACCCACTGCGCCGGACGCAGTGCTCGGTGCCATCGGGTCGGCATCTGCAGTTACGCCATCGCGAACTCTTCGAGGAACCTCGCCACGGACTTTTCGAACAGCACCATGCCCTCCACGGTCGCATACTCGTTGGGGCTGTGCGGCCGGCCGCCGTGGCCCAGGCCTCCCATGGCAAACGGCTGGTCCAGCACCCGCCGGAACAGATAGAAGGGCGCAGACCCGGCGATGTGCGGCCAGATCTCGGGCTCGAGGCCAAACGACCGGATCGCCCGGACCAGCGCCGCCACCACCGGCTCTCGCACGCTGGTCTTGGCCGGCGGATAGCCCTCGTAGAAGTGTACCTGGATATCTCCACGGCCGATCCGTTGGAGGTGGGCGCGGATGCGCTCCCGGACCCGTTCGGGCTCCATGTGGGGCACGAGACGCACGTCCATCTTGACCTTCGCCTCGTGCGGCAGCAGCGTCTTCATCGCCGGCCCCATATACCCGCCCCAGATGCCGTCAATGTTGAGCGTGGGGTCGTACAGGTAGCGCCGCAGGAGGTCGACACCGGCCAGGTCGTACTTGAACCGTTCCGCGTCCCACATCCAGAGCTCGTTGGCCGGGTCGAAGGTCTTGGCCAGCTGCTGGAGCAGTTCCTCGTCTTCCGGGCTGGGGGGCGCCGCATCGTCGTAGAAACCGTCGATCGTGATCTGCTCGCCATCGTCCATCATGGTGGCCAGCGCTCGGACGAGCCGCCAGACGGGGCTGCCGACCCACACGGCGTTGCTGCCATGGACGCCGCGGGTGCGCGGTCCACCCCACGCCCCGCCGCGGCAGGTGAGCTCGAAGTACTGGATCCCCTTGACCCCCAGCCAGAGGATGGGCTTGCCGCGGCGGTCCTGGTTGTAGAACGCGAAGTAGGTGGCATCGGCGCCCAGGCGGTCCTTGTGTCGCTCAATGAACTCGGGCAGGTGCGGGCTGCCCAGCTCCTCCTCGCCCTCGACGACGAATTTCACGTTGACCGGCAGCCGCCCCCGGACGGCCTGGATGCTCTCGAGGACGTTGAACAGCCCCGCCAGTGGCCCCTTGGTGTTGTACACTCCCCGGGCCACCATGCTGGGCCCCACGTCGGGGAGGTTGACCACGTCACCGGCAAACGGCGGGGCCATCCACTCTTCACCCTGGACGGGCTGCACGTCGTACATGCCGTAGAGCAGCAGGGTCTTCGGCGCTCCGGCGTCGACGGTACCCCACACCACGGGCCAGCCCGGCGTCGGGGCGATCTCGGCAGCGCCGCCCAGCGCCCGGATCGTGTCTCGAACCAGCTCCGCCATCTCGGTCATCCCCGTGCCTTCGCCGCTGATGCTGGGCTGGCGGACGAAGGCGCGGACCCGCTGAAGGTGGCGGTCACGTTGCGCATCAATGTGCGAGTAGAGGTCGTTCATCGGCGCCCTCCTGCTTCGCTGGGGAGCATTGGAAGGGGCGGGGAGTGATCATCCCCGCCCCCGTGTTCTTGGTGGGACTACTGCACGCCGGCGACCCACGTGTAGGGCCGGAAGTCGTACAACCCGGCAGCGTCCTCCAGCACGTTGCTCATGCGCTTGGCGATGGCGTTGCGTGCGTTGGGATAGTAGAGCACCAGGATGGGCAACTCGTCAGCGAACAGTTCCTGGAACCGATCGTACACCTGTCGCCGCTTCTGAGGATCGGAGACCTTCACGCCCTCGTCGAGAAGCTGATCCATCTGCGGAATGGAATGATAGCTATAATTGTACTGACCCCCGGTGCGATACTGGGACGAGACGTCCGGGTCGGTGGGGCCGGCCCACCCCAGCAGGGCGATGTCGTAGTTGGCCTGCTGGAGCGCGGCGATGTGGGTCGGGAAGTCGGACTTCTGGATCTCCACCTTGACCCCGGCCGCGAGCAGGTTCTCCCTGATGATGTCGGCCGAGCGCTCGCGGATGATGTTGCCCACCGGCACCCGCAGCAGGAGGGTCCGGTTGAAATCCCATCCCGCCTCGGTCAGCAACTGGCGCGCGCGCGCCGTGTCATGGGGCCAGGGCTTCACGTTCTTGTTGTAGTACGGGTTGCGGGGCGGAATGGGCCCCTCGGCCAACACCGCCTCGCCCTTGATGAGCTGATTGACGATGAGCTGCCTGTTGATGGCATGCGCCATGGCCCGGCGGACCCGCTTGTCCTGCAGGTACGACCTCCGGAAGTTGAACAGCATGTACTGGTACCCCGGACCGGCGAAGGTCACGGCGCGGATGTGGGGCATGCCCTTCACGCGGTCCCAGTCCTCGATGGGGATCTCGCCGATCCCGAACCCCGCGCTGAGATCCATGTCGGCCCGCTCGAGCTGCGCCACCATGGTGGTCGGCGGGATGATGCGGACGAAGACGCGCCGCACGTTGGGCACGCCGTTGTGGTAGTTCTCGTTCGCCACCAGCTCCACGAACTGATCGGTCTTGTACTGGACGAACTTGAACGGCCCGTTCCCCACCGTGGGGTTCAGCATGAAGGGGTGCCGGGCCAGCTGGTCGGGCGGCACGTCGCCCAGGACGTGCTTGGGCAGGATGTAGACGTTGCCGCCGGTGCGCTCGAGGAACATGGTGGGATCCACGGGCCCCTTGGTCCTGATCTCGATCTGCTTCGAACCCAGGATCCGAACCCCAAGTTGCGCGCCTGCCGCGCGCTTACCCCGCTCGTCGAGCCCGGCGATGGTGGCGATCTCAGCGCCACGGTTGGTCTGGGTGCGCGGGTCGCTGATGGTCATCAGTGTGAACAGCACGTCCTCGGCGGTCACGGGTCTGCCGTCGTGCCAGGCCGCCCTCGGGTGGAGGGTGAACGTGTACGTCTGGTAGTCGGGGCTGATCTCCCACTTCTGGGCCAGCGCCGGGAAGAACTTCATCTGGTTGTTCTCCAGCCTGGCCTCGACCATGCCCTGGAACATGAACCGGACCACGTAGTACCCGTACGAGCTGTCGGTGAAGATCGGGCTGAAGTTGTTGGGCGGGCTCCACATGCCCGAGACGACCACCAGCTCGGACTTGGGGCCACCCCACACACCTGCAGGTAAGAGCAATCCGGCCACGAGCACCACGGCCGCAGCCACCACCACGCGCCTGCGCATGCGCCTCACCACTCCCCTGGTTGGTATCGTGAAAGCATCCGGTTCCGGTTACAGCCTCTACTATAACTTCAACCCCGGGTCCAGCGCATCCCGCAACCCGTCCCCCACGAAGTTGATCGTCAGGACTGAGATCAGGATCATGAAGCCTGGCGGGAGCCACAGCCAGGGCATCCGCTCCAGGACCGTGAGGGACTGGGCGTCGGTGAGCATGTTGCCCCACGACGGCGTAGGCGGCTGGACGCCTAGGCCCAGGAACGACAGGGCCGCCTCTACCAGGATGGCGTTCGCCGTGCCAAAGGTGGCCGCCACCAGCACCGGCGCCATGGCGTTGGGCAGCAGGTGGCGGACCACCACCGAGCCATCCGAGGCGCCCACGGCCCGCGCCGCCGCCACGAACTCCAGCTGGCGCAGGGAGAGGATCTGTCCCCGGACGAGGCGTGCGACGGCCGGCCAGCCGAGCAGGCCCAGCACGATGATGACGTTCCACAGGCTGGGCCTGCCGAAGACGCTCACGGCGAACAAGATAATGATCAACGGCGGGAACGACAACATGACGTCCATCAGCCTGGACAGCACCAGGTCCACCTTCCCACCGTAGTACCCGGCCACGGCCCCCACGGTGGTGCCAATCACGACGTACATCGACACCGCCATCACCCCCACCGTCAGCGACACCCGGGAGGCGTAGATGAGCCGGCTGACCACGTCGCGGCCCACGCTGTCGGTGCCCAGCCAGTGCGCCCGCGACGGCGGCGCCTGAAACGCCGAGGCGTCGATGGCGGTGGGGCTGCCTGGCGAGAGCGCCGGAGCCGCGACCGCCATGAAGGTGATGCCCGCGAGGGCGGCCAGGCCCACCACGGCTAGGCGGTGGCGCAGGAAACGCCGCAGCGACAGCCGCCAGTACGAGGCCGCAGGCGCGGCCTGCGGCGGCAGATTGTCACTCATACCTGATGCGGGGATCCACCAGTGAGTAGGTCAGGTCGGCTAGAAGATTCCCGGCGAGCACCAGCAGCGCGGTGATCAGTGTGATCCCCATCAGCACGGGGTAGTCGCGCTGGTTGATGGCCTCGATGGTCAGCCGGCCCATTCCCGGCCACTCGAAGACCTGCTCGGTAATCACGGCGCCGGCCAGCAGCGCCGGCAACTGCAGGCCGGCCAGGGTGATGACCGGGATCAGCGCGTTGCGCAGGGCGTGCTTGCGGAGCACCACGGCCTCCACCAGGCCCTTGGCGCGGGCCGTCCGCACGTAGTCCTGGCCCAGGACCTCCAGCATGCTGGAACGGACGTACCGGGTCAGGGCGCCGGCGCCGGCCACGGCCAGCACCGACGCGGGCAAGATCAGGTGGTGGACCGCGTCGAGGAATCCCCCATCGCCACCCAGCGTCATCGTCCCGCCCACCGGCAGCCAGCGCACCCGTAGCGCGAAGACATAGATGCCGGCCAGGCCCAGGAAGAACGTGGGGAGGCTGATCCCGAGAAAGGCGAGGAAGGTGGCCACATAATCGATCCAGGTGTAGCGCCGATACGCGACCAGCACGCCGACGGGGACCGCGATGAGGTACGACAGGGCCAGCGCGGTCACGGTGAGCTTGAGGGTGGGCATGATGCGCTCACCAACCCGGGCAGCCACCGGGGCGCCCGTGGTGAACGAGTAGCCCAGGTTGCCGTGCGCCAGCTCGTTCAGCCACTTGACATACCGGATGTAGACGGGTTGGTCGAGGCCCAGCGCCCTGCGCCTGATCTCCACATCGGCCTCGCTCATGCTGGGATCCACCAGCATCCGCACCGGGTCACCGGGCGTGAGCGTCATGATGAAGTAGCTCATCACCGTGATGCCGAGCAGAATGGGGATCGTGATCAGGAGCCGTCGAACCAGATACCGCTGCATCCGCGCAAGACACCTCTGCCATCATAATCGAACGCCGGGGCCCGTGGGAGAGGGACGCCAGCCTACGCCTCGAGGCGGTAGGCGATCTCTCCGGCCACGATGACGATCCGCACGCTGAGGTCCTGGTCCAGAACCACGAGGTCGGCCGGAAGGCCCACGCGCAGTTCTCCCATGGAGAGCCCCAGCAGCCGGGCGGGCGTTGTGGCGGCCATGCGCACGGCGGCATCTGTCGAAGCGGCCCGGGCCGCGTGGCGAACCGCCTGGTCCATGGCGAGCACACTGCCGCCCAGCGTGCCGTCATCCAGGCGCGGCGCGCCGTCTGCTACCCGCACCACGCGCTCGCCCAGCGTGAACTGGCCGGGGGGAGCACCCGCAGCACTGATGGCATCAGTCACCAGGGCCACGCGATCCGGCCCCTTGAGGGCCAGCACGTGCTTGACCACCGCGGGGTGCAGGTGCACGTGATCCACAATGAGGGAGCACGTCACCGCCGGGTGGCACAGCGCTGCGCCCACGACGCCTGGCTCCCGGTGGTGATAAGGTCGCATGGCGTTGAACACGTGCGTGGCGAGGCGGACCCCGCGATCGAATGCCGCGACGGCCTGGGCATACGTGGCATCGGTGTGCCCGGCGGCCGTCACGATCCCCACGCCTCCCAGGTAGTCGATCACCTCACCGGCGCCGTCCAGCTCCGGCGCCAGGGTGACCACCCGGATGACCCCGGGAAACGCCTCGACGAGCCTGGCGATCCACTCCACCGACGGGCGTCGCAGGTGCTGGATGGCGTGGGCGCCCGGCCGCGCAGGCGAGAGGAACGGCCCCTCGAGATGAACCCCAAGGATGCGGGGCGCAGCCGGCCTGCTTATGCGGCTGGCGAAGAAGTCAAGCGCCGCGCGCAGCCTCGGCTCCGGAGCGCTGACGAGCGTGGGCAGGTAGGCGACGGTGCCGGTGCGCAGCAGGTACGCCTGCGCCGCGCGCAGCCCGCTGTCGGTCGGTGAGAGGAAGTCGGCACCCGCCGCACCGTTGATCTGCAGATCCACGAAGCCGGGGGCCAGCATCCCTGCGGCTGCGTCCACATCCGGGCGCGGATGCCGGCCGAGGCCCACCGCGGCAATCCTGCCGCCGGCGACCGTCACATGGCCCGGACCGCGCATCCCGTCTGAAAGCACCAGTGTGTCAGCCTGAACGACCAGGTCGGGCATCACGCGGACACCCCCGAGCCAGCAGCGTGCAAGCCGGGCAGGCTCACCGGCAGCCGACCGCGGGCGGGAATCAGACCGGTCAGCACCCGCGCCGCGGCGTCCATGCTCGGCGCGTCCGGGCCGTACGTGGCCACGTAGGCCGCCACGTCGGGACACTGCAGCAGGTCGTACGGATCGCCGGCAGCCACCACGATGAGGCGGTCGCCATACCGCCGGTGCAGGTCGCGGATGCCCGCCGCCTCGCCGACTGGCAACGTGCCACGGGTGCAGGTCACGGCGATGAGCGCATCGAGATCTGCGGCCGCGTCTTCGGGGCCGACCTCGACTACCGCCCGATGGTACCGGCGCAGCGCCGACGCCAGAGCGGCAGCCGGGCCTTCGGCCGACGTCCGGGCCACGGTCACCACCCCCAGGCGGCCCCCGCGAATCGGGACGGTGCCCGCCCGATTGCGGACGACGGTGACTGCGGCCTCGGCGATGCGCCGCGCCACGTCACCGTGCCCGCGAAGGACCGGGGCCCTGGCGCCAGCCCCCCTCGCCTGCGCGCCCACACCCCACCGGGCAGCACCCTCTGCGAGTCGCGCCACCGATGCCGACACCCTCTCCGCCCCTATGTCTCCGCACTCGATGGCATGGGCCACGCACTCGAGGATCTGGTCCTGCCAGACCTCCGGGCCCAGGGCCAGCAGCAGGTCGCACCCGGCCTGCACCGCCGCGACCGCGGCCTCGCCGATCCCGTAGTTGTCCACGATGGCCCGCATCCCCAGCGAGTCGCTGACGATCAGCCCTCGATAGCCCCACTGCCCGCGGAGGATCCCGCGGAGGATCGGTGCGGACATGGTGGCCGGGGTGCGGGAGGGATCCAGGGCGGTGAAGACGATGTGCGCGGTCATGACGGCCGCGACCCCGGCCGCCGCGGCGGCGCGAAACGGCGGAAGCTCCACGGCATGCAGGCGGTCGGCGGCATGGTCAACGCACGGCAGCGCCAGGTGCGAGTCCACCGTCACATCGCCGTGGCCCGGGAAGTGCTTGGCCGTCGCTCCCACACCAGCGGCCTGGAGGCCCGCGATGTACGCGGTGCCCATCGCCTCCACCAGGGCGGGCGACTCGCCGAACGACCGGGCGCCGATGACGGGATTGGCCGGGTTGTTGTTGACGTCCAACACCGGGGCGAAGTTCAAGTGGATACCCATCGCCCGTAGCTCTTCACCGGCGGCACGTCCGGCTGCCATGGCCAGCCCCACGTCGCCACAGGCGCCCAGGGCCATGGCGCTGGGCAGAGCGGTCACCTCCGACGACGGCGGGAAGCGGCTGACCGCGCCGCCCTCGTGATCAATCGCAACCCACAGCGGCGGCGCGCCGGCCGCGCGGGCCAGGCGCTGTAAGGCTGCGGTCAGCCCCGCGACCTGGGCCGCCGACGCCACGTTCTTACGGAACAGGCAGACTCCGCCGATGTGATGGTCGACGACCAGATGCTGCAGGCGGTCCGAAGGCTCTGTACCGTCAAAGTCCACCAGGCACAGCCGCCCGGCCGCGCGGCGCGCCGCTCGACCCGATCGGATCACAGGGTGATGGCGCCGACCTTCCTCCGGTCGGTCAAGACGATCCCGTCGACGAACCGGATCTCACCTGTCTGCAGCGTCATCACCAGGGAGTGCATCCGCGAGCCTCCGCCGAAGAACCGCACGCCGCGCAGCAGGTCGCCGTCCGTGATGCCGGTCGCGACGAACGCCACGTCCTGCCCCGGGACCAGATCCATGGTGTCGAACACCCGGTCCGGATCGGCGATCCCCATGGACTGCACGCGTCTGCGTTCGTCCTCGTTGCGGAACCAGAAGCGGCCCTGGATCTGGCCGCCGAGGCACTTCAAGGCCGCGGCGGCCAACACGCCCTCAGGCGCCCCGCCGATGCCCATGACGGCGTGGACGCCGGTGCCGCGCACCGCGGCCGCGATGGCCGCGGACACGTCGCCGTCGGAGATGAGTTTGATACGCGCGCCCGCGGCCCGCACCCGGGCGATCAGATCCGCGTGCCGGGGTCGGTCGAGAATGATGATGGTGAGATCGCCGACCGCCCGGCGGTACGCCGCGGCCATGGACGCCAGGTTCTCCTCGACGGGCTTGCGGATGTCGACCTGGCCAGCGCACGTGGGACCGACGATCAGCTTGTCCATGTAGATGTCGGGCGCGTGCAGCAGGCCGGCCCGCTCGGTCACCGCGACCACTGAGATGGCGCCGGGGAGGCCCTTGGCCACCAGGTTAGTTCCCTCCAGCGGATCAACGGCGATGTCCACTTCGGGCCCGCCGGCCCCTACTTCCTCACCGATGTAGAGCATCGGGGCCTCGTCCCGCTCGCCCTCGCCGATGACGACCACCCCGCGCACATCGAGTGCGTTCATCTCCTTCCGCATGGCTTCGACCCCGGCGCGGTCGGCGGCCTCGCCGTCGCCCTGGCCCATGTGATGCGCGGCCGCCATGGCCGCCGCCTCGGTCACCCGAACGAAGTCGAAGACGAGGTTGCGATCCATCACGCCACCACCCACCTGGGAAGGCCGCTGCGCAGTTCGGTCAGCACTACGGTGAGGGTCAGGCGCCGCCCATCGCGCACGACCTCGACCCTCACGTTGTCACCGGGCTTCTTGCGGAACAACTCACGCCGCAGGTCGCCCACGGTGCTGATCTTCTGGCCGTCGACGGCCACGATAATGTCCTGCGACCGCATGCCGGCCCGCTCGGCCGGACTGCCCGGCTGCGGGACGATCACCACGCCGTGGTCCACCGGCAGGTTGTAGGCGCGTGCGGTGGCCGGATCGATCTCGCCGCGTATCTCCACACCCAGCGCAGGCCGCACCACGCGGCCCTGAGTGACCAGGTGCTCCATGACCACGCGGGCGTGGTCGATGGGGATGGCAAACCCGATGCCCTGCGCGTCCCGGATGATGGCGGTATTGATGCCGATCAGCCGACCGCCGGAATCCAGCAGGGCGCCGCCGCTGTTGCCGGGGTTGATGGCCGCGTCGGTCTGGATCAGGTTCTCCACGATGAAGTCGGGGCTGGCCTGGATGCTGCGGTTGAGCGCGCTCACCACGCCGACGGTCACGGTGCTGCCCAGACCGAAGGGATTGCCGATGGCGATGGCCAGTTGCCCCACCTGCAACGCCGCAGATACGCCCATCTCGGCCACCGGCAGCGGCTGGGGACTCTCGACCCTCACCACCGCCAGGTCCGAGAACCGGTCGGCACCGATCACGCGGCCGCGCAGCGAGCGGCCCGACAGCAGGGTCACCGTGATCTCCTGGGCGCCCTGGACGACGTGATTGTTGGTGAGAATCAGGCCGTCGGAACGCACGATCACCCCGGACCCCTGGCCCTCCTGGGGAAACAGGCCGAAGGGTGTGAACACCTGAGCGCGCACGCTGATGTTCACCACCGCGGGCCGCACCTGCTGTACAACGCGCACCACCACCGACTCCTCGCGCTCGACCACGCGGGGCGTCGCGACCACCGACGGCGCGGCCGGTGCGGTGGGGCCCGGCGAGGGACCCGTCTGCACCGGCGCTGCGAGTCCCCCCGACCACGACGGGGGCACGAGCCCGTATCGGGGCGCGAGCACCCCGCCGAGCAAACCGCCCAGCACGAGAATGCCCAGAAGCGCCAGCCCACGGCTCCGCGCGCGGGGACGCTGGAACTGGCTATCGTTCACCACGGAAGCTGCCTCCTGTCCATGGAATCCGGTCCGGCGTGTTTCATTATAGCAATCGCCATGACCAACACGATGGCGCGGCTCCAGGCTCTGGGGTTGTGCCGCTGCGGGGGTGGGGCGGGCTCCGCGCTCGCTGCCTGTTCCTACTCCGCGGCTGCGAAGATCGCCGGTAGGTCGGCGCGCACGCTGGCGATGTGCTCCCGCATGGCGGTCTCTGCCCGCACGGGGTCGCCGGCGCGAATCGCAGCTACCATCTTCGCCATCTCACGCAAGGACTTGGCGCCGCGGCCACGCACTCTGTAGCTGAACTGACGGATCGGGTGCACCTGCCCGGCAACGGTCTCGATGGCGCGCTGGAGCCGGCCGCTCCCCGACGCCTCGGCGACAGCCGAGTGAATGGCAACGTCGACCTGGTTCATCCGGGCCACATCGTTCTGCTTCAGCGCGGCGCCGAAGGCCCGCAGCAGGTCGTTGAGCCGCAGGCGCAAATCGCCACCACCCTGTTCGGCCGCGCGCTTCGCCGCTCTGGCCTCGAGGATCTCGCGGAGCTCGTACAGTTCATCGGCGTCGGCCAGGGCGAGCACGGGCACCATGACCCCACGGCCCGGCACGGCGTGCACGAGCCCCTCCGCTTCGAGGCGGCGCAGGGCGTCGCGGATTGGTGTCCGGCTCACATTCCAGCTCGCAGCCAGCTCCAGCTCGTTGATCCGCTGGCCCGCGGCGATCTGGCCTTGCAGGATTGCCGCCCGTAGCAGACGGTAGGCCGCAGCCGCGACGGTCTCGCGCACCGGAGCCTGGCTCCACAGCGGGGTGGGCGCCACGTGTGGGGGGATTGCTGGGAGGTCTGTCCCGGTTCGGCTCGCGGACATGACTCTGGAGAGTATTGTGTTCTGATTTTTGAATACTGTCAACACGAGCACTGTTCAAACACGATCGGGTCTGCACCGGGTTGTCAAGGGTAGCGGCGGAGAGGTACGGTGCCCGTGGAGGGGCGGCACTCACCGGATCGCGCCCCCTGGAGGGGAGAGATGACATACATCATCGCGGAACCGTGCATCGGGACCAAAGACCGAGCCTGCGTCGAAGTGTGCCCGGTGGACTGCATCTACGAGTACGTAGAGGAGGCCGGCGCCTTCGTGGTGCCCGACCCATCCACGGGGTCCGGGCCGGACAAGACCGTGGTCCCCCGCGGGCAGTCGGTCCACGTGCCCGGTGCGGGGATCACCAAAGAGCAACTTACCGCCCAACTGTTCATCCATCCGGACGAGTGCATCGACTGCGGCGCGTGTGAGTCGGTCTGCCCGGTGACCGCCATTTTCGCCGAGGCCGACGTACCTGACCAGTGGAAGTCGTACATCCCCTTGCAGTATCTCGCGTTCGGCCTGGAGCCCAAGAAGTAGGATCGCGCCGCACCCCCCATCTGACCCTCAGTCAGTCCCAACCAGCGGGCAGACCGACGGGTGGCGGGGGTCTGCCCGCTGGAGTATAATCGGATGACGATGTGGCGGACGGGAAGCCGTCCGCCGATCCTTCGTTTCCACCGGGGCGCGAATGCTGAACTGGCTGCGCCGTCCCAAGTACGGTCGCATCGAACGCCGCGAGACGCCCGACGGGCTGTGGACCAAGTGTCCAAAGTGCGGCGCGACGGTGTACCACAAGGACCTGGTCGCCAACCTCCGGGTCTGCCCGGCCTGTGGCTACCACCACCGGCTCAGCGCCGAGGAGCGTCTGGCCCTGGTGCTGGATCGGGACTCGTTCCACGAGGCGGACGCCTCCATGATCTCGGGCGACCCGTTGCGCTTCGTGGGCTACGCCGAGAAACTGCGGGAGGCCCGCGAGAAGACTGGCAACGGAGACGCGGTCATCATTGGGTTGGGTGCCATCGAGGGTCTACGGACCGCCGTCGCGGCCCTCGACTTCGAGTTCATGGGCGGCTCAATGGGGTCGGTCGTCGGGGAGAAGATCGCGCGGATCGCGGAGCGGGCCCTCGCCGAGCGCCTGCCTCTGGTTACCTTCTCCGCGTCGGGCGGCGCCCGCATGCAAGAGGGCACTCTGTCACTGATGCAGCTGGCCAAGACCAGTGCTGCGATCGGGCGCCTGCACCAAGCGCGCCTGCCCTACGTCTCGGTCATGTGCGACCCCACGACCGGCGGGGTGACTGCCAGCTTTGCCTTCCAGGGCGACGTGATTCTCGCCGAGCCCGGCGCGCTCATCGGGTTTGCCGGCCGCCGGGTCATCGAGCAGACGATCCGTCGCAAGCTGCCCGAGAACTTCCAGACCGCAGAGTTCTGCCTGGAGCACGGCCTCATCGACATGGTGGTACCCCGGGCGCAGATGCGGGCCACACTGGCGCGGCTGCTGCGCTTTTTCGGGGCTCCGCAGGCGGAGCCGTCCGAGCCTGTCTCCATAGCGGCCCAGGCATCCGGCGATGCGGCCGACGGGGGAGCGGCCTGACGCGTGGGCGTCACATTGCCCGAACGGGATCTGGCGGCGGAAGCCCGCGCGACGGAGATCGAGCAGCGCCTCGCCGAGATCCAGAGGGACATCGGGGCTCTGCGCCGGCGCGAGCAGAAGGAACACGTCAACCTCGGCGAGCAGATCCGCGTCCTGGAGGCCCGTGTCGCGGAACTCCAGCAGGCGTTGTGGGATCACCGACAGGCCTGGCACGCCGTGGCACTGGCCCGGCATCCGCAACGTCCCAAGGCACAGGACTTCATCCGGGCCCTGGTCACCGACTTCCTGGAGATCCACGGCGACCGGCTGTTTGGGGACGATCCCGCCATGTGCTGCGGGCTCGGCTGGTTTGACGGTCGCCCCGTGGTGGCCATCGGCCCGCACAAGGGCAAGGACACCAAGGAGAACATCGCTCACCACTTCGGGATGCCCAACCCCGAGGGCTACCGGAAGGCCCTGCGCGCGATGAAGCTGGCCGAAAAGTTCGCCTATCCGGTGCTCTGCGTTGTGGACACGCCGGCGGCCTACCCGGGGGACGAGGCCGAGGAGCGGGGACAGGCCGAGGCCATCGCACGCAACATCCTGGAGATGACCCGGCTGCGTACCCCGATTCTAGTGGCCATCACCGGCGAGGGCGGCAGCGGCGGGGCGCTGGCCATCGCCGTCGGCGACGTGGTCGTGATGCTGGAACACGCGGTCTACACGGTCATCCCACCCGAAGGGTGCGCAGCCATCCTCTGGCGCGACGCCGGGAGGTCGCGCGAGGCGGCGGCGGCCCTGCGCCTGACGGCCTCGGAACTGGCGCGGCTGCGCATCGTGGACGAGGTCGTGCCCGAGCCTCGCGGCGGCGCGCACCTCGACCCGCAGGCCGCGATCGCGGCCGTCGGCGACGCGCTGCGCCGGCACCTGCGGGCGATGGACGGTGTGCCGATCGATGCGCTCCTCGACCGGCGGTATGCCAAGTACCGGGCCATGGGGTACTACGAGGAGGAGGCGCCATGAACGACCGGATCGACCTGGAGCAAGTGCGGGAGATCGTGCGCCTCGCCGAAGAATCGGGGCTCGCCGAACTCGAGGTGGAGAGCCCGACCCTCAAGGTGCGCGTGCGCCGCTCCACCCCGGGAGCCGTTGCGCCCGCCACGGTCCAAGTCGCGGGTGCCTCACACCCGGCCGGCGCCCCGGCACCGGCCGCGAGCGCCGAGAGAGGGCTCGACCACCTGGAGCCGGTGATCGCCCCCATGGTCGGCACATTCTACCGGTCGCCGTCTCCTGACGCCCCACCGTTCATTAGCGAGGGCGACTTCGTCGAGCCGGGCCAGGTGGTCTGCATTATCGAGGCCATGAAGCTCTTCAACGAGATCGTAGCCGAGAAGGCTGGCCGCATCGCCCGCGTGCTGGTCGAGAACGCCTCACCGGTGGAATACGGTCAACCCCTCTTCCTGCTGGACACGTCCGCCTCACGGGGCTAGAGGATGTTCCGCAAGGTCCTGATCGCCAATCGCGGCGAGATTGCGGTCCGCATCATCCGCGCGTGCCGGGAACTGGGGGTCAGGACCGTGGCCGTCTATTCGGAGAGCGACCGGGTCTCCCTCCACGTCAAGATGGCGGACGAGGCGTTCTGCATCGGGCCGGCTCCCAGCGCCGACTCCTACCTGAACATCCCGAACATCATGGCCACCGCAGACCTGCTCGGGGTGGACGCCATCCACCCGGGGTACGGATTCCTGGCCGAGAATCCGCGCTTCGCGGAGATCGTGGGCGAACACCGCATCGCCTGGATCGGCCCGCCGCCCCGCGTGATGGCTCTGATGGGGGACAAGGCCGCGGCGCGGGAGCAGATGCGCAAGGCCGGCGTCCCCGTAGTCCCAGGCAGCAACGGACCCGTGACCGCCGAACACGCGGCGCGGGACGTGGCCCGGCAGATCGGGTATCCCCTGATCATCAAAGCCGCTGCCGGCGGCGGTGGACGGGGCATGCGCGTGGTGCATACCGCTGAGGACCTGCCGATCGCGCTCCAGACCGCGCAACGCGAGGCCGAGGTCGCCTTCGGCGACGGCCGCGTCTACATCGAGAAGTACATCGAGGAGCCCCGGCACATCGAGGTACAGGTCCTGGCTGACGCCCACGGCACCGTGCTCCACCTGGGCGAGCGCGACTGCTCCATCCAGCGACGCCACCAGAAACTGATCGAAGAGGCCCCGCCGCCGCGGCTGCGGCCGCGCACGCTGGCAGCCCTGGGCCGGGCCGCAGTGCGGGCGGCGCAGTCCATCGGGTATGTCAACGCCGGCACCATGGAGTTCCTGGTGGATGCCGCCGAAGACTTCTACTTCATGGAGATGAACACGCGCATCCAGGTCGAGCACCCGGTCACCGAGATGGTGACCGGCCTGGACATTGTCAAGGAACAGATCCGGATCGCCGCCGGCGAACGGCTGGCGCTGCGCCAGGCCGACGTCGAGATCCGCGGGCACGCCATCGAGTGTCGGATCAACGCCGAGGACCCGCGCCACAACTTCCGGCCCTCGGCCGGCACCATCACCGCCTTCCACCCGCCGGGCGGTCCCGGCGTGAGAGTCGATACGCACTGCTATCCCGGCTATACGATCCCACCTCACTACGACTCGCTGGTGGCGAAGGCCATCGCGTGGGGTCGGACGCGGGAGGAGTCCATCGCGCGGATGCGGCGGGCGCTGGCTGAGTTCGAGATCGCCGGCATCCACACCACGATCCCGTTCCACCTGCGGGTGCTGGACAACGGCTTCTTCCGCCGCGGCGAGGTGTACACGAACTTCGTGGCGCGGCGGATCGACCTGGAGGCGCCGTAGAGGAAGTCCCTATAGAGGAGAGGCCTGCCCACCGCGCTCCGCCAGCCGGTCGCGCACCACGGCGGCCGCACCGATGGCGCCCACATCATCGCCCAGCGCCGCGGGAACGATCTGCACGGCGCTGGCGGGCCGCTCGAACGCCTCCTGCCGCACGATGCGCCGCACCGGGGCGAAGATCAGCTCGCCGGCACGGGTCACGCCGCCGCCGAGGATCACCATGGCGGGATTGAGCAGGTTCACCAAGTTGGTGATCCCGGTCCCCAGCGCCGCAGCCGCGCGCGCGTAGATCTCGCGGGCGACCGGATCACCGTCCAGCGCCGCACGGGCCACGGCCGCGGCGTTCAGCGCCTGTGATGGAATCGCCGCGAGCACGGTCGGCCGGCCCGCGGCCACCGCCGCGCGCGCCTCGCGGGCGATCGACGGCCCCGAAGCCAGGGCTTCCAGGCATCCGAAGCGGCCACAGTTGCAGCGCGGCCCGCCCGGCTCGATGACCATGTGGCCAACCTCACCGGCGGTCCCCGCGGCGCCGTGATAGAGCCGTCCGCCCAGAATGAGGCCGCCGCCAATTCCGGTGCTCACGGTCATGTAGATGAGATCGTCAACCCCGACTCCGGCGCCGACCCAATGCTCGGCCAGCGCGGCGGCGTTGGCATCGTTCTCAACGAAGACCGCAATCCCCAGACTGGCCGACAGGAGCTGCCCCAGGGGCACATCGCGCCACCCGGGCAGGTTCGGCGGCTCGAACACCACGCCCGAGAGCGGGTCCATGGGGCCCGGAGCGCCCACGCCGAGGCCTCGCACGACGCCGATGTCCTGACCGGCCCGGCGGCAGAGGGCATGGACGCGGTCCACGATGGTGCCAATGACCGCCTCAGGACCGCCCTCCGGTGTGGGCGCCCGCTCCCTGACCAGCACCCGCCCCCGCTCGTCCACCAGGGCCGCCAGGATCTTGGTCCCACCCAGATCGACGCCCAGATAGCGCTCGGACATCGGCACACCTCCGCGAACCGATTCGGCCCCGCCGCGGCCGGTCCTGGTCTCCACACCCTCCCCGCTCTGTCGGCCTGGCACCAAGGAAGGCCCACGACCCGGCCAGAAGTAACACTCCGCGCGGCGCTCATCGGGAGGTGCGGGAAATGCCGGAAACCGGGTTCATCTACATGGTCGCCATCCTCCTGGCACTGATGTACGTCCTCTACCTGGGGATCAAGATCGTGCGGGAGTACCAGCGGCTGGTGGTGTTCCGGCTGGGGAAGTGCATCGGGCAGAAGGGGCCGGGCATCGTCTTCCTCATCCCGCTGGTCGACCGCGCGGTGTGGGTCGACCTGCGCGAGGTTTTCCTGGAGATCCCGTCACAGACGTGCATCACGCGGGACAACGCGCCCATCAACATCGACTTCCTCATCTACTGGAAAGTCGTGGACCCCGTGAACTCGGTCATCGCGGTTGGCGACTTCGCCGGCGCCGCCCGGGGCATCGCGACCACCACGTTGCGCGCGGTCATCGGCGACATCATCCTGGACGACGTGCTGGCCCGCCGCGAGCAGATCAACCAGGTGCTGCGGTCCAAGCTCGACGAGGTCACTGAGCGCTGGGGCGTCAAGGTCACGACGGTCGAGATCCGCGAGATCCTGCCGCCCAAGGACGTGCAGGAGGCCATGACCCGGCAGATGTCGGCGGAGCGGACCCGCCGCGCCGTGGTCACCGAAGCCGACGGCAAGCGCGAGGCAGCCATCAAGGTGGCCG
This sequence comes from Candidatus Fervidifonticultor quintus, assembly GCA_031459535.1. Taxonomy (GTDB): domain Bacteria; phylum Sysuimicrobiota; class Sysuimicrobiia; order Sysuimicrobiales; family Humicultoraceae; genus Fervidifonticultor_A; species Fervidifonticultor_A quintus. The sequence goes on along the minus strand of JAVKIJ010000003.1, from coordinate 42,616 downwards.
AGGGCGAGAAACAGGCGGCCATCCTGCGCGCCGAAGGCGACCGGCAGGCGGCCATCCTGCGCGCCGAAGGCTTCTCCCTGGCGCTGGACACCATCTTCAAGGTGGCGCAGACCGTCGACGCCAAGACCATGGCCCTCCAGTACCTGGAGACGCTGAAAGCGCTGGGGCAGGGGCAGGCGACCAAGTTCATTTTCCCGATGGAGTTTACGAAGCTGCTGGGGCCTCTGGCCGACATGGCCGAGGCGGGGTTTCGGGAGAAGTAGCAACGCGGCGCAGGAGGAGCCTGCGCGCTCCTCCTGCGCCGATGTCGGTGGCGGACCGGTCGGCCGCGCCTCGGGCGGCGTCAGATGATCGCCGCGTGCGTTTGCGGGTCGAACAGGTGCATCCGCCGCATGTTGAACACGACTTCGGTCTCGTGTCCCATGCGGGCCTGGCTGTGAGCGTCCACCCGGGCGACGATGGAGTGCGGCCCGGTGCTCAGGTAGAGGATGACATCCGAGCCCAGGGGCTCGTGGACCTCGACCATGGCCCTGAGCGCCCACTTGTGGTTCGCGTCGCGGGCAAACGCCCTGTCCTGGATGTCCTCGGGCCGGATGCCGAAGATGACTTTCCTGCCCACCCAATCCCTCGCATGGGGCACAATATCGGCAGGCACCTCCATGGCAAACGAACCGGCATCCACCGCCACCACGCCGTCCCTCTGCACCAGCGTCGCCTCGATGAAGTTCATGGCGGGACTGCCGATGAATCCGGCCACGAACAGGTTCGCCGGTTTCTCGTAGAGGTTCAGCGGGGTGTCCACCTGCTGGACCAGACCGTCCCGCATGACCACGATGCGGTCTCCCATGGTCATGGCCTCGACCTGGTCGTGCGTCACGTAGATGGTCGTGGTCTGCAGGCGCGCCTGGAGCTTCTTGATCTCGGCCCGGGTCTGCACCCGTAGTTTCGCATCCAGGTTCGACAGCGGCTCGTCCATCAGGAACACCTGGGGCTCGCGCACGATGGCCCGGCCCAGAGCCACGCGCTGGCGCTGACCGCCCGACAGCTGTTTGGGCTTGCGGTCGAGCAACTGCTCGATACCCAGCAGCTGTGCCGCCTCCTTGACACGCCTGTCGATCTCACTGCGCGGGTACTTGCGCAAGCGCAGGCCGAAGGCCATGTTGTCGTAGACCGACATGTGGGGGTACAACGCGTAGTTCTGGAACACCATGGCGATGTCCCGGTCCTTAGGCGCCACGTCGTTGACCCGGCGATCGCCGATATAGATGTCGCCGGCCGTGGCTTCCTCCAGGCCCGCCACCAGGCGCAGGGCTGTGGTCTTCCCGCACCCAGACGGTCCCACCAGCACCGTGAACTGCCGGTCAGGAATCTCCAGGGTCACGTTGTTGACCGCCGTCACCTGGCCGAATCGCTTCGTGACACCTTCCAAATACACGCGAGCCATCTGTGGCCTCCGCAGATCGAACCCGTTTCCCCACGCTCCATTGTACGACATTGTACTTCTTCGCGCACGGAAGGGCGTTCCTGCCGTGTCTGCGGGGTTAGGGTTCCCGGAGTCTGGCCTTGATGCGCGCGATGGGCTCCACGGACGTGGGATCAGCGCCCTCCAGGACCGCCAGGTAGACACTCACCAGGTCGCCGAACAAGATCAGCGAGAACAGCCTGGCCAGCAGTCCGCTGCCCTGGCTCCACACCTCGGTGATGCCCCGTGCCCGGCCGGCGATGATCTCCGAGGCAGCCTCCACTCGCCGCGCGGCACGGGGTGTATCGTGGGCGTCCCGGAGGAGGACGACGTGAATCGGGGGCCCTCCCGCCTTGACGGCTTCCCATCCGACGATCTCGTTGTGGACCAGCTCCGGAAACGCGTTGAACACGCCGAAGCGTTTGCTGTTCTCGTTGAACTGCGTCTTCCACCGTCTGGCCACCGGCTCCAGGCGGGGGGACGACGCGTAGACCGCGGGCATGACGCCGTGCAGGGCCGCGGCCAGCGCCTTCGCCGGGTTGCCGGCTGACGAGACGTGCGGACCCCACCTGGATACGAGGCCGGCGAGCAGGCCGGCGGCCTCGCGCACCTCGCGCTCGCCCGCACCGGTCAAGCCGCACGAGGCGGCTACCCGCAACATGGGCAGCAGCAGCAGCGGCAGCGCGGCCCGCGGCTGCAATCCAGCCCTCACCAGCGCCAGCGGCACTCGCTGTGCGCGCGCCAGGTCGGCCAGTCGCCCGCCCGAGGTGACCGCAACCACCATGGCCCCCGCGCGCCGGGCCTCCTCATACGCCGCCAGGGTCTCTTCGGTGTCGCCCGAGTACGAGCAGAGGAATACCAGTGTCTGCGGCCCGGCGAAGGCCGGGAGCGCCTCGGCCCTGATGGTCAGGACCGGCGCCGGCGATGAGGCCTCCAGCAGCACGGCCAGCAGGTCGCCGCCGATGGCCGAGCCGCCCAGCCCACAGACCGCCACGGCCTGCGGGACGCGGGGCAGGACCAATCCCCCGCCCGCTTCCCATCCTTCGGTGAGCATGCGGCTCATGCTCGCGATGGCGCCGAGCATGTCACTGGCGTCTGCGCGACTGATCTGGTCGGGATGGTCGAGCACCATGGGCAAGGGCTTCGGCGGGCTGTGGGGATTTCCCCACCTGGCGCCACGCGCACCCGGGTCGAGAGGGAGCCAGGCCGCCAGCACGAACCTAAGACAGCGATGACCGCGTCTGATCCGCGATCTGCGCTCTCCGGATCGGAACTCCGCAGGCTGCTGGTGCTGCGCAGCCGCCTGCGCGGAGCCGTGGTCGCCGCACCTCGCGCGGTCCGACGGGAGGTGCTGGGAGCCCTCGAGGCTGCCAGGCAGCGTCGGCAGTACGGACGCGCCCGACCCTGGACGCCACCCGAGATGACCGGCGACGAGCTGATCCGCGAGATCAAGTGGCGGCTCGACGCGGCCGATCTCCAGGAGGTGGACGCGGCGGCCCGGGTGCTGGAACGCGCCAACCGCCGGATCGCTATTGCGGCCAGGCGGCGCGGGCGGCTGCGCTGAGTCGCGCGGCATGGGATACCTGCAGCGGATTCTCGGCGACCTGCTCCATCCCACGCGGATCGAAGCGGCGGTAGAGACCGCCATCGCCGTGGTCCTCATCTTGGTGGGGACCCGGCTGGCCCTGGGCCTGGCCACCGCGGTGCTGCGGCGCTGGATCCGGCCCGACGATCCGCGCTGGCCGCCGGAACGGCGCGCCCAGCTGCGCACGCTCGTCCCCCTGGCGGAGAGCGCGCTACGCTATGCATTCGCGTTCGCCGCGCTGCTGATGATCCTCGACCGGCTGCACTTCAACGTGGCGACCCTGGTGGCCAGTGCGGGGTTGGTGGGCGTGGCCGTTGGCTTCGGCGCGCAGCAGACGATCCGGGACTTCATCGCCGGGTTCCTCATGCTCTTCGAAGGGCTCATCCAGGTCGGTGATGTGGTGCGCATCGGCGACGTGACGGGCGAGGTCGAGCGGGTCAACCTGCGCACCACGCAGATCAGGCGCTACTCCGGCGAGCTCGTCACGATTCCCAACGGCCAGATTCTGCAGTTCGGCAACCAGAACCGGGGATTCATGCGGGCCATCGTGCAGGTCGGGGTGGCCTACGAGGCCGACATGGGGCGAGCCCTGGCGATCATGCAGCAGGTCGGACAGGAGTGGTCCGCGCAGCACGCAGACCTGGTGCTGGCCGCACCCGAGGTCCAGGGCATCATGGAGTTCGGAGCCACGGAGGTGCTGGTGCGGCTCGTGTTGATGGTCCGGCCATCGGCCGCCGTGGGAGCGGAACGAGAGCTGCGATTGCGGTTGAAGGCGGCCTTCGATCGCGCGGGGATTCCCATGTCGTCACCCCGCCGAGTGGTCAGTCTCCAGCCAGCGGCCCTGGGGGACCGGGCGTCGGAGACACCGACATCATGAGCAGCGGAGAGGGAGTGTCCGGATGCGGGTGCTGATCACCGGCGGCGCGGGGTTCATCGGCTCCCAGGTGGCACAGGCGCACGTAGCGCGCGGCGACCAGGTGGTGGTCATCGATTCGCTGGCCTCCGGCCGGCGCGCGTTCGTGCCCGCCGCCGCCCGGTTCTATCAGATGGACATCCGTGATCCGTCCGTCCAGGACGTCTTTGCGCACGAGCGGCCCCAGGTGGTGAATCACCACGCGGCGCAGGTCTCGGTCAGCGCCTCAGTCAAAGACCCGGTCTCCGACGCCGACGTCAACGTGCTGGGCACAGTGCGTTTGGCGCACCTGGCTGTTGAGTACGGTGCCGAGCACTTCATCTTCGCCTCTACCGGCGGCGCGCTGTACGGCGATCCGGACCGGTTGCCGGCCGACGAGTCCACGCCCATCCTGCCCGCAAGTCCCTATGGCTGCGCCAAGGCAGCGGCCGAGAGCTACCTCGGGCTATTCCGCCGCGCCTGGGGCCTGCGGGTCTGCGCCCTGCGCTACGCCAACGTGTACGGCCCTCGCCAGGACCCCCACGGCGAGGCAGGGGTCGTGGCCATCTTCGCCCGCGCCCTGCTCGATGGTCGGCCTCCAACAATCTTCGGCGACGGTGAGCAGACCCGGGACTTCGTCTTCGTGGACGATGTGGTGCGGGCCAACTTGCTGGCGACCGACCGACGCGCCGAGGGGGCCTTCAACATCGGGACCGGCGTGGGCACCAGCGTCAACGCCATCTACCGCATGCTGGCCCGCCTCCTGCCGTCTGCCGCGCCGCCGCGGCACGGGGCGCCGCGGCCCGGCGATGTGCGGCACATCGCCCTGGCGTGCGGCGCGGCGGCGGCGCATCTGGGATGGACGCCGCTGACGACGCTGGAAGCCGGGTTGGCGGCCACCATGAGCTGGTTCGCGGCGCCGCCGGAATAGACAGAGGAGGATTTCGACGAGACCAGGGCCAAGTCAGGCAACGTCGCCATGGTCCCGCCGCGTGGGCATTTCCTCCTGACGCTTCATTCGCATCTCCCCTTGGTGCTCGGGCACGGCCGGTGGCCTCACGGCAGCGACTGGCTCTCCGAGGTCACGATCGGGTGCTACCTGCCGTTGCTGGACGTCCTCCACCGTCTGGCCGCCGAGGGGCGCCGCAGCCTGCTCACCATCAGCATCTCGCCCGTCCTCAGCGAGCAGATGGCGCACGCCTCCTTTGTCCCCGAGGTCGAGGCGTACCTGCACCAGCGGCTGGAGGCCTGTGCCGAGAACCGGGCGCATTTCGAGCGCACCGGCGAGAGCGCCCTGGCGGAACTGACCCACTACTGGGAGCGCACGTATCGCCGCACGTTGAATCAGTTCAGGGCGCTGGACGGCGACCTGCTGGGGGCGTTTCGGGCTCTGGCCCGATCAGGGGTCGTCGAGCTGCTCACGTGCGCGGCCACCCACGGATACCTGCCGCTGTTGGCACGCGAGGAGTCCATCGCGCTCCAACTGGGCGTCGGGGTCGCCACGCACGTCCGACACTTCGGCTCTGCCCCGCGCGGCATCTGGCTCCCAGAGTGCGGATACCGGCCGCGCTACGAGTGGACGCCGCCCGCGGGGCCGTTCAAGGGCAAGCTGAGACGGCGACGGCGTGGCATCGAGGAACTCCTGGCCGCCTTCGGCCTGAGGCACTTCGTGACCGACGCGCACCTGCTCCAGGGCGGCGAAGCATTGTCGGTCTACAGGGACTACTATCCATCGCTGCGCGCCGTGGCCGCCGGGGTCGAGTATCCGCGGTACCGGACGGATCGCACGCCGCACCGGCCATACATCGTGGCGTCCCGCGGCGGCGAGGGCGAGGCCGTGGCCTTTGCGCGCGATCCGCGGACCACCCTGCAGGTCTGGAGCCGCGAAGTCGGGTATCCCGGCGATGGCTGGTATCTGGAGTTCCACAAGAAGCACTTCCCGGGCGGCGTGCGCTACTGGCGGGTGACGGACCCGAAGAGTGACCTGGGGGCCAAGTTGATCTATATCCCTCAGGCCGCGCGCGAGCGTGTCGAACTCCACGCCGCGCACTTCGTGGATCTGGTCGGTGGGACCCTCGATGCCGAGTCGCGCACAAGCCAGTACCCCGCCATGAGCTGCAATCCCTACGACACCGAGCTGTTCGGCCACTGGTGGTATGAGGGCCCGGAATTCCTGGCGCACGCCCTGCGGCGGTTCCCGGCCGAGGGAATCGGGGTGGATACCCTGGGCGGCTACCAGGACCGCTACCCGCCCGGGGAGGCCGTCACACTCCTGGAAGGCTCATGGGGTGAGGGCGGCGACCACCGCGTCTGGCTCAACCGGGACACGGAGTGGACCTGGGAGATGGTCTACGCGGCCGAAGAGGAGTTCTGGACCCTGGCCAGCGGCATCGAGTGGACCGGCCGACCGTGGCTGGAGCGGGCGCTGGCGCAACTGGCCAGGGAGTTGCTCCTACTGCAGGCGTCCGACTGGCAGTTCCTCATCACGACCTGGGCCGCCCGGAACTATGCGGAAACCCGGTTCGCCGGGCACTACGCGCACTTCACGCGCCTGGCCAATCTGTGTCGGCACCTGGCCGAGGGCGGGGCACCAAGGGACGACGACGAACGGTTTCTGGCCGACCGCGAAGCCCAGGACTTCCCGTTTCCCGACGTGCTGGAGCACGTGCGCAGCGCCCGGGAGGTGCGATCGCTCTGATGGCCGGTCTCGTCGCCCGCCACCGGGTGCTGGCCTTCATCCTGGCGGGTGGCCGCGGCGAACGGTTGCAGCCCTTGACCCGCGAACGCGGCAAGCCCGCGGTGCCATTCGGTGGAAAGTACCGCATCATCGACTTCGTCCTGTCCAACTTCGTGAACTCGGGTATCCACGCCATCTACTGCCTTGTCCAGTACAAGGCCCAATCCCTCATCGAGCACCTGAGGCTTGGCTGGCGGTTTGGCGGACTGCCCGATCACTTCGTCATCGCCGTTCCGCCCCAGATGCGGTGGGGCGAGACCTGGTACCGCGGCACTGCCGACGCGGTCTATCAGAATCTCAACCTGATCCGTGACTTCAACCCGAGCATCGTCATGATTTTCGGGGCGGACCACATCTACCGGATGGACATCAACCAGATGCTGACGTTTCATCTTGAACGCGATGCGCAGGTGACGGTGGCCGCCCTACCGGTCCCCGTCGACCAGGCGTCAGGGTTCGGCATCATCGAGGTGGACACCGCAGGCCGCATCGTTGGCTTCGAGGAGAAACCCGCCCGACCCAAGCCGATGCCGACCGATCCGAGGCGGGCCCTGTCCTCCATGGGCAACTACATTTTCAACTGCGATCTGCTCGTGGAAACCCTGATCGAGGACGCGCGCCGCAGCACCGATCATGATTTCGGACGCACCGTCATCCCAGAGCTGTATCCTCACGCCCGAGTGTTCGCCTACAACTTCCTGGCCAACGAGGTGCCGGGCACCAAACCGTACGAGGAGCAGGGCTATTGGCGCGACGTGGGCACCATCGGCGCATACTGGGACGCCCACATGGACCTGCTGGGAGAGCACCCGGTGTTCGACCTCGACAACGCCCAGTGGCCGATCCACAGCGCGCCGTACAGCGGGCCTGCGGTTCGGTTCATCGCCGGGGACATCACGGACTCCCTGATCGGCCAGGGGACGCGGATCGACCGGGCGACGATCCGGCGGTCCATCCTTGGCCGTGGCGTCCGGGTGGAACCCGGCGCAGTCATCGAGGAGTGTATTATCATGGATCACACCACGGTCGGGCGGGGCGCGCGGCTGCGTCGCGTGGTTGCCGATCGGTACAACGTCATTCCGGACGGCGATGTCATCGGTATCGACCCTGCCCGCGACGCGCAGACCCACCACGTGGATCCCTCCGGCATCGTCGTCCTGCCTCGAGGCCTGACCCGGTATACTCCGTGAGCCCCCAGTTCTGCATCCACGGCCATTTCTACCAGCCGGCCAGAGAGCACCCGTGGCTGGAGGTGGTCGAGATCGAGGACTCGGCCGCGCCGGCACATGACTGGAACGAGCGCGTGACCGCCGAGTGCTATGCGCCCAACGCCGCGGCCCGCATCCTCGACGACCGGGGTCGGATCGTCCGCATCGTCAACAACTACGAGCGCATCTCCTTCAATGTGGGCCCGACGCTGGCCCGGTGGCTCCATCGCCACGCGCCCGAGACCTACGCACGGATCGTCGCTGCCGACCGGGCCAGCGTCGCTGCCCGAGGCCGGGGCAACGCCATGGCGCAGGCCTACAACCACGCCATCCTCCCGCTGGCATCTGCGCGGGACCTGATGACCCAGGTGCGCTGGGGCATTGCAGACTTCCGGTGGCGCTTCGGCCGCGCGCCCGAGGGTCTGTGGTTGCCGGAGACCGCGGTGGACCTGCGGACCCTGGCGGCGCTGGCCGAATGCGGGATCAGATTCACCATCCTGGCACCGCACCAGGCAGCGCGCGTGCGCCCCGCCGCGGGCGGCAAATGGGCAGACGCAGGTCCCGGCGTGCTGGACCCGACGCGGCCGTACCTCTGCCGCGTGGGGCGGGGGCTGGAGATCGTCCTGTTCTTCTACGAGGACACGGTAGCCCGGGAGATCGCCTTCGGGGGGCTGCTGGAGAGCGGCGAAGCGCTCGCCGACCGCCTGCTGGGCGCCGCGGGCGAGCCGGGACGGGCTGGCGATCGCCTCGTCCACGTGGCCACCGACGGCGAGACCTACGGTCACCACCACCGCTTCGGCGAGATGGCCCTGGCCTACGCCATGGAGGTGCTGGAGCGCCGCGCCGGCGGCCGGCTGACCAACTACGCCGCGTTCCTGGCAGACCACCCGCCTACCGATGAGGTCCAGATCCGTGAGCGGACCTCATGGTCGTGCGCCCACGGCGTGGAACGATGGCGCTCGGCTTGCGGGTGTGGCGCCGCCGGCCACTGGCACCTGCGGTGGCGTCAGCCCTTCCGAGAAGCCCTGGAGTGGCTCAAGCAGGAGATCGATGGCCACTTCGAGGAGGCGGGCGAGAGGATCTTCCACGATCCGTGGGCTGCCCGCGACGCCTACATCGAGGTGGTGCTCGATCGCAGCGAGGCCACTATCTCGCGGTTTCTCGCGGCCTACGCACGGCATCCGGCCGGGCTGGACCAGCGCCGTGCCGCCTTGCGGCTGCTGGAGATGGAGCGGCATGCTATGCTCATGTTCGCCTCGGACGGGTGGTTCTTCGAGGACATCTCGCGCCCGGAAGCCGTCCAGAATCTCCGACACGCGGCCCGCGCCATCCAGCTCGCCGAGGCCGGCGGCCGCGCCCTTGAGCGGCCCTTCCTCGAGCGGCTCCGGCAGGCGGAGAGCAACGTGCCCGCCTTCGGCCACGGGACGGGTGTCTACGAGCGCCTGGTGCGGCCCGCCATCGTAGACGCCCGGCGGGTGGCGGCGCACTTCGCGATCCTGTCGCTGTTCCAGCCCACCGGCACCGAGGCTGACGTGTACGCGTACCATGTGGCCTGCCGGGACGAGCAGCGCACAACGCGCGGCGCTCATACCCTCTTGACCGGCCGCGCCACGGTCACATCCGCGGCGACCACGGAGTCCGAAACGCTGTCCTATGCCGTCCTGCACTTCGGCGGCACCGACGTCCATGGCTGCGTGGCCTCGGGCTGGGACGACGAGGCTCACGCGGCGGCGGCGGCGGCGCTCGCTGGCGTCTTCGGGTCCGGGTCGGTCACCGAGATCATCCGGCAGGTGGACGACGTCTTCGGCCGTCAGTTCTACACGCTGCGCGACCTGTTCACCGAGCAGCGCCGCCAGGTCCTGGCGCGACTCTCGGAGGAGACCATTGCGCATCTGGAGTCCTCCTACCGGCGGCTCTACCACGAGAGCCGGGCCCTGATGAGGACGCTGAGGGACGCCGATGTGCCGGTGCCGCGCGAGTTCCTGATGGCGGCCCAGTTCATCGTGCTGACCGATCTGCGCCGCGCGCTGGCCGCCCCGGGGACGCTGAGCCCTGCGGCCTGGGACCTGGTCGCCGAGGCTCGCGCATGGGGCCTGGCGCTGCCGTCGGCTGAGCTGGAGCCGCTGGTGCGCGCCCGTATCGAACGACACCTGGCGAGCGCTGACGGCCTCTTCGCCATAGACAACCTGCGGGAGGTTGAGCAGGCTCTGGACTTCGCAGCGGACGCCGGAATCGTGCCAAACCTGTGGCAGGCGCAGAACGTCTTCGCGACCCGGCTGGCGCCCCAACTCCCCCACGCGCCGGACGACGTCCGCCGCACGCTGCACAACGTCGCCACGCGGCTGCACTTCAGCCTGGAAGCCATGGGCGGCCCCGGGGCTTGACAGACCGAATATATTGAAGATAATCAATACCATGAGCGCTGAGGCTTCATTCCCGACTGCTCCACCCGCCGTCTGCGCCGAGTGCGGCCTCCTCTCGCACGCAGGCGTCATCGATCACCAGGCCGTGGCTGATGCGAGCGCGCTGCTGGAAGCGCTGGGGGACCCGGTGCGGCTGGGCATCGTCGAACTGCTCTCCAGGCACGAACGACTGTGCGTGTGCGAGATCGCTACCGCCTTCGACGTCGCGCAGCCGACGGTCTCTCATCACCTCAGGGTCCTGCGCGAGGCGGGGCTGGTGGACGTGGTCAGGCGCGGGCACTGGGCGTACTACGGGTTGAGGCGCGAGACGATCAAGCGGGTCGTCCTGGACCTCGTGCGGTACCTGTAGGCGGGCCTCGATTTATCGATCAATTTCAATGAATTGTCGGGTGATCATGGCGGATCTTGCCGTCACCAGTGCCGGGCCGAGGGATCTAGACGGGATCAGAGCCCTGTTGGAGGCGGTGGGGTTGTCGACGGAAGGCGTGGCCGAGGGCTTGGCCGGTTTCATGGTTGCCCGCCACCGCGGTCGCAGGCTGACGGCCCGCGTGGTGGAGTCCCTGCTGAGGCGGTCGTGGGCGCAAGGCGACCACGCCGTGTACCTGCTCACGGCAGACGCCGCTGGATACTTCCGGCGGTTTGGATTCTTACAGACAGATCGGGCCGCTGTCCCAGGCGCGGTTCTCGCCTCGGGCAGTTTGGGACTGGGGCTTGCGCCTCGGCTGTGGTCATGGTGCTGGCGCGACCTGACTGGCCGGCGCGCGAGACATCCCTCTAACGGGAGGACGGAACATGGATGAACACGCCATCCGAGCGGCGGTGCGCGAGCGGTATGCGCGGGCAGCGACCACAGGCGAATCGTGTTGCGGCGACGCGCCGGTGAAGATCTTCGCGGACCGGGAGGTCACAGACGACCTGCTGGGTCCCTCGCTGGGCTGCGGCACACCCGTCGAGGCCGCAGGCCTCCAACCCGGCGAGACCGTGGTCGACCTGGGCAGCGGCACGGGCCGCGACGTCTTCCTGGCAGCGGAGCGGGTCGGACCGACAGGTCGGGTGATCGGCGTGGATATGACGCCGGAGATGGTCGCGAAGGCGCGGCGGGCGGCCTCGGCCCTGGGGATCTCCAACGCCGAATTCCGTCTCGGCGAGATCGAACATCTGCCGCTTCCCGACGGCATCGCCGATGCCGTGATCAGCAACTGCGTGATCAATCTGCTGCCGGACAAGCGGCCCGCGTTTGCCGAGGCGTTCCGGGTACTGCGGCCCGGCGGACGGCTCGTGATTTCGGACGTCGTGAGCCGGCAGCCGCTGCCGGAATCGTTCAAGAGCGCAGCCACCTGGGCGGCCTGCCTGGCCGGGGCGATCCCGGAGGGCGACTACCTGGGTCAGGTGCGCGCGGCGGGCTTCACCGACGTCGAGGTGCTGGCGAGGCGGTCCTACACCGGCGACGACCTCTTCAGCATCACCCTCCGGGCTGGGAAGCCTGCGGGCCAGTAGAACCCATAGCGCAGTGCGTCGACAGCGGCCCCGGATCAGGAGCATGGTTCTCGTGCTGGCCGCAGCCTCCGCGCTGTGGGGCCCGCAGTGCCCGCCGGCCCGGGGCGCGCTGGCGTCGGCCGACGCCTCACTCGACCGGCTGGCGCAGGGCGTGCGGCGCGGCGGGTGCGCAGAAGCGATCGCCGGACTGGGAAGCATGGCAACCGGCGCCGATCTCGAGTCGCTGCGCGCCGCGTACCTGCTCGGTTGGTGCCTCGGCGTCCTGGGTCGGCATGACGCTGCGGCCGCGGCGTTCCGCGCCGCCTCCGCCCATCCCGCCCTGCGTCTGTACGCGCAGCTCGGGGAGGCCACCGCGCTCACCAGATCGGGCCGCGCCGCCGAGGCGACCGAGGCGCTGTCCGCGCTTGCTGCGGCAACGAGCGGCAGACTGCGGGGTCGGGTCTGGCTCGCGCTGGGTGAGGCGGAACTGGCGCGCGACCGTCCCGCCGCGGCCGCGGCAGCTCTGTGGGCCGCCGCCGCGCTCCGTCCCGACGATCCCCGCACCTGGTGGCTGCTGGGGACCGCCGCGGGGGCCGCCGGCCGGCGTGATCTGGCGCGGACGGCGCTGGGGCGCGTGGCCTGGGGCTTCCCGGGAAACCCGCAGGAGGTGGAGGCCCGCGAGGCGCTCTCGCAACTGCTGGGCCGGCCGTTCTCGCCGACAGCCGCGGACCCCGAGGCACGCTTGGCCCGGGGGCGGCGCCTCTTGCAGCAGGGCGCATGGGATCAGGCCCTCGCGGAGTTCCGCGCCGCGATGGCCGCGACGTCGAGAGCGCTCGCGGGCGAGGCCGCCTACCGGGCGGGCGAGTTGCTCCTCCGCACCGATCCTGAGGGGGCCTACGGCGCCTTCCGCCTGGCGGCAGCGTCGGGGTGGAACACGGCGGGCGCGTGGTTCTGGGCCGCGTCCGCAGCCCGGCGCGCCGGGATGGTGGCGCAGGCGCGCGAGGCCGCGCAGGCTTTGATGCGCACCGCGCCCACGGGACTCTGGGCCGGCCGCTTCTGGCTCGCGGCTGGCCTGCGCGCCGAGAGCGCGGGCAGGGCTGCCGATGCGGCGGCAGCCTATCGCCGCGTGGTCGAAGTGGCCGCGGATTCAGGCGACGCCGTCGAGGCGCGGTGGCGGCTTGGCTGGCTGGCGCTGCGTGGCGGCCGTCACGCCGACGCCCACGCCCGCTTTCGCACCGCGGCCGAGACCGCGCCGTGGCGGGGCGCCGCCGCCCGGGCGTGGTATTGGGCCGCGAAGGCTCTGGAAGCCACCGGTTCCTCGCGCGACGCCGATGCGGCGGCACGGTTGGTCCGTATGGTGGCAGACCGCTACCCGCTCACCTTCTACGGCCAGCGGGCCAGGGCGCGGCTGGGTCTGGGGCCCCCCGAGCTCCCCCCGTCGTTGCCTCACGCCTTTCCGCGCGGTGCTGCGGCGCCAGTGCATGAGGAACTAGCGCGCCTGGGTCTGGATGGCGATGCGGCTGATGCCGCCGAGGACGCGCTGGCCCTCCGCCCTGAGCCGCGCCTCCTGCGCTTCCTGGCCGACGTCTACGCGCGGCTGGGCGACATCCCCCGGTCGGTGGCCTGCGCGGAAGAAGCGCTGGGGGGCGGCGTGCGCGATGACGGGACATGGCGGCTGGCCTATCCCAGGGCATTCTGGCCCGAGGTGACCGACGCAGCCAGGGCCGCCGGCATCGATCCCCTGCTGCTGCTCGCCCTGGTCCGTGAAGAGAGCCGGTACGATCCCGCGGTCATCTCGCCGGCAGGGGCAGTCGGACTGGCCCAGTTGCTCCCGCAGACCGCACAGGCGCTGAGCGGCGAACTGGGCAGGACGCGCGAACGCCTCAAGGAACCGGCCACCAACCTGACACTGGGCGCCCGTTATCTGCGTTTGCAGTTGGACCGGTTCGACGGCGACCTACGGCTGGCGCTGGCCGCGTACAACGCCGGCCCCGGCGCCGCGCGGCGCTGGGTAGGCCTCGATCCAGATCCCGACCATTTCGTGGAGCGGATTCCGTTTGCGGAAACCCGGGCGTACGTCCAGCGGGTGTTGGGTGCGTACGGCATCTACCGGCTGCTCTGGTGAGTCGCGGTGGCCACGTGTCACGCAGGAAGGGGCCCGACGGCCAACGAGATCTCTGCCTCCCACATCGTCCCTGGCTCCAGCCGCATAGGCCACACGATCAGCAACGAGGCGCCCTGGAATGTGCGCTCGAATCCCGCTTCCGAGGCTGAGACAACCTCAATGGGCACCACCCACAGGTCAGGTGGGGACAGCGCGACCACGCTGCCTGAGACGGCCAGGCGCCAGCCCTCGTCCCGCAGCGCAAACGCCGCCACAGACGGGAGCTGCCGCACATCCCCAACCCGAAAGGACTCGGTCCCAACCCCCACCGTGGCCTCCGCCCCGGTCACCCCCCAGTTCGTCTCGACCGCGAAGTCCGCGGCCAGCGCGGCGCCACTGCGGTTCGAGACCCGGTAGGAGACCCCAAGGCCTGATCGGCCGGCCGGCACCGTCACGGTCTTCTCGACGCGGACCGGGGCATGGGTGCCGTCGACCCACACGTGGCCATCGCGGACCAGCCGCACAGACGCCATCGGGAGGCCTCCTGCCGGCCGGGCCTTGGGATCGTCCACCTGGAGCGCCAGGTCGTATGCTTGATTGACGAAGTCGCCCAGTTCGCCCACCTCGCCGCGCGCGAATGCCTCGGGGCTGCCACCGGGAGCCAGGAAGTGATCGAGCAGACTCGACCGGCGATACCAGTCGGTGACCAAGTGTCGTTCCAGCCCCCACTCCTTCACGCGTACCCGCGTGGTATGGATGGTCTCCATCTCGTCCGGCCCAAACAGCACGGCCTCACCCTTCGCGATCGCCTGGCGCAGAGATGCATGATAGCCCTCGGCCCGTCTACTCATGACGTTGACCAGGTTCACGCGGGCAGCACGCGCCTCCCAGGTGACGAGACTCCCGCCGTCTGGGGGATCGATCGAGAGCACCTGCCCGTCCGAGGCCACCAACACCTCCGGCCGGCCATCCGCGTCCAGGTCCTCGAGGTGGGCCGCGACCCAGCGGCGACCGCGCCGGGCATCGGCGATCTGCTCGGCCGCGATCAGGTGTGCCCAGTTCGCCGATCGGATGTGGCCCAGATAGATGCCGCCGAACACGCCATGCCAGTACGGGCAGTTGCACTGGGCCTGCCACAAGTGGTCCAGCGCCGCATCGCGCCGGGGCCCTGGTCGCATCTTCCACACCTTGCGGCTGACGCGCAGCATGGCCTTGTGAAGGGTGTTGATCTCCGGATACTTGACGAGGAAGTGGCGCCAGAATCCCCCGTGCAGGAAGGGCAAGATGTCGGTGCGACGTTGGACTTCCAGCTCGTGCTTGAGTGCCGAGAGCCGGGCAGCCGCGGGCGCCGGAAGCGCCCACTCCGTCATCTCGTCGTACGAGGCCGTCGGCAGATAGATGCGGCCGACCGGCGGCCTCGCCTTCACCCAGTCGCCGGGAGGCATGACGACAAGCCAGTCGCCAGCATCCTCCAGCCCCGAGAAGAACGCCTCGACCCATCCCCGCTCCCAGCACAGGCGGTGCGTGCCCGGCCACAGGCCGAACTTCTCCCCGTCGTCGCCCATGACCAGGACGCGATCACCGTCGGCGGCCTGCTGGCGCAGCCAGGCCAACAGATCGTCCACCGTGGCCCATGGAATGCGGTAGCGCAGCGCCTTGGCGCTGGGCAGGATGCTGATGGTCAGGCCGTCTTCCTCGGTCACAAAGTGGCCGGCGAGGTCGGCCTCCGCGAGCCCCAGGTGCAGAAAGTGGGTGTCGTCCACGATGGTGTACTCGACGCCGGCCTCGGCCAGGGGTTTGGGCAAGTGCGGCTCCCACACGCGCTCGGCGAGCCACAACCCGGTCGCCTCGTAGCCGAACAGGTCCCGGACCACGCGCGTCATCTTCTGAATCTGCCCGCGCTTGTCGCGGTCGGGAATGGCCGACAGGATCGGCTCGTAGTAGCCGCCGGTCATGATCTCCACCTGGCCGCGGCCGCACAGGGCGCGCACGCGCGCGAGCAGGTCGGGCTGCGAGGTGCGCAACCAGTCGAGCAGCGGCCCGCTGTAGTGCAGCGCCACGCGCACACCGGGGTGGCGCTCGAGCGCCGCGACCATGGGCTCATACGCCCGCCGGTATGCCTCCTCGAACACTGAGGAGAAGTTCCCCACCGGCTGGTGGTTGTGGATGGCGAGCGCCAGGGTCAGTCGGGCCATCGGCCGTCGCGGGAGACGCTGGCGGTCCTCACAGGCCGGCGACGTACCGACCAGGGTTGAGGATCCCTTTGGGATCGAAGGACTGCTTCAAGGCCTTCATCAGCTCCAGCACGCGGCCGGCCGGCTGGGGCATCCACACGCCGTGGTCGGCCTTCAACGAGTGCGGTGCCCTGGCCAGCAGCAGGTGGCCCCCGCAGGCGGCCGCCAGGTCCGCGATTGCCGGCAACGCGGACGCCGCGTCGTCTGCGGCCTCGAACGCGAGCCAGAGCGTCCCGGCCAGTGTATCGGCCAAGAGGCCGGTCGTCGCCGGCAGGGTGTGGCCGAGGCGTTCCATCACCGCGCCCGTCCGGCCAGACGGCACTGTCAGCCGCACGGCGGTACCCGCGCTCGTCCACCCGAAGTCGCACACTGCGCGCCACGCACCCGCCTCGGCGTCCCCGCCGAACATCTCGCACTCGAGGTCCCCGCCGTGCGCCCACTCGGCGATGTCGCGCGCGTGGCGCGCGACCGCAGGCTCCACGCCTTCGGCGCGCACCAGCAGGGCGGCGCGCCGGTCCGGCCCGCCCTGGCGGCCGCCAGGCCCGACCAGCTGGCCGGCGGCTGTGGCGTTGGCCACGACCAGCGCCGAGGGGCCGAGCGGCGACCCGAGGATCCGCCTGGCAAGCGCCCATAGCCGGGCGGGATCCTGCCCCCAGACGGCCGCTGTCCTCGACGTCTCCGGCACCGGCATGACCTTGAACGTCAGCTCCGTGACCAGCCCGAGGGTCCCCAGTGAGCCCACGAAGAGCTTGGCCATATCGTACCCCGCCACGTTCTTGACCGTCTTGCCGCCGAACTTCACCACCACCCCGTTGGCCTGCGCCACGCGCATCCCGATCACCAGGTCGCGCACCGAACCGTAACGCATCCGCCGCGGGCCGTTGAGGTTGGTCGCGACCGTGCCGCCGGCGGTAGCGGAGGAGGCGCGCGGCGGCTCCAGCGGCAAGAACTGCCGACATCGGCCCAGCGCCGCCGCGAGCGCCGCCAGCGTGGCGCCCGCCTGCACCGTCACCGTCAGGTTGGTGTGGTCGTGGTCTGGGATCGCGGCGAGACGATCGGTGAGCAGGATCACGTCCCCGGCACGCGGCGGGTTGCCCAGTTCCATCGCCGTGCCGCCACCCCAGGGGATCACCGCGGCGCCGGATTCGTCGCACAGCCGGAGCACCGCAGCGGCTTGTTCGACGTCGCCGGGGCGCACGGCCACGGTCGGGACCAGTCCTTCCACACTCCACCGTGCCACATCGGCGGTGATCACGGCCTCGCGGCCGAGCAGCCCCTCGAGCCTGGGGACCATGGCGACTGCGGCACGGGCGCTCACGCTTCGACCTCGTCCAGCAGGTCCATCAGGTGCACCACGCGCACCGGCACACCGAAACGGGACGCGCCGTACCCCAACTGCAGCATGCATCCCGGGTTCGGAGTGACCACCACCGGCGCGCCGGTGGCGCGGATGTTCGCCATCTTTTCCTGGAGCAGCGTCCCAGACATCTGGGGTTGCAGCACGTTGTAGATGCCGGCGCTGCCGCAGCAGCGGTCCGACGCCTCCATCTCTTTGAGGACGAGGCCGGGGATGCGCCGGAGCAGGGCGCGGGGTTCGGTGCGCACCTTCTGGCCGTGCGCCAGGTGGCACGGGTCCTGATAGGTCACGGCAAACGCCACCGGCCGTGGCGACGTGCGCGGGCCCAGTTCGACCAGGAACTCACTGACGTCGCGCACCAGGGACGAGAAGCGCCGCGCGCGCTCGGCATAGAGCGGGTCACCCCTCAACAGGTGGCCGTAGTCCTTCATGGCTGCGCCGCAGCCCGCGGCGTTGGTCAGGATGGCGTCCACATCGGCGGGAAAGACGTCGATGTTGCGCCGCGCCATAGCCCGGGCGGTGTTGGCCTCGCCGTAATGGCTGTTCAGCGCTCCGCAGCAAGTCTGGTCCCGGGGGGTGACCACGTCGCAACCCCACCGTCGGAGCACGCGCACGGTGGCCGCGTTGACCGGCGCGAAGAACAGGCTCATGGCACACCCGGACAGAAACGCCACCCGCGCCCGGCGCTCGCCGGCCGCCGGCAGCACCTCGGCCTCGGGCTCGAAGAACGGTTCGGACGGCGGCGGCAACAGCGCGGCTCGGAGGCGCCACCGCTCGGGCAGGAGGCGTTCGGCCACGGCGGCCAGGCCGCTGCGGTGGTAGAGCCCGATCAGGCGGCCAACCAGGCGGAGCCGGCCGGGGTACGGCATCAGGTGGCGCAACGCCAGCCGCGTGATCGCCCGCGCAAGCGGCGGACCCGGTGGGCCGAGGACCTCACGGGCAGCCTCGGCGATGCGGCCGTACTGCACGCCGGAGGGACACGCGGTCTCGCAGGCGCGGCAGGCCAGGCACGAGTAGAGGTGCCCGGCCATGCTCGGCGTGAGCTCGAGCCTGCCCTGAGCCGCCGCCTCGACAAGATAGATGCGGCCGCGAGGCGACTCGGCTTCCAGGTGCGTGACGCGGTAGGTCGGGCACTGGTTCAGGCACAACCCGCAGTGCACACACGCGTCGAGTTCGGGAATCGGCGGCATCGCCGCGTCCGTCCCGGGGCCGGGCCGCGGTATCGCCACCGGGAATGCTGCTGAAGCGGCGTCGCCCATGGAGCCGCCCGTTCAGGGGCTCCCGGCCGTAGCCGGCGCATGAATCTCGTGGACCGGCCGGCCCAGCGGGAAGATCTTCTCCGGGTTAAGGATGCCGTCAGGATCGAAGATGCGCTTGACCAGCTTCATCGCCGCCATGTCGTCGTTGCTGTACATCCAGCCCAGATACTCGCGCTTCTCCAACCCAATGCCGTGCTCGCCGGTAATGGTGCCGCCGACCGCAATGCAGGCGCGCATGATGCCCTCGGTGGCTTCCACGACCCGCGCATACTCGGGTGACCGGTCGTCGAAATCGAAGATGAGATTCGGGTGCATGTTGCCATCGCCGGCGTGGAAGAAGTTGGCCACACGGATCCCGCAGCCTGCGGCAGCCGCGGCCACCTGACGCATCACGGCGGCCAGATGGGACCGCGGCGCGCACACGTCGAGCATGATCGCCCGCCGCGCCAGCTTGCCCAGGGCGCCGTACGCCTGCTTGCGGCCCTTCCACAGATTGAGGCGCTCCTCGGCGGTCGCCGCGGTTTGGAGGCGCCGCGCACCGTGCTGGCGACAGATGTTCGCGATGCGCTCCATCAGGATCGGGACCGCCTCGGACAGCCCTTCCACCTCGATGAGCAACGCGGCTTCGGCGTCCTCCGGGAATCCCGCGCGCAGTGTCCGGTTGACCGCCCGCATGGACTCGTTGTCAATGATCTCCAGCGCCTCGGGAATCACGCCTGAGGCAATGACCGCCGAGGTGGCCTCGCACGCGGCATCCATGCTGTCATAGATGGCCAGCAGGGTCCTGACCGCCTCGCGGGCGGGCATCAGCCTGACCGCCACGGCCGTGATGATGCCGAGCGTCCCCTCGGATCCCGTGAGTACCCCGCCCAGATCGTAGCCAGGCGTGTCCGGAACCCGGCCGCCCAGCCAGACTACGCTGCCGTCGTGCAGCACGACCTCCATACCGAGCACGTGATTGCCGGTCACACCGTAGGCGAGGCAGTGCGGGCCGCCCGCGTTGTTGGCCACGTTGCCGCCGATGGTGGAGGCCACCTGGCTGCCGGGATCGGGAGCAAAAAACAGCCCGTGGCGGGAGAGCATCGCGGTGAGTTCAGCATTGACCACTCCGGCTTCCACGACGGCCGTGCGGCTCTCGAGATCGAGCTCGCGCACGCGGGTCATGCGCGTCAAGACCACGACCACACCGCCGCGCAGGGGAATGGCTCCGCCGGCCAGGCCGGTGCCCGCGCCGCGAGCGACAATGGGCATCCCGAACTCGCGCACCGCACGGACCACCCGGGAGACCTGCTCGGTCGTCTCGGGCAGCACGACCAGGTCGGGCATGTGCCGGCTGACCATGAGAGCGTCCTGTTCATACACCAGCAGGTCGTCGGGACGAAACAGGACGAACGGCTCGCCGACGATGGCCTGCAGCCGGCGAGCGAGCGAGGGCAGGTCCATGCGACCATTATAGCCAACGGCCGGCCCGAGGAGCCAGCCGGCTACCCAGCGAATAGCCACCTATGCGCCTTCCGGGCCTCGTTGCGGTCGCCTTCATCGCCGCTGCTGCTCAACTGACCGGAAGCCTCGCACCCCTGATCGGTGCACCGGTGCTGGCCCTGGTCGCCGGCCTGGTGGTCCGCAATACGGTCGGCCCCAGGGCCGCGCTGCGAGACGGCGCGGACTTCACGCTGAAGCGGCTGCTGCGGCTCGCCATCATCCTGTTCGGCGCCACCCTGAGCTTCCAACAGGTGGTCACCATCGGCGCGGCGGCGGCGACGGTGATCGCCGCCACCATCGTGCTGGCGCTGGGGCTTGTGGCCGCATTGGGCCGGGCGCTGCGGGCGCCCAGGGGCCTGGTGAGCCTCATCGGCGTCGGCACCGCGATCTGTGGCGCCACAGCCATCATCACCGTGGGACCCATCATCGAGTCCCGAGAGGAAGAGATTGCCTTCGCGGTAACCACCGTGTTCCTGTTCAACATGCTGGCTGTGCTGGTCTATCCACTGCTGGGACATCTGTTGGCGCTGTCCGATGCGGTCTTCGGACTCTGGGCCGGAACCGCGATCCACGATACGTCGTCGGTCCTGGCCGCGGCGTTCGCGTTCAGTGAACCCGCGGGTCGGGTGGCCACGGTGGTAAAGCTCACCCGGACGCTGGCCCTGGTGCCGCTGGCGGTGCTCTACGGGATCGTCCACAGTACCACGCGCCGCGTGGGCCATGGGGGCCTGGGCGCCCGCGTGGATCTGATAAAGATCTTCCCCTGGTTCGTCCTCTGGTTCGTCGCGGCCGCGGCCATGAACAGCCTCCACCTGTTTGGTGCCGCAGCGGTCCGCTGGGCGTCGCTGGTCGGCAGATTCCTGGTAGTGATGGTCATGGCCGCGGTGGGGCTGAGCGCCGACCTGGGACGCATGCGGCAGATCGGACTGGGGCCGTTCTACGTGGGGCTGGCGGCGTCGGTGACGATCGCGGCGGTCAGCATGGTCTTGATCCGGCTACTCGCCCGCTGAGGGCTGCTGTGGGAGGAGACTGGTGGCTTGGAGCACGACCGTGGAGTTACCCGCGCCGCGCCTGCGCGGACGCGCCTCGCTGGAGGAGGTCCTGGCCGCGCGGCGATCGGTCCGAGAGTACCGCGACGCGCCGCTGACCCTGCCCGAGGCTGCCCAGCTGCTGTGGGCGGCCTACGGCGTGACCGACGACGCCGGCCACCGGACGGCGCCGTCGGCCGGCGCGTTGTATCCCCTCGAGGTCTATCTGGTGGCGGCGCGCGTCGAGGGACTCGAGCCCGGCGTCTACCACTACCTGGCGGGCCCCCACGCGCTCCAACTGGTGAGGGCGGGCGACGTGCGGCGCGATCTGATGGCTGCGGCGCTGGACCAGGCCTGCGTCGGCGCGGCTGCGGCCCACGTGGTCCTCGCCGCCATCTACGAGCGCACCACCGGTCGCTACGGCCAGCGCGGCAGGCGCTACGTTCACATGGACGCCGGGCACGCGGGCCAGAACGTCTGCCTGCAAGCCGAGGCACTTCAACTGGCGACGGTGGTCGTCGGCGCCTTCGACGACCGGCGCGTACGGACGATCCTGGGCCTCCCCGAGGGCCAGGAGCCGCTCTACATCATGCCGGTCGGCAGAAGGTAGGCGCGGTGCTGGCGCCGCGGCAGGAGTTGCGGTAGGTATCTGCGAAGGACGCTTCGAGAGCGTTCGCTGCCGCCATCATGCCTTCGCTCACGGACATCCCGGGCATTCGCGTCGGTCACGCGACCGATCTGCGGGGGCTGACCGGCTGCACCGTGGTCCTGTACGAGCCGGGGGCGCTGGCCGCCGCAGACATCCGCGGCGGCGCTCCGGGAACCCACGAGACCGACATCCTCCATCCTGCCTCATTGGGCCCCGAGGTGCACGGGGTCCTGCTCACGGGCGGCAGCGTGTTTGGCCTCTCGGCAGTGGAGGGGGTGGTCCGCTTCCTGGAGGAGCGTGGTGCGGGGTTCCCCACACGGGTGGCTCGTGTGCCGATCGTGCCTGCGGCGGTGGTCTTCGACCTCGGTGTGGGCGACCCGCAGGCCAGGCCCGACGCCGCCATGGGCTACGCCGCCTGCGTGGCCGCCAGCGACGGTCCTGTCGAGGAAGGCAGCGTCGGCGCGGGCACCGGGGTCACCGTCGGCAAGGTGCTGGGACTCGACCGCGCCACCAAGGGGGGCGTCGGGTCGTGGAGCATCCGCCTGTACGACGGTGCCGTGGTCGGCGCGCTGGTGGTGGTCAACGCGCTGGGCGACGTGGTCGACGAGCAGGGGAACCTGCTGGCCGCAGGCCGCGACGACCAGGGCAGAATGATCAGCGCCTCCGACGCCCTGATGGTCCGGCCTCCGGCGCCGGTGTTCGCCACCAACACCACGCTGGCCGTCATCGCCACCAGTGCATCGCTGACGCCGGGACAGGCCTGGCGCCTGGCGGTCCAGGGACACGCCGGGCTGAGCCGCGCCATCGTGCCATCGCACACGGCCTTCGATGGTGACAGCGTGTTCGTGCTGGGCACGGGCACCCACGGGCCCAGCGACCTCACCAGCCTGGGCGAAGGGGCCGCGCGCGCCACCGCCGAAGCGATCCGCCGTGCCGTCAGGGCAGCCAGGGGACTTGGCGGGATCCCAGGGTGGGCCGACCTGACGCACCACCCGTAACAGCGGGGAGAGGAGCCGACCGCGTTGGACTTGGGCGTATCGAGCTTTGCCGCAGTGCGCCGACCGCTGGCCGAAGTGGCGTCCGACTTGTTGGGGTTCGGCGTGGGGATCGAGATCATGTGCGAACCCCCGCACGCCTGGCTGCCGGTGGAGTGGAACGGCGGGGGCGTGCTGAGCCTGCACATGCCGATCCTGGGCATCAACATCGCGTCGACCAATCCAGGCATCCGCGCCGAGTCCGTCCGGCAGATTCGGCAGACGATCGCCGAGGCAGCTCGGCTGGGGGCGCGCGGCGTCGTGGTCCATCCCGGGCACCCACCCTATGAGGAGGTCATGCCCCGCGACCGGGGACTGCCGTACGCCGTGGAGTCCCTCCACGGCCTGTGCGAAGCCGCCCGGGCCGCCGGCATCGAGATCTACCTGGAGAACATGCCGGACGTCTCGCCGGCGGAGGGGCAGCCGCGCATCGGGCGCAAGCTCATCTATGGCGTGGCCTACGATGAACTCCGTCAGATCTTCGAGGGCGTCGGTCACCCGGCGCTGCGACTGTGCCTGGACTTCGGGCACGCATTCCTGGCCGGCCGCGCCACGCTGGATGCCATGCTCAAAGACCGCGACGTGGTGCACGTGCATGTCAACGACTGCCGCGGCTGGCGCGACGACCACCTGGCCTGGGGCGACGGCGAGATCGCCAAGGTCGTGGATCTGGCCAGGGACCTGCCGCCGTGGGCACGCACGGTGATCTTCGAGACCAAGTCGCTGGAGACAACTCGCACGTCGCTGGCACGCGTCTCGCACGCACTTGTCGGAAGGAGGGAACGGTCATGACGGATCCCACCCCGCGCGGAGCCGCGGCCTCTCCTTGGGTCGGGAAGGCAGTGCTGCTGGCCCTGGCGGCGGCCCTGGCTGTTGCTGGCGCCCCCGCCGGCGCCCAGACGCCGCGCGAGCGGTTCGTCTTTGCGCTCTCAGGCGGGCCCGACACTCTGGACCCGCAGTCCACGGCCGCCACATTGGCGTTTCAGGTGAACAAGAGCCTCTATGACACGCTGGTCGAACCCGACGATCAGGGCAGACTGGTCGCGGCGCTCGCGGAGTCATGGACGGTCTCCGCGGACGGCCTGACCTGGACGTTCAAGCTGCGGCCCGGGGTCAGGTTCCACCACGGCAAGACGCTGGATGCGGGCGATGTCAAGGCGACACTGGAGCGCATCCTCGATCCCGCCACGCGCTCACCCAAGCGGGGCGACTTCGGGGCGGTGCGCGCCATCGAGGTCGTCGATCCGCTGACCGTGCGCATCGTGTTGGGCGAGCGGTTCGCACCGTTCCTGGCCACCCTGGGCCAGGGATGGGGCGCCATCCTGCCTGCAGACCTGATCGCGCGCAAGCACGACTTCGCCACGAGACCGGTGGGCACCGGCCCGTTCACGCTGGGCGAGTGGCAGCGTGACTCGTTCATCCGATTGCAGCGGTTCGAGGGCTACTGGCTGCGGGGCGAGCCACGGCTGCGCGAGGTCCTGATCCGATTCGTCCCCGAGTCGGCCGTCAAGGTGGCCGGGCTGCTCTCCGGCGAGTTCGACGCGATTGACAGCGTGGCGTTCCTGGACCTGCCCCGCGTCCGCGCCAATCCCAATGTCAAGATCATCCGGCAGGTTACGAGCCTGATCAACGTGCTGGCGATCAACAATAGCCGGCCCGTCCTCCGTGACATCAGGGTGCGCCGGGCGCTGTGGCACGGGATCGACCGCAGGCAGGCTCTGCGCACGGCCTACGGCGAGGAGTCCATCGTCTCCAACGTCTTCATGGACGTCACGAGCCCCTACTACGTGGACCTGCCCGACCCGTATCCGTACGACCCCGACCGCGCCAGGCGGCTGCTCGCGGAGGCGGGACATGCCAGCGGCCTGACCCTGGACCTGGCCCTGCCGCAGCCCTACCCACCACACATCGAGGCCGGGCAGCTCATCCAGGGCATGCTGGCCAGGGTGGGGGTGACGGCGCGCCCGCGGGTGGTCGAGTGGGGATTCTGGCTGTCGCGCGTGTACGGCGGCGGCGAGTACGATCTCACCATCATCGGGCACACCGGCAAGCTGGATCCCGACGGCCGGCTGGCCGGCTTCGGGGACCCGACCCGGAACTACGTCCGGTACCAGAACCAGAAGGTGGAAGACCTGATCCTGGCCGGCCGAATCACCACCAATCCCGACCTGCGGAAGCGCATCTACGCCGAAGCGCTCAAGCTGATGACCGACGATGCCATGATGGTCTTCCTGGGCACCCCGGTGCTCTACATGGCCACCCAGCGGAACGTGCGCGACTTCCGCCAGCTCTACGCTATCGACACCTTCGATTTCCGCAAGACCGTCAAGTAGCATGGGGTGCAGCCGCCTGCGAAGGGAGTCTGATCCGAGGTAGCATGCCGCTCGTCCTCCGGCGGCTTGCGACGGTGGTGCCCACGGTACTCGTGGTCGCCACCGTCACGTTTCTCGCCCTCCAGGTGATCCCCGGCGACATCGCCCAGATCATGCTGGGCGTGGATGCCCGGCCAGAGGACCTGGCACGGCTGCGGCAGGAGTTCGGCCTCGACCGACCGTTGATCATGCGCTATCTGGAGTGGCTCGGGCACCTAGCCCGCGGCCACCTGGGCACATCGATCAGCTATCGCGAGCCCGTGGCCGGGCTCATCGTGCAGCGGCTGCCCGTGACCATCTCGCTGGCCGTGGCCGCCATGCTGGTGGCCGTGGGGCTGGCGCTGCCGCTGGGGATCGTGGCCGCGCGCCGCGCCTGGTCGCCATTGGACCTGGGCGTACTGGCCGGCTCACAGATGGGGCTGGCCATTCCGACCTTCTGGATGGGCATCCTGCTGCTGCTGGGCTTGGCCGCGGCGGTCCCGATCTTCCCGCTGCAGGGCTACGCCCCGCTGTCGGCCGGCCCGCTGAACTGGGCGCGCCACCTGGTGCTGCCGGCCGTGGCACTGGGCACCGAGCGGGCGGCGGCGCTGGTCCGGCTCGTACGGGCTTCGGTCCTGGAGGAACTGAACCGGGACTATGTGCGCACCGCGCGCAGCAAGGGCTTGTGGGACCGGTTCATCCTGCGCCGCCACGTCCTGCGCAACTCGCTGATCCCGGTGCTGACCGTGGCGGGGCTGCAGCTGGGCTACCTGATGGGCGGGACGATCGTCATCGAGCAGGTCTTCGGCCTGCCGGGCCTCGGCCGGCTACTGCTGCAGGGCATCTACTCCCGCGACCTGGTGGTCGTTCAGGGCGCGGTGATCGCCATCGCCGTCATGTTCGCCCTGCTGAACCTGCTGGTGGATCTCCTCTACGCGGTGATCGACCCCAGGATCTCGTACGACTGATGGCACGGCTCGGGCCAAGGAGGGTTCAAGCGGCGTCCACGCGGGCCCCAGTGCTTCTGGTGCAACCCCGCCGGCGGCGGTACAATTTGCCGCTCATCGTGGGCGGCGCGCTCGTGGCCCTCATCGTGGGCTCCGCCGCCGCGGCGCCCCTGCTGGCGCCCGGCGACCCGACGGCGATCGACCCGGCGAGCCGGCTGCGGTCGCCGGGGCCGGAACACCGGTTGGGGACCGACCGGCTGGGCCGCGACGTCCTCAGTCGGATCCTCTACGGTGGACGGGTGGCGGTGATCGTCGGCGCCGTGGCCGTGGCCATCGGGGCCGGCGCAGGCGTCACGATCGGCCTGCTCTCGGGCTACCGCGCCGGCCGCACGGACGCGGTCCTGATGCGCCTGGTGGACGGCCTCATGGCGTTCCCTGCCCTGCTGCTGGCGATCCTGGTGGTGGCGGCCCTGGGGCCGGGGCACATCCAGACCATGATGGCCATCGGCATCGTGCTCATCCCCACGTTCGCACGCCTGGCCCGGGCGCAGACGCTGGCGGTCCGCAATCAGGAGTTCGTGGTCGCCGCCCGGGCCATGGGCGCCACGGATGCGACGATCCTGCTTCGCCACATCCTGCCCAATGTGGGCGGGCCGCTGCTGGTGCAGACCACCGTGGCGTTCTCCGGTGCCGTGCTGGCCGAGGCGTCGTTGAGCTACCTGGGGTTGGGCACACAGCCGCCGACGCCGAGCTGGGGCGGCATGCTGCAGGAAGCCCGCGACGTGCTGTTCGTGGGGCCGTGGATGGCCATCTATCCTGGGATCGCCATCGCCGCGGCAGTGCTGGGATGGAACCTGCTCGGCGACGGGCTGCGCGATCTGCTCGACCCGCGACTTCGGCGCAGGCCGCGATAGCCCCGGGGCGGCCCGATGCACCCGCAGCGGCACCGCAGCGAATCCTCATGGGGAGGGGACGGATTTGAGCGAGGCGACCGGAGCCACCAGGGGGCTTGATGCCCTGGCCCACGCGGCCGCCGAGGCTGTGGACGCGGACGCGGTTGTGGCGCTGACCAGGGAACTCGTGCGCATCCCCAGCGTCTACCGCCCCGGCGACCCGTCGGGGACCGAAGCCGCCTGCGCGGCGTACCTCGTCGAGTACTTGAAGCGCATGGGGCTTCCGACATCCACCCACGAGGCGGCGCCGAACCGTCCGAACGTGGTGGCCGACTGGGATTGGGGCCGGGGCGGGCGCGGTCTCATCCTCGAAGGCCACACCGACGTGGTGACCGAGGGCGATCACGGCGCGTGGACCGTTCCGCCGTTTGGGGCCACGGTCCACGAAGGCCGCATCTACGGCCGCGGCACCGCCGACATGAAGGGCGGCCTGGCCTCGGCCATCTGCGCGCTGGACGCCGTGCGCCGCGCCTGCCCCCACCTGCCTGGCCGCGTGCGCATTGCCGCCGTCGCCGACGAAGAAGGCATGATGCTGGGCATCAAGGCCTTCATCCGGCAGGGCGGCGCCAGGGGATTCCACGCGGCCTTGATCTGCGAGCCAGAGGAGAACGAGATCTGCCTGCACCAGAAGGGCGCCATGCGGGTGCTGGCCACGTTTCGCGGCAGGATGGCGCACGGCGCGATGCCCTATGCCGGCATCAACCCCATCCCCGTGGCCGCGGCGTTCATCACGGCGCTGGTCGAGGAGGATCGAGCCCGTCAGACGCGGCACGGCCGTCATCCGTTCCTCGGGCTGCCGCACATCACGCCCACCACGGTGCGCGCGCCGGTGCACGGCGAGTCGCAGTTCAACGTGGTGGCCGGCGAGGCCCACGTGACCGTGGACCTGCGCACCGTGCCGGGACAGGACCACGCGGAACTGCAACAGGCCCTCGACGGCCTGGCGGCCCGCGCCCGGGCAGTCGACCCGCGCGTGGAGGTCGCGCTGGAGCTCGTGGAGGATCGGCCCCCGACGGAGACCCGCGCCGACGACCCTATTGTGCGGGCCGTGGAGCGCGCCACGGAGCGTGTGCTGGGCCGGCCGCCGCGCTACGGCGGCGTGCCCGGCTCTACGGACGGCACGTTCCTCCATGCCTGGGCCGGGCTACCCATCGTGACCATCGGCCCGGGCAACCGGCAAATCCCCCACCAGGCCGACGAGTACGTGGACATCGCCGAGCTGGTGGACGCCGCGCGGCTGTACGCGGCGGCCATCGTGTACTTCCTGGGCGAGGCGGAAAGCGTGACTGCTTAGATGCCGTCGTGCTCCAGGATGTCGAGGACGCCATCCAGCCGATCCACCACGTAGATCAGCCCGTCGGCGTCCACGTAGACATCGTTGGTCTGTGGGAGCCCCCGCGGCACCTCGGGCACATACCAGGCGATCTCCCGCGGCCGCAGCGGGTCGCTGATGTCCACCACCCAGAGGCCTCCTGAGAAGTACGTGAGGTAGATCCGGTCCTCACGCTGCTGGCTGCCCGGCCGGTTCTCGTGAATGTTGTGGGGTCCGAAGCGGAACTCGGGATCAGCGAGCCCGTCGGGATCCACGCGGAACGTCGCCACCGGGATCGGGTTGCGCTCATGGCGCACGTCTACGATCCACAGGTATTTCTCCCGTTCCGAGCTCTCGCCGAACTTCCTCAGGGCCTCCTGGGTGCAGGCGACCAACCGGCGTCCGGGCAGAGGCAGGGCCGTGTGCAGCATGTCTCCAAACGGCGGGTAGACGGTGTGCCGGGCGATCAGCTTCGGCTGTGACCACGACGACACATCGAGAATGACCCAGCCCCAGTCTTGGCACCCGACGTAGCACCGATCTCCCACGACGAACGGCGCGCCGTGCACGCGAACGTGCCAGGATGGCGGCCAGTCAGGCCGCTCGCCGCCAGCGGTCCACATCCCCGGAATCCACCACCGCCCCACTTCAACAGGCCGATCGGGCATGGCTAGGTCCAGGATGCGGTAGATCTGGCTCGAGAAACCCTCGGCCCCGGCCGACAGATGCGCGTACCGGCCGTCGACGAACCAGAACCGGTGCACGCCGGGCCCCCCGGTGGCGAAGAACGTCAGCAGGCGCGGCGAGGCCGGATCGCGGACGTCGTAGATGCCGACGCCTCCGCTGAAGTCTGTCCCCTGATACTGGGGGAGCTTCTCGTGATTGATCACCATGAGATCGCCAGCCACCTGGACCTTGTGCGCGTGCGTGTTGGGCGGGACCCCCAGTTGGGCCACCACGCGCGGCGACCGCGGATCGCGCACGTCCACGATGGTCGTGCCGACATCCCGCATCGGTGCGATGTAGGCGTACCCCCGGTGCACCACGATCTGTCCCGCGCCCACCGGCCCGTACCTAGTGCGGCTGATCAGGCGCAGGTGACGCAGGCGCTCGATCGGCATTGCGCATCCTCCTCCCTGCGGGGCGTCAGAGCTTCAACAGCCCGGATGGCCAGCGGACTCCCAGCAGGTTCCCCAGACCGGCCACAAAGAGCATCACGGCTGCGGTGAAGAGCATCGCTGGCAGGGGGCGCATGCGCGCCGGCCCCAGGGTGAACAGCAGCATGAACGCGGCCGCGGCGGCATGGAAGCCGACCAGCCGGATCAGGACGAAACACCCACCCAGGGCCAGGAATGCCAGGAGCCCTCCCCGCACCTCTGCCGCCAAGGGCGGCCCGTCGTCGTCCACCACCGAGCGTCCCTGGAGGGCGCGGACCAGTTGCCAGGCGGCCAAGCCTGCCCCCGGCACGGCGGCGACCATCGGCAGGAGCCTCGCGCTGGGCGCATAGTGCGCAGCCAGCGCCAGCGCCCCGAGGAACACGACGAGCAAGACGGCGCTGAGCACCACGTCCAGCGCGACCCGCTGACCCCCTTCCTCCGCCGCGGGGGCGCCCCGACGGCGTGCCCTGATCCATCGGGCCAGTCCCACGACAAAGGGCGCCACCAGGACCGCGCCGATGATCACGACCCCGGGCCGCGTCAGCCATCCCCATCCCTGCAGGAGGTTGGTGGTGATGACGAAGTTCCGTTCCATCGGGCCTGCCAGGACGAACCCGATCAGGAACGGCGCCCTGGGCCACCCGGTCCGGCTCATGGCCCATCCCAGCAGGCCGATGATGAACAGCGTGACGAGATCGGCCATGTTCTGGGTCGCCTGGAACGCTCCCAGCGTGATCGTCATCAGCACCGGGCCGGCCAGCCGGGCAAACGGCACATGGGTGATGCGGGCCAGCGCGGGGCTGATCAGAAAGCACAGGCCGGCCCCGACCACATTGGCGATGGCGTAGCTCCAGATGATCACGTAGATCAGCGAGAGATGCTCGGTCACGATCCGGGGACCGGGCAGGATCCCATGTCGCAGCAGCACACCGACCAGCAGCGCGGCGGAGGCACTGCCCGGCACCCAGAAGAGCAGGGTCGGAATCAGGTCTCCGGCGGCCACCGCGTTGTTGGCGGCCTCGGGCGCGATGATGCCACGGATGTCGCCTTTGCCGAAGCGCGACTTGTCCTTGCTGGCGGCGACCACGTGGCCATACGCCATCCACGTGCCGGCCGTCGCGCCCAGCGCCGGTAGGATGCCGGCCCACACGCCGATCAGCGCCCCGCGCAGCACCAGCCACCGGTGCTGCAGCACGTCCCGGAAGCCCTGAGCCCAGCCCACCCCCACGCCCGTCCCCGTGGCGATGGCGCCACCTCGGGAGAACAGCGTGACCACCTCCGCAACGCCGAAGATGCCCAGGGCCACCACGACCAGCGGCACCCCGTCCATGAGGTAGAGCTGGCCGAAGTCAAAACGGAGCTGTGCGGCCGCCGGCGACGGCCCGACTAAGCCGACCAGCACACCGAGCACGCCGGCGATGAGCCCCTTCCGCGCATCCTTGCCCAACAGGCTGCCGGCATAACTGACGCCCAGCGCCGTCAGCATGAACAGCTCGGGCGAACCCAGCGCCAGCACCAGCGGCCTGGCGACAGGAATGGACACCGTGAGGCCCAGCGCGCCGATCAGGCCGCCGATCAGGGACGAGAGGAACGCCGCGGACAGTGCCCGAGCGGCCTGCCCCTGCCTGGCCAGGGCGTGGCCTTCGATGACCGAGGTGGCAGAGGCCGCCGACCCCGGAGCGCCGATGAGGACGGAGCTGATCGTATCAGACGTGTGGACCACGGCCAGCGCGCCGGTGAGGACCGCGGCGGAGGCGAACGCGTCGAGACGGTAGACGTACGGCAGGATGAGCGAGACGGCCACGATCCCGCCCATCCCGGGCAGCATGCCGATCAGCAGGCCAGAGAGCGTGCCGGCAAACAACAACACGAGACGTTCCGGGCTGGCGAAGATTGCCAGCGCCGCGATGGCCGCGTCCAGCATCTCGCCTGTCTCCCGGCGGCGCTAGATGGTCTGTCCGTACTTCTGCTGCATCAGGTCCCGGATGAACTTGGTCACGTCCAGCGTCACGCTCAGCCCGCGGTAGACGGTCTGCTCCACCTTGTCCCCGCGGATCAGCGCGTACCCTTCCAGGAGCCGCTTGGCCAAGTCCTGGAACTCGCGGTCCGCGTTCATGCGATCGATGGCGTCGTGGAGGGGCTTTGTGATCTCGGCCGGTGTGCCCTCCTGCGCCCACAGCCCTCGTCCGTACACCCAGGCGGCCGCCACGGTGGCCCGAAACGCCTTGTACCGGAGCAGGCCGTCGGGCTTGCGCCCGTAGGCCTGCTGGTAGACCTCGTACACCGTGGGCAGGTCGGGGACCGCCGGGTCGCGGACGACCTGTCCCTTCTCATCAATGTAGCCCAGCGTCATCAACGGAACCACCTTTCCCTCCCGGACCAGGGGCGCGACCTGGGTGGTGTAGACGACGGTGGCCTGGAAGTCGAGGTTCAGCTCTCCGCGCTCGAATGCCAGGCGGATGGGACCCACGCCATCGAACCCGAAGACCACGCGGGGGTTGACACCCAGCAGCTCGTAGGCCAAGAACGCCGTCAACAGGTTGCCGGCCGGCGTGAGGCCGCCTGTCACGAGGCCTTGCCCCTGACCCTTGATCAGTTCCCCCGCGTTGCGGATGCCCGTCCGCGCCGCAACATAGAACACCGCGCCGCCACCGCTGATGGCGATGAGCTTGAAGCGCCGGAAGTCGTAGCGGACTCCCGGGGTCTGCAGGATGTAGGCGATCTTGGAGCCAACCGGGCTGGCCAGCAGCGTGAGCCCGTCCGGCTTGGCGTTGGCTGCAAACCAGTTGGAGCCCAGCACGGTGCCGCCGCCGGGAATGTTGCGGATGCGCACGGTGGGGTTGCCCGCAATGTGCTTCTCCAGGTAGGGCGCCAGCGACCGGTTGAGGATGTCACTGGGCCCGCCGACCGCCGTCGGCACGATGACCTCGATGGTCTTGCCGGCGAAATAGGGGGCCTGGGCCAGGGCGGGCGTCGCAGACAGGAACAGCGCCGCCACGATGACTGCGACTGCGAGGGAGCGCATGACGTCTACCTCCTCGTGGGTGCTCCGTGCACACGTGCTGTGCGAGCCGCCAGGCTCACGACTTTGGCTGTGGCTTCCACTCACAGGCCTGCTCGATGAACACCGTCTCGTGTCGGCCCTTGGAGAAATACTCGAGGAACTGCAGCCGCGAGTCGGGGTCGGCGTACACCTTGTGCACGTCGCCCTCTGCGATCCACACCACGGTGTGCGGCCGCAACGGGTACTCCCGGTCGTTGATCACGATGCGTCCGCGGCCACCCAGCACGAAGAAGAAATGTTCGGTACCCCTGTGGTAGTGCAGCGGCGAGGTACCACCCGGCGCGTAGTCAAGGACGTCCACCAGCATCTCCGTCCCGGTGCTCGCCGTGTTCAGCAGCACCTTCTTCATCCGACCGTCGCGCTCCGAACTCAGTTCCGGCAGGTCATCCGGGTGGAACACCCTGGAGCCCGCCCCGCCGACGGTGATCCCGGCGGCGTCAGCCAGACCGTGATGCGGGATGGTCCCTCCACCCGGCGTGCGTGCTGAGGATTCTGCCATCTCAGACCTCCTTGGCGGGCACGGCTGCAGCCACCCCGGCCGGGCCCCGCTGCCGGCGGCGCTGCAACAAGAACACCGCCCCCACGACGGCCGCGCCCGCCGCCACCGTCGCCGGATTGGGAATGAAGGCCAGCAGCGTGGCCCCCGCCATGAGTACGAACTCCAGGGGCGTGATGTGTACCACGAAGTAGGCGGTGCTCAGGATCGAGAAGATCACCACCCCAACCGTCGCCGAGACGGCCGCCATGGCATTTTGCGCAGCGGTGCCCGTCAAGAGGATGTGGGTATGGGCAAACAGCACCGGCATGACATAGATGACCTTCGCGAACCGGAAACAGTTCCACCCAGCCCGCATGGGATCGGCGCCAGCGATCGCCGCCGCCGCAAAGGGCCCCAGGGCCACCGGCGGCGTGATGTTCGAATCGAGGCTCAACCAGAAGACGATCATGTGCGCGGTCAGCAGCGGAATGCCCAACTCACGCAGCACCGGCACGGCAATCACGGCCACAACCAGGTAGGTGGCCGTGATCGGCAGGGCGAGGCCCAGGATCAGCGTGGAGATCGCCACGAGCAGGATCGTGAGGAGCAGGTTCTGGCCGGCGAGCTGCACCATGATCCAGCCAAACCGGATGGCGATACCCGTCAGCGCCAGGACCCCGATCAGGATGCCCACGGCTCCCGTCAGCGCGGCGACGAACAGGCTGGCCCGGCCGCCGTCGACCAGAGCCTCCCAAATCGCACCGAGGCCCATCCGGGTCTCCCGCCGGAACCAGCTCGCGGCCACCGTGGCCAGCACCCCGTACGCGGCCGAACGTTCAGGGGAGGCGCCGGAGACCAGGGCCGCCACGAGCACGGCGATGGGAATCACCAGGAACCAGCCGCGCCGCACCGTCTCCCCCAGATGCGGGATCTCGTCCCGGCCCAGTCCCCGCAGCCCGAGCTTGCGCGACTCGAAGTACACCATGACCCCCACGGCGAGGAAGAAGAGCAGGCCCGGGATCGCCGCGATCTTGGCGATCTCCACGTAGGGGGTGGCGGTCATCTCGGCCATGATGAACGCGCCGGCGCCCATGACAGGCGGGAGGACCATGCCGCCTGTTGACGCGGCGCCCTCCACGGCGGCGGCGATGTGGGGAGGGAAGCCCGTCCGCTTCATCAGCGGGATGGTGATTGCGCCCGTGGTCACCGTGTTGGCGATGGGGCTTCCGTTGATCGTACCGAGCAGCGCGCTGGACACCACGGCCGCCTGCGCCGGGCCGCCAGCGATGCGGCCGAGGGCGGCGAGCGAGAGATCAATGAAGAACCTGCCAACGCCGGCCCGCTGGAGGAACGACCCGAAGACTACGAACGGAATCACGAACCCGGCGATCACCTCGGCCATGACCCCGAAGATGCCGTCGGACGTCAGGTACACGTACTCGATGATGCGGCGGAACGTGAACCCGCGGTGGCCGATGATCGGCGGGAGATAGTGCCCGAACAGGGCGTACAGCATGGGCAGGACCGCGACGAGCGCCATGGACAACCCCAGCACGCGCCGAGCCGCCTCCAGGGCGACGATGGTAACGATCACGCCCATCCAGAAGTCCGCGGGCAGGTAGGCGCCCGCCCGGTAGGCCATGGCCTCGTGCTCGGCGATCCAGTACCCGACGCCGACGATGGCGGCGACCGCCAGGAACAGGTCGAGGACACCCGGCGCGTCCTCGCGCGCCCGCTGCCAGCCGCGGTAGAGAAGCATCGGCACCACCAGACTGTAGAGGACGGCGATACCTCGGAAGTACTGGAGCGACGCAGCACCCCGCCAGGCCGTCCAGAGGTAGTACAGGGACACGGCCCCCAGCATGACCTGGAGGACGAGGGCCCAGGTCGGGGAGAGCCGGCGCGTCCTCTCGTTCACGGGCCGTCACCTGGCCCTGATCTTCTCCGGGATCTCCAGCCCCACCGCCAGCCAGTGCGCCTCCGCGCCCTTGTGCAGCGGGATGGTGACGCCCTGGAGCGCCTTGCGCGACGTCATGTCAGCGGCGGCGGAATGGACCCGCAGCATATGCTCGTGCCCCCCACGGCTGTAGGCCGCCTCGACCAGG
This sequence comes from Candidatus Fervidifonticultor quintus, assembly GCA_031459535.1. Lineage (GTDB taxonomy): Bacteria > Sysuimicrobiota > Sysuimicrobiia > Sysuimicrobiales > Humicultoraceae > Fervidifonticultor_A > Fervidifonticultor_A quintus. Next base: position 7,319 of record JAVKIJ010000003.1, on the reverse strand, counting down.
CGCTGGATGAGCGGCGCCGGCGCGTTGACATTGGCGAACCAGAGGGCGGGAATGCCCAGCGCGGAGGTGTTTTCACCGACACCTCTGTACGCGTTGGCGGGGATCAGGAAGCGCGAGTAGTACGGATAGACCGCAAAGAAGTCGGTCTTCGTCACAGGCGTGTAGACGTCGATCACGTGCACCGGTGCCCTGATCGCCGCCTCGATCGTAACCCGGTCGGGATAGGGGCCGGTCCAGACGAAGGCGTCTGCCCGGCCGTCGTTCAGCGCGTCGCCGGCCGCGGCGCCCAGCAGCGGAATACGGTTGATGCGGTCCCAGATCCCGAGCTTGCGGAGCACACGCTCCGCCGTCGCGAACGTCCCCGAGCCCGGGGTCCCCACGGCGACCCGCTTGCCGGCCAGGTCCTCGATGCCGCGGATCCCCTTGTCCTGATACGTCACCACGTGCAGGACGCCGGTGAACACCAGGCCGATGGCGCGGATGTTGGTGTGCGAGGTGCCGCGGAACGCCTCGATGCCGTTGTACCCCTCGTGGACATCCGAGGCAAACGCGATGCCCATCTCCGCCTCGCCGGCGTTCACCCGCCGGATGTTCTCCACCGAGCCGCCGGTGGCGGCCACCGAGACGTTGACGTTCGGGACCGCCCTGGCCAGGTAGGTGGCGATGCCAGTGGCGAAGATGCCGAAGACGCCGGCCGGCGGGCCGCCGAGCAGCGTCACCCGCTCAAGCGCCGGCGCGGCTTTCCCCGGCGCAGTGCCAAGCCCCATCAGCACGACCAGAACCGCCGCGCAGACCACTGCTCCGAGAACCCGCCTGCTCGGTGCGCCGTGACTCATTGTGTCCTCCCTCTCCTCTACGCCGTGACCGCACTCTTACTCAAAATGTCCTGGATGTCCCGCTCCACCCTCACGAGGTGCTCCCGCATGCGTTGGCGCGCGACCTCGGGCAGTCCCGCCCGAATCGCCTCGATGATCTCCCGGTGCTGAGCAATCGAGCGCTGGGGACTGCCGGGAATGTGGTAGATCGAGGCGAGGGCTCGGTGCAGCAGATCGCGAATGGCATGCATCATGATCAGCGCCATGCGATTGGACGTGGCCGCAGCCACGGCCACGTGAAACTGCAGGTCTGCGGCGATGTACCGCTCCTGCGAAGTGAGGCCCGCTATCATCTCGTCAACGGCCCGAGCCATCCGGGCCAGATCCTCGGTGCTCCGGCGGACGGCTGCCAACCCAGCCGCCTCGACCTCGAGGATCTTGCGGACCTCGAAGAGGTCGCGCAAGCTGCCCTCCTCCAGCGCGAGGAGGAACTGCAGGGAGAGGCTCAACGCGTTGCCGTAGTCCGCGACCAGGAACACCCGTCTCCCCGACGGCCTGATCAGACCTCGCGATTCGAGGATCCGCAGCGCTTCGCGCACAGAGGAGCGCCCGACGCCGTACATCTGTTGGAGTTCTCGCTCCGTGGGAAGAGGATCGCCGGGCTTGAGCGAGCGATCGCTGATCTCGGCCACCAGACGCTCGGCCAGGAGTTCGTACACTCGGCGTCGCTCGATCGGCTGATGCATTGATCAGATGAGCAGATTGTCTGCTCGGTATGGTGATGAGTTGGCGGTCAGGGGGGCTTCCTCCTGCTGGGGCAGGAAGCATCCTGGCCTGCGCCGAAGCCGCAACCAGGCATTATTGTCAGACAATCTGCTCAGTTGCGGCAGAGTAAGTCGGGCCTGGGGGGGCGTCTATGAACATCCCGAAGATGATGAAGGCCGCCGTACTGTTCAACTACGGCGATCTCCGCGTGACCGAAAGACCGGTGCCGACCCTCGGCGAAGGCGAGGCCCTCGTCAAAGTCGACTCGGTCGCCATCTGTGGCAGCGACCCGGCCATCATTGCCAAGGGATGGCCGGGCCATCCGCCCCTGGGCGAGTTCATCCCCGGCCACGAGTTCACGGGCACGGTCGTGGCCGCGGCGCCCGACGTGAGCGAAGTAGCCGTGGGTGATCGGGTGGCGGTCGAACCCCACAAGGGGTGCGGCCGGTGTCAGAACTGCCTGCGCGGTCTGTACACCACGTGCCTGAACTACGGCAGACCGGAGCGGGGACACCGGCACTACGGGTTCAGCAGCAACGGCGCGTACGCCGAGTATGCCGCCTGCCATGTGAACACGCTCCACCGCCTGCCTGAGGTGATCTCGCTCGAGGACGGTGCGTTGCTCACCACGGCCGGCACCGTGCTCTACGGCTACGAGCGCATCGGAGGGGTCAGGCCGGGCGAGACGGTGGTCGTGACTGGTCCCGGTGCGATCGGGCTGCTCGCCGTCCAGATCGCCAAGATCTGCGGCGCCGGCCGGGTGATCCTCACGGGCACGCGCGAGGACCGTCTGGCGGTGGGCCGCCAGCTCGGCGCGGACGTGACCGTCAATGTGCGCGCGGCGAGCGCATCTGAGGCCATCCTGCGCCTCACCGATGGCCTGGGTGCCGATCTGGTCGTGGAGTGCTCTGGCCAGCCGGGGCCTGCTGCCGAGGCGCTGGAGATCGTCGCCCGTAACGGCCGCGTGGTCTATAACGGGATCTATCACGAACCCGTGGCCCTCCAGCTCAACAGAGTCGTCCAGTGGAACCTGCTGGTCGCCGGGCTGAAGGCCGAGGGCATGCGAAACCTGGGGCGGGCCATCCCGCTGCTGGCCGACGGCCGCCTGAAGATGCGCCCGCTGATCACCCACACGTTTCCCCTGGATGAGATCAACCGGGCATTCGACACCTTCACCAGTCGGGCCGGCGGCGCCATCAAGGTCATCATCAAGCCGTAGGAACCAGGGAGCCAGCCGCACCGCCGCCCGCTCATCCCCGGTGGGTCTGCACGATGCGCCAGAGCTTCTCGGGGGACAGGGGCAGATCCACGTGCCGGACACCGAGCGGAGACAGGGCGTCTGCCACGGCGTTGGCCACGGCCGCCGGCATGCCGATGGTTCCCGCTTCTCCTATGCCTTTCGCGCCCAGCGGGTTGAACGGTGAGGGCGTCTCCAGCAGCTCACTGTGCACGGGTGGGACCTGGGGAGCCCGCAACAGCCCATAGTCGGCCAGCGTGGCGGTCAGGAGCTGGCCGGCCTCGTCGTACCGCACCTCCTCGACCAGCGCCTCGCCCAGTCCCTGGACCGTGGAGCCTATCACCTGCCCCTCGGCGAGCAGGGGGTTGATGATGCGACCCGCATCGTCCACCGCGACCAGCCGCAGCACGCGTACCTGGCCGGTCTCGCGATCGACCTCCACCACCACCCCATAGGCGCCGAAAGGAAACACCGGCCCGGGCAGGCTGAAGAAGCCGAACTCGCTCAATCCGGGTTCGATGGTTCTGGGCAACCGGAACGGCGCATACGCCGCAGCCGCCACCTGCTGGAACGAAACGGCGCGTTGCGGTGTCCCCCGCACGTGCAGATGTCCCCGGTCCCAGGCGACGTCGTCTTCGGCGGCCTCCAGGAGGTGCGCGGCGATCCGGGTGGCCTTGATCTTGATCTTCTCCAGGGCCACGAGCAGGGCCGAGCCGCCCGTGGCCACCGACCGGCTGGCAAACGTTCCCACCCCGCGCGGCACCACGGCGGAATCGCCCCGCTCGACGACTACATCACGCGGGTCGACCGCCAGGACGTCGGCAGCGATCTGTGCAAACGTGGTCTCGTGTCCCTGCCCGTGCGAGGTGGATCCCGGGCGGACGACCACACGGCCGCTGGGATCCACCAGGACGGCGGCGCTCTCCCACAGGCCGCTGCCTGCGCGTTCCACATAGACCGCGAGGCCGATCCCGATCAGCCGACCGTGGGCCCTGGCGCGGCGCTGTTCCTCGCGCCAGCGGTCGTACTCGAGGCGCCGCAGGGCCCGGTCCAGCGCCCGGGCATAATTGCCAGAGTCGTACGTGAACCCCAGCGGTGTCGGGTAAGGAAAGCGTTGCGGGGGAATGAAGTTTCGATATCTGACCTCCACCGGGTCGAGCCCCAGCTCCTGGGCGACGAGGTCCACCATGCGCTCGACGATGAATGCGGCCTCTGGCCGGCCAGCGCCCCGATACGGGCCCAGCGGGACCTTGTTCGTGGCCGCGCCGACCAGCTCGACGCTGGCAGCGGGGATGTCGTACGCGCCGGTCAGCAGCATCCCGGTCGTGATGGCAGGGATCGCGGTCGACGGCAGGAGGTACGCGCCCAGATCGGCCACCAGGCGCGCCCGCACGCCCAGGATGCGGCCGTCGTCCCGCACGGCCATCTCCACCTCGGCATCAATCCCTCGACCCTGATACGAAGCCGCCAGGTTCTCGCGGCGATCCTCGATCCACTGCACCGGCCGGCCCAGGTCCATGGCGACCACCGCAACCAGCGCCGACTCCGGCGCGAGCGCACCCTTGCTGCCGAAGGCGCCGCCCACGTCAGGCACAATGACGCGGATGCGGTCCTCGGGGCGGCCGAGCACCTGGCTGAGCTGTGCCCGGGGCCGGTGCGGATCCTGCGCCGAGAGCCAGAGCGTGACGAGATCGCTGCCGGGATCGTACGCCGCCACCGCCCCTCGGGCCTCGATCGGCGCCGCCGCGAGGCGGGGCAGGTGGAACTGCCCCCGCACGACCCGCTGGGCAGACTCGAAGGCAGCAGACACGTCGCCGCCACTGCGGCTCCAGCGCAGGAGCCCGTTGTCCTCGACGGCATCATGGAGGCACGTGTCCCCGCGAAGCGCGCGGTGGGGATCGGTCACCGGTGGCAGCGGTTCGCAGGCGAGCTCGACCAGCAGCGCGGCTTCCAGCGCTGCGACCCTGGTCTCGGCCACCACAGCCGCCACCGGCTGGCCGACGTAGCGGACCCTGTCGGTGGCCAGCAGCGGGTGGCGCGCTATCCTGGCGATCTGCGCGCCCTCCCGCACCTCCACGGGCAGGGGCTGCACGCGGCCCTCGAGGTCGCGGCCGGTTACGACCGCCAGGACCCCCGGCGCCCGCCGGGCTTGATCGGACGAGATCGCCTCCAGTCGCGCGTGCGCATAGGGGCTGCGTACAAGCACCATGTGGACCATGCCGGGCAGCGCCATATCAGCGACATATCGCGCCTGCCCACGCAGGTACCGCCGGTCTTCCAGACGCCGCAGCGGATAGCCGATCCAGCGGGTTGACGGCGCTGGCCGCGGGTGTAGCGGAGAGAGCGCGGCGCTCACGTGTCCACCACGATCGGCTCCAGCGGCACCCCATGCAGCGTCTGGACGCCGTCATCTGTGACCACGCCCAGCGCGCCCAGCTGCAGCCCCATGCGCTCGTCGGGCGTGATCGGGTTGGGCTGGATGACGATGGCCATCCCGCGCTCGAACCGCCGGCCCTCGGGGGCCGGCCGGCGCTCGTCCCACGGCCAGTAGGCTGCGCACGACCGGTCGATGAGCGGGGGCTGGATGTCCACGCCGTACCCGTGGATGAGGTCGTCGTAGATCCCGTACCCTGCCTCACCGATCACCGACGCGGCGCGGATCACGTCGCGCTCCACTGCGCCCGGACGAATGGCTGCGGCCAGACGCAGGTACGCTTCCCGCGCCACGTGGAACATCCGCCGCCACGCCGGCGTGGGCTCGGCGCCCACGAAGATCGGCCGATGGATCTGCCCCGAATAGCCCCAGTACGACGCGCTGATCTCCGTCAGAATGATGTCGCCGCGCTCGAGCCGGCGACCAGACGGGTTCTGCGCCGGGACGCATCCGGTGGGTGCGTCCATGGGCATGGATCGCAGGAATGCGATGTGCGGCAACCCGCCGTCGGACCGGTAGGCGCCCTCGATGATCCCCACGAGGGCATACTCCGGCAGGCCTGGCCGCACCTGGTCGCGGAGCGCGTAGATCGTGCGGTCGGTGAACTCCGCAGCGCGGCGCAGCCAGGCGATCTCCTCTTCGGACTTCACCTGGCGCAGGCGTGCGAACGCCGCCGTGGCGTCCACCGGCTCCAGCGCCGGGAGCTCGCGGCGAAGTTCCGCATAGTGTTGGTAAGGCATCCCCATACCAAACGTGGCGTTGACCCCCACCAGACCCAGCCGGCCCCGCTCGAGACCGCAGGTCCTGAGGTATCGCGCCACGGTCCCGGCGGGATCATAGCCGCCCCACTCGATGACGGGGACCTCGCTCACCTCGCGCGCGGCGATATCGTGGTTCTTGAGGCCGACGAAGAGGGCCGCCGGGACAGCGGGGTCCAGCGGCGCGACCAGGTAGTTGTGGTGGAGGTCGAGGTAGTTGCTCAGCCAGAAGACGTTGGCCTGATTGTGACGGTTGACGCCGGAGTTGCCGAACAGTAGCAGGGCGCCCAGCCCGTGTTCGTGCATCAGGCTCCGGGCCTTGGCCCAGCGCGACGCCATCTCCTGGGGTGAGAACTTAGCCCACATCGGCCAGTGTCTCTTTGATCCAGTCCGCGACCAGCGGCCGGTACTTGTAGGGAATGTTGTTGCAGACGTGGTTGCCCTCGGGGTACATGACCAGCCGTGCGTTGCGCGCCTCGGCCGCCACCCGTTCGGCGTGCTGCCAGGGAATCAGCCGGTCCGCCTTGCCGAACACGACCAGCAACGGTTGCGTCAACCTCGGGAGCACCGCCGACAAATCTAGCCCCATGGCCCGCTGTCGGGCTTCGTGGTCGTCCCGGGCTCGGGAGTAGTGCCGGAAGGCCTCTCGGGTGAGCGTCGGGAGGCCATCCCATGTCTCGCCGAAGCAGTAGGGGCCGCCGATGGCGACCACGGCTCCCAGGCGCGGCTCGAAGGCCGCGGCTCGGGGCGCGTAGTAGCCGCCGAGGCTCACCCCGACGGCCCCGACGCGACGCATGTCCAGGTCGGTGCGCACCCCCAAGATGTCCAGCGCCGCCGAAACAGCCGTCTCGTAGTCGTGACGGATTGGGAGAGCCCACCCGGCCTCGCCCTGTCCGGGCCCGTCGAGAGAGAACGTGGCCATACCCCGAGCGAGGAACACGTCTTCCCAGCGGAAGAACTCTTCTTTGGCCGAGTCCAGGCCGGGGATCAGCAGGATCAGCGGGGGACGCGCCGGGCGGGGCGTGCCGGTGCCGTCGTGCGGCCGCCGCAGGTTTCCCACCAGCACGGCACCGTCGAAGGGGATCTCGATGCGTTCAGCCGTGGGATCCAGGAGGCGATGGGCGGCCCGCAAGGCGTTGATCGACCGCGCCGCAGCGTCCCGATGCTTGCCCAGGTCGACCAGCCACACAAACTTCGCAAAGTGATAGCACAGCGCCGCGTGGACGTAGGCCTCGCCGGCGGTCAGACTGCGGCCTGCGGCCTCGGCCTCGCGCCCCCGATCGGCGTGCATATCGCCGGTGGCGACCCAC
>JAVKIJ010000029.1:0-34872 GCA_031459535.1 Candidatus Fervidifonticultor quintus | reverse complement strand
ATCATCCCGTACCCCATCAAGCTACCCATCATCCCTCCACCGCCCAGCAGCGGCAGCAGGATCAGCACTCCCAGCACGACCAGTACCACGATGCCTACATCCCTTCCGCTCATCTCGATCACCTCGCCACGGACTCGTCAGCCCCCGTGCCACCGCCGGCTGTGACTCTGAGCCACCCGGTCTCATCATACCGGCTCCGCAGGGCCCCGGCCGTCCTCCACCCTATCGGAGCGGGATGACGTGGTCGTGAACCGCCTGTGAATGTTCTGTGAACGACGACGGCCGCCCGGGGGCGCAGTACAATGACACCAGGTGAGGCCTGTGGCCACCGCGGCGCCGGAGCTCGGTACTCTGCTGGACACCAGGACCGTCCAGGGCCGTCTCTACCAGCCCATGGAAGACGGGAAGGTGCGGTGCGTGGCGTGCGGCCATCGCTGCGTCGTCTTTCCAGGACGCCGGGGGATCTGCCGGGTGCGCTTCAACGACGGGGGCACGCTCCGGGTCCCGTGGGGATACGTGGCGGCCCTGCAGTGCGACCCCACGGAGAAGAAGCCTTTCTACCACGTCTTGCCGGGCTCGAAGACGATGACGTTCGGCATGCTCGGGTGCGACTTTGCCTGCCCGGGCTGCCAGAACTGGCTGACATCCCAGACGCTCCGCGACCCGGCCGCCGGCACGGTACCCGAGGACATCTCGGCCGACGACCTGGTGCGCATCGGCGTCCGGTGCGGCGCAAGGCTCGTGGCCAGCTCCTACAACGAGCCGTTGATCACGGCCGAGTGGGCGGTCGCCATCTTCGAGAAGGCAAGGGCGGCGGGGCTGCGCACCTGCTTCGTCAGCAATGGCAATGCCACCCGCGAGGTGCTGGCCTACCTGCGGCCATGGTGCGACTGCTACAAGATCGACCTCAAAGCCATGACCGCGCGTCACTACCGGGAACTGGGCGGCGTGCTCGAACGGGTCCTCGATGCGATCCGCATGGTCCACGACATGGGGTTCTGGATGGAGATCGTGACCCTGGTCATTCCGGGATGGAATGACTCGGACGAAGAGCTGAGCGCCGCGGCCCAGTTCCTGGCCTCGATCTCCCGGGACATCCCCTGGCACGTGACGGCGTTTCACCCCGACTACAAGATGAGCGATCGCGGGTACACATCCATCGAGACGCTGCTGCGGGCAGCGCGCATCGGCCGCGCCGCGGGGCTGCGGTACGTATACGCCGGCAACGCACCGGGCCAGGTGGGCAGCCTGGAGGACACGCACTGCCCGGACTGCGGCACCGCGCTGGTCGAACGCGTCGGCTACCGGATCCTCCGGAATCGGCTGGGGGCCTCCGGGGGGCGCTGCGTCGCGTGCGGCCGACCCATCCCCGGAATCTGGACCTAAACGAAGGCGCCGCCGCCTGCGTCATACGTAGTGTACTGTTACGCTGCCTTTCGGGGGAAACGCGTGCCATCTATGCGTGTCAGGTGGGCGAGGGTCACGCTGGCGTCCTGGATCCTGGTGGCGAGTGCGGGGCTGGTGGGTGGGACGGCATGGAGCCTCCAGACGCGCAGCGCCGCAGCTGCGAGCGCGCCCGCGTCGGGTGCGCTCTCGTTCGGCGGGTTCGAGCGCACGTACCGGCTCTACGTCCCCGGTACGCTGGATCGGAGCCATCCGTCCGCCCTTGTGCTCGCACTGCACGGGGGCGGCGGGACAGGCGAGGCCATGGAGAAGCTCACGCGGGGCGGTCTGAACCGTCTCGCCGACCGGGATGGGTTCGTCGTCGTCTACCCCGACGGCCTCGAGCGCCACTGGAACGACGGCCGGGGGGTTGCCGCCTACCGGGCACACCGCGAGAACATCGACGACGTGGGATTCCTCACCGCGCTGATCGACCACCTGGCCCGGGCTCTGCCCATTGACCGTACCCGCATCTACGCCACCGGTATCTCGAACGGAGGGCTGATGTCCTTCCGATTGGCGCGTGAAGCCGCCACGGTGATCGCGGCCATCGCGCCCGTGGCGATTTCGATGTCCGAACAGATCGTCCGCATGAGGCAGCCCGCCCGGGCGGTGCCCGTGCTCATGATGCCGGGTACCCTGGACCCGCTGGTCCCCTACACCGGCGGTGAGATCGGGGGAGCGCTGGCGCCCGCTCGATTCAGCCTCGGCCGGGTCATCTCGGTGGCGGATGCGGTGCGCTACTGGGTCGAGCACAACCAGTGTGCCGCGCCGCCGACGGTCACGATGGAGCCCGACCGCGACCCGCTGGACGGCACCCGTGTGCGGCGCGAGGTTTACGGATCGTGTCGGGACGGGGCGGAGGTCGCTCTGTACGCCGTAGACGGCGGCGGGCACACGTGGCCGGGCGGGCTACAGTACCTGCCGGAGCGCATCGTCGGCCGCACGAGCCGGGACATGGACGCCAACGAGGTGATCTGGGGGTTCTTCCGGAAATTCGCCCTGCGCCCGTCGCCGTGACCCGATCCAGGCCCGCCCTCTCTACGGGAGGGCGTTGTGTCGGCAGATCTCGCCGTAGAGGGCAGCGCTGGGCCTCTGGGTTCTGAGCTGCGTGGTCTGGTCGAGGTGATAGAGCCCGAACCGCAGATTCCACCCGTCGGCCCATTCGAAGTTGTCGACGAGCGACCAGTGGTAGTAGCCCAGCACCGGGACACCCTCGGCGATGGCCTGCGCCACCCGCCGCAGGTGCTCCACGATGAAACGCGGCCGCAAGTCGTCGTCGGCGTCGGCCAGGCCGTTCTCCGTGATGAAGACCGGGAGCCCGTAGCGTCTCACCCGGCGCAGTACCGCCAGCAGGCCGTTGGGATAGACCTCGCTGTATCCGTCGTCGCTCATCCCGGCCTCCGGGCGGGGCCGATGGCGAACGAAGAGCGCACGCGGCCGCCGCAGGTCGAACGCCAGGCGGCTGCACGAATAGTAGTTCACGCCCACGTAGTCCATCGTCCGGGCGGCCTCGGACACCGACAGTGCCAGGCCCAACGGTCCCGACAGCCGCCCTGAGGCCAGCGCGTCCAGATACATCCAGTTCACCACGTGGTCGAGCTGTCGCGCCAGCCATCGCTGCGCCGGTGACCCCTCGTTTGCCGGCATGGCGGGCCGCAGGTCCGCGGCCACGCCCACGCGCGCCGAGGGCTGCGCGGCATGTATAGCTCGATACGCGGCCGCATGTGCCCGCAGGGAATTGCCCAGCGCCCGGGCCAGCGCCGGCAGGCTGGTGCGGCCCGGCGGGAACCGCCCGAGCAGGTAGGCGTTGACGAGGTAGCCGACCGGCTCGTTGAGGGTCACCCAGGAGTCGACCAGCGGCGCCGCGGCCCGGACGATGCGGCCCGCATACGCCCCGAACGCCGCGGCGATCTCATCCCACAGCCAGCCCCCCCGCTCCGCCACCCACTGGGGCAGGGTGAAGTGGTTGAGCGTGACGAGGGGCTCCATGCCTCGGTCGCGCAGCGCCCGCAGCATCTCCAGGTAGCGGGCGAGCGCCGCATCGTCCCAGCGGTCTGCCCTCGGCTCGAGGCGGGCCCACTCGATCGAGATCCGGGCCGCGTTCTGATGCAGAGCCGCCATCAGATCGAAATCGCGCTCCGCGTTCCGCCACCAGTCGCAGGCCAGGCCGGACCGCCCGCCGCCGGCGATGCGGCCGGGCTGCTGCTCCCAGACCCACCAGTCGCTGGCCGTGTTGTTGCCTTCGACCTGATAGGCGCTGGTCGCCGTGCCCCAGCGAAATCCCCGGGGGAACCCGATGACGCCGGTCATGGCCCCCACGGCGCTTCCCGACCTGCCCTCACCGCTCCTCCAAGGTGGAAGCGGCCGGAAGCCGCGAAATGGGCTGCCAGGAGGTGGTGGTCATGCAGATCATCGGGCTGGCGGGCGAGAAGGTGCGGTTGGTGCCGGTGGACCGGGCCCGACACTTCGACAATGCCCTGCGGTGGATGAACGACCCCGAGGTCACACGCTTCCTCCTGGTGTCCACGGGCGTGACGCCGGGCATGGAGGAAGAGTTCTTCCAGCGGGCCCAGAAACGGGACGACGAGCACATCTGGGCCATTCACGACGAGGGGGACCGGCACATTGGATTCACCGGGCTCCACCGCATCGACTGGCGCAACCGTCGGGCGACCAGCGGCATCGTCATCGGCGACAAGGAGGCCTGGGGCCGCGGGTACGCCACGGACGCCATGCGGGTCCGCACGCGGTTCGCCTTCGAGACCCTAAACCTCCACCGGGTCGAGTCCGAGGCGTTCGCCGACAACGAGGCCAGCCAGCGGGCGCTGGAGCGCGTGGGATACCAGCGCGAAGGGGTCTACCGGCAGAAGGTGTGGAGCGAGGGGCGGTGGCACGACGTCCTCGCCTACGCCATCCTCGCCGAGGACTACTTCGCGGGGCGCGCGCCTTCCGGCTAGAGCCCGTGCCCGACCCCGCGGTGGCAGTCGAAGCAGTACTTGGCCCGTTGGGCGCCGGGGGGCTGGATGACACTGATCATGCCCTCATGGCAACGCTGGCAGTTCTGCTGGAGCACCTCCTGGTTGAACCGGGTGATGCGGATCACCTGGACGTCCTTGAAGGTGAACGCGTACGAGTGATTCCAGCCGTTGCGCGCCTCGGAGAGATACTTGGCCGGGAAGTGGTGTGGCACGTGGCACTGGTTGCACGTGACCGTCCGGTGCGTGGCCACTGTCCAGGTGTCGAAGTTGTCCCGCATGATATGACAGTTGACACACACCCGCGGGTCGTCTGACAGGTACGAGTAGCCCTTGCCGTAGATGAACGTGAACCCGCCCAGGCCCACGACGAGCCCGGCTGCAAGCGTCCCCATGAGCGCAACGAGCCGCCAGGACCGCACGGCCGGTCCCTACCGCACGACCGGTCGGGGTGCCTTCAGCGCGGAGATCTCCGCCCGCCGGGCCAGGTCGATGGCGTCCCCCAGGATGCGCACGGCTTCCTGCGGGCTGTGGAAGCCCATGCTGTTCTCGGCGCTGATGAAGTCCCAGCGCAGTTGTGCCTTGCGGTGCAGGGCACGGGCCGGGGCGAGGTCTTCGTCCCGGACGCCGTCGGCCATGGCCTTCTCGATGGCCGCCATGGCATCTACGAGGGCCCGCTCGCCCTGGGTGAGGAGCTGATAGGTCCGGTCCTGCGCTTCGAGGATTCGGGCCCGCATCTCCGCCTCACTCTGGCGATGACACGTCAGGCACGTGTTCTGGACGTTGACGAGCGGCGTGCGGATCCAGTGGTCGGTGACTTTCACCGATCCACTCCGCTTGTACGGCATGTGACAGTCCGCGCACGTCACGCCCGAGCGCGCGTGGTTCCCCGTGGACCAGAGTTCAAATTCGGGGTGCTGGACCTTGATGACCGGCGCCTTGGTGATCTTGTGCTCCCAGTCGGCGAACTTGATCTCGTCGTAGTACGCCTCGATGTCCTCGATCCTCAGGCCCCGGGCCCAGGGGAAGACCAGATACTTCTCCTTCTGCCCCCGGAAGTAGTACTCCACGTGGCACTGGCCGCACACGTAGGCGCGCATCTCCTGCCGGCTGGCCCGACTGACGTCAATGCCGCGGCGCGTCATGGCCTCGATGAACGCCGGGCGCGTGATCCGCAGGGCCATGGTCCGGGCGTCGTGGCAGTCGGCGCAGGCGATGGGGTGCTTGATCTGGTATCGGTCAACCAGTTCCCGCATGGGCGTGGCGTAGAACTGGGTCGCGCCCAGCTCTTTCATGATCCCCGGCACCTGACTGCTCTTGCAGGTCATGCAGGTCCCGGGCTTGGTGTCCCCCAGGCGCTTGGTGGACAGCACATCCCGGACCGCCCACATGTGCCCCCGGTCCTCGTTGTACTCGACGCTGAATGGATATCCGGCGAAGATCGCCTTGAGATCCGGATACTTGTCCAGGCGGGAGAAGGCCTCGGAGCCGCCGTACCGGCCGTACTGGCTGTACTTCACCAGCTCGCTGGTCTTCATGGTCTTGATGTACGCCTCGTACTCGGCGGGGAAGTTACGGCCCCAGATGGCAGGGTCGGGTTCGTCTTCGCGGATCTCGACGATCTTGAGGTAAGTCTGCCGCGCTTCCTGCTGGCGCACCGCAATGGTCACGAGCAGCGCTCCGATGCCCACCCCAACCAGGATGCCGAGCGCCACGAAGAGGAACAACCGAGCCCGCATCTTCAATCCTCCCTGCCCAAGCCCCGACCAGTCGCTATAGCGTCATGATGATCGTTCGCGGCGCCCGGGCGGGCTTCCCTTCCGGCCGGCAGGGAGGCCTGCGGACATTCGGGAAGTTCCGTCGGGGATGCGCGGTGTCTAGCCACTTCAGCGCCATCGGGTTCCCGGTGCGCGAGATGCGCGAGTACTGGGCCCTGGCGGCCCGGGCTGCGAGGAGCGGGGAGCGCATGGCGCTTGCCGGGGGCCGGGCGCTGATACGCTGGGCCCCGGGCGGGGGCCCCGAGATCTGGGCCCAGGTGGACGCCGCCGGCGAGGCCCTCCTGGCGACGCCCTTCTTCGCCGCCGATGAGACCTACCGCATGGCGCTCACCGGCACGGGAACATCCGACGACGAGGGCTTCGAGGGCTGGGTGGACGGCTGGCTCAACCCGACGGAGGAGGACGAGCCGTACTCAGGGGTCTTCCCCCTAAGGGTCGACCTAGTGAACTACGCCGCGGCGCGGGAGCGGCTCCGGCCGGAATGCGTGATCGCTGTGCGGCTGGCCGTCATCCTCCACGAGGCCACCCTGTACCCTGACGCGCAAGCCTACCAGGCGGTGCGAGAGGTCACCTACCGGCCTCCCGTGCAGTCGTTCGCCTCGAGCATCCACCACACGCTGGACGAACCGGGTGACACCGACGCCACCGCCCTGGTCACGGGCTATGTGAGCGAGGCACGGCAGATGACCAACCCGGCCACGGGCGCCGAATTCTGGTGGATCCGGATCGCCACCATCGGCGTGACGCTGTCGTTGGTCGCCGACCGCGAGACCCTGCCCACCGAGCCTCGAAGGGGTATGGTGCTGTCGGGAAGCGGGTGGGTGCTCGGCGAGGTCCTACCCTAGGACCAGGCCCTCGTCGACCCGCGCATAGTCGTGCAGCTCTTCGCGGTCAAACCACAGCCCGATCTCGAACTCCGCCTCCTCTGGCGACCCCGACGCGTGGACCAGATTCCGCACGGGCCGCTTCTGGAGATTGGCCACCGTGGGGGAGTCTGCGGAGAAATCCCCTCGGATGGTGCCGGCTGCGGCACGGTAGGGCAGCGTGTCGCCCACCAGCTTGCGCGTGACCGCCACGGCGTGCGTACCCTCGAGGACGAACGCTACCACGGGGCCCGAGGCCATGAACTCCACCAGCCACGCGCGCACCTGGCGGCCTATGGTCAGCGGGTCGTCGGTCCCGACCTCTGCCCTGACGTCGCGGCCGGCGGCCTCGAAGGCCTCGCGCGTCTTGGTTCCCAGGGTCCGCAGAAAGCCTTCGTCGGATGGATAGTGGCGCTCCAGCAACTCGACCCCGGCTCGCACCATCTTCAGACCGATCAGCTTCATCCCCGGGCGCTCGAATCGCGCGATGACCTCACCGACCAGCCCGCGCTGGACGCCATCAGGCTTGACCAGGACGAGCGTGCGCTCCCGGCGTGCGTCGGCCATACCTCACCTCCGTGAACGTTTGGGCAAAGCTTCCTTTGCCCGGAAACCCTGTGTTATATTCCAGGTGCAAGCGACATCATCCGTCATCAACTACGGAGGTGATGAGATTTGAGTCTCAAAGGCTTGACCTTCCTGCTGGTCATCATCGGTGGACTCAACTGGCTGCTTGTCGGTCTGTTCTCCTGGGATGTAGGGAACATCTTCGGCGGCATGCAGGCAATCATCTCCCGGATCATCTACATCCTGGTGGGACTGTCGGCGCTCCACCAGATCTTCACCAACAAGGCGGCCTTCAAGGGCTAGTGACCGTCCCAGGCTGCCCGCCCCAGAGAAGAGCGCGCCAGCGCTCTTCTCTGGCTTTCAGATATGATCTGGGGGCCGGACTGACCCTGCTCGCACTGGGCGTCGCCGGATTCCTGCTGCCCGCGGCCTCGAGGGCGGTGGGCCTCTCGCCCCGCGGACTCCGCAGCGCCGTCCACCTGGCGTCCGGCCTTGCCCTGACGCTGGCCGCCTCCACGGGCGCCGCGCAACTGGCCGCGCAGATCTCCGGCATCGTCTACACCGCAGCCGCAGTCCTGGGATTCGTTGACCGCACCACCGTGCTGCATCTGTTCCCGGTGAACGACGCCTGCAACGTCGTCCATCTCGCCATCGGCGTCCTCGGCCAGTGGGCCGGGTTCCGCCGGGAGACGAGGGACCCGTAGGCCCGCCGCCGTGCGCCGGTTGCCTGCCCCCGCGCGCCGCCGGGCGTTCGTCCGCCGCCTCCTGAGCTGGTACCGCCGGCACGGGCGCGACCTGCCCTGGCGCCGGACTGCCGACCCGTATCGCATCCTGGTCTCGGAGATCATGCTCCAGCAAACCCAGGTGGATCGCGTGATCCCCAAGTACCACCAGTTCTTGCGGAGCTACCCGTCCATCGAGGCGCTGGCCGGGGCCTCGGTGGACGCTGTGCGGGAAGCCTGGTATCCCCTGGGCTACAACATCCGCCCGGTACGTCTGTGGGCCATCGCCCGCGAACTCGTCGACCGGCACAGCGGCCGGGTTCCCGCTGAGCGGGACGCGCTGCTGGCGTTGAAAGGCATCGGGCCGTCCACGGCAGGTGCGGTACTCTCTTTCGCCTACGGCCGGCGGGCGCCGATTCTCGACACCAACGTCCGCCGGGTGTTGCAGCGTGTGTTCTGGGGCACGGGTACCCTGCGGGATCGGTACCTGTGGAGGCTGGCCGAGGCGCTCCTGCCGCGGCGCGCGGCGCCGGACTTCAACCAGGCCCTGATGGACCTGGGCGCGATGGTCTGCGTAGCGCGCCAGCCCCGCTGCCCGGTCTGCCCCGTACGCGCCCTCTGCCGCGCCCGCGCCCACTTCGCGCCTCCACCCGACCGCGGCGTTGCGCCCTCATCCAGGGAGGCGTCCCCCCGGACTGCGCGGAAGGGCACAGGTCCCTGATCGGGCAGACCGGACATTGCGGGCGCCTGGCCGAGCAGATCTCGCGGCCGAAGTAGATCACGCGCAGCGAGAAGTCCGACCAGGCCTCGGGCGGCAGGAGGCGCATCCAGTCCTGCTCGATCATGGTCGGGTCGTCGTGCACGGTGAATCCCCACCGGCGGCTGAGGCGCCTGACATGGGTGTCCACCACCATGCCTGGCTGACCGAAGGCACCGCCGAGGATGACGTTGGCGGTCTTGCGGCCGACCCCGTGGAGCTGGAGCAGTTCGTCCATCGTCTGGGGCACGACCCCGCCGAACTGCTCCACGAGCGTGCGTGCCATGCGCACAATGGCCCTGGCCTTCTGGCGATAGAAGCCCGTAGGGCGAATGTAGCCCTCCAGCTCGGGTAGATCCGCGGCGGCGAAGTCGGCTGCGGTCCGATAGCGCGCAAAGAGCGCCGGTGTCACCCGGTTGACCTGGGCGTCGGTGCACTGGGCCGAGAGGATGGTGGCCACCAGGAGTTGCAGCGGGTTGCGGTGCCGTAGCGGCAGCCGCGTCACCGGATAGCGCCGGCCCAGGGCCGAGGCGATCTTGGCGGCCCGGACGCGGGCGCCCGCCAGCGTCTCGCCTGTGGGGAATCGCATCGGGGGATCCTGCGGCATGGACCCCGCCCGTTTCGGCAGCTCCCCGCACCGCTCCTGCCACCGCCCCTCCGCAGCCTTCAAGACCGCTGCGTCCTCCAGGACATACAGCCCTCATGTGAGAATTCCCAGGTTGGTTCCCCATACTCTGTACCATCGGAGCGTTGCCATGCTGCGCCAGGACCGTCTTGCCCGTATCCGTGTCCAGATGGAGGACGAGGGTGTAGACCTGCTGAGCCTCTCGCCCGGAGACGACCTGTTCTACCTGGTGGGTTACAGCCCCCATGCTGACGAGCGGCCGTGCTACCTGTTCATCACCGCCACTGACGCCGTGTTCCTGGTACCCGAACTCAACGCCGGGCAGGCGCGCGCCCACATCGACGTGCCGTTCTTCGTGTACACCGACGCCGAGGGCCCCTCCGACGTGTTGCGGCGGGTCCAGGATCGGCTCGGGGGGGTCGAGCGCATCGCGGTGGCCGATGCGATGCGCGCCGACTTCCTGCTGCTGCTCCAGGGACGCTGGGCCAGGAGCGCCTTCGTGCCCGGCGCACGGGTCATGGCGCCGGTGCGGATGATCAAGAGCGCCGATGAGATCGAGACCATGCGGCGCGCTGCCGCGACGGCCGACGTGGCCGTGGACGCGGCGTTTGCCGCCTGCCGGCCGGGCGTCACCGAGGTGGCCGTGACCAGGGCCATCGTGGACGCGTTTGGCGCCCAGGGAGTCACCGACGTGGGCTTCGCCACCGTGGCTGGCGGACCGCACGCCGCCTACCCCCATCACACGTCCACCGGACGGGCGCTGCAGGCCGGAGAGCCGGTCCTGGTGGACCTGGGCGGCCGGCTCGACGGCTACTCCTCGGACATCACCCGGATGGCCCATCTCGGCCAGCCGTCGGTGCGCTACCGCCAGATCCACGAGATCGTCGAGCGCGCCGTGCGCGCGGGCATTGATGCCGTCAGGCCCGGGGCGCCCCTTGCGGCGGTGGATCGCGCCGCACGGGGGGTGATAGAGGAAGCCGGCTACGGTCAGTACTTCACCCACCGCACGGGGCATGGCATCGGGATTACCGGGCACGAGCCGCCGTCGGTGACCCACCTGAACGAGATGCCGATGCGGGAGGGCATGGTGTTCAGCGTGGAGCCCGGGATCTATCTGGAGGGCGAGTTCGGCGTCCGGCTCGAGGAGATCGTGGTGGTCACCGCCGAAGGCGGCGAGCGGTTGAGCATGCTCCCCCGTGAGGTGCGCGTCCTCCCGGTCTGAGCGGCTCCAGAGAGGAACCGTGGCGGTGCGTCGGCCGGGCTCAGAACTCCGCGAGCAGTTCCTGCTCCAGCGCGACGTGGTCTTCCTCAACCACGGCTCGTACGGCGCGTGCCCCAAGCCGGTCTTCGAGACCTATCAGCGCTGGCAGCGGGAACTGGAGTTGCAGCCGGTCGCGTTCTTCCGGCGCGCGGCCGACCTGCTGGCCGATGCGCGCGCGGCCCTGGGCCGCTATCTGGGCGCCGGCGCCGACGACCTGGTCTTCGTCACCAACGCCACCACCGGGCTGAACATCGTCGCCCGCTCGCTGCGCCTGCGTCCCGGCGACCAGGTCCTGGCCACCGACCACGAGTACGGCGCAGCGGACCGGACGTGGCAGTTTCTCTGCGAGCGCGCCGGTGCCCAATACGTGAAGGCACGGGTCCCGGTGCCCGTGGAGTCCGCGCAGCAGATCGTCGACGCCATCTGGGCACGGGTGACCCCACGCACGCGCGTGCTGTTCCTCAGCCACATCACCGCGCCGACGGCGCTCATCATGCCCGTCGAGGAGTTGGTCCGGCGCGCCAGGGGCGCAGGTCTCGTGACCGTGATAGACGGCGCCCATGCGCCGGGGCAGATCGCGGTGGATCTCGAGGCGATAGGTGCCGACTTCTATGCCGGCAACTGCCACAAATGGATGTGCGCGCCAAAGGGCTCGGGGTTTCTGTACGCGCGGCGGGACGTGCAGGTGCTCCTGGAGCCCCTGATCGTGAGCTGGGGCTGGCGGCCCGAGAAGCCCGGACCCTCCCGGTTCATCGACGAGCACCAGTGGCAGGGCACCCGGGACCTCGCTGCCTTCCTGAGCGTGCCGGCCGCGATCGACTTCCTCCGGGCCAACGACTGGGACGTCACTCGCCGGTGGTGCCACGCGGTGGCCCGTTCGACGCGCGAGGCCATCAACCGGGCCACGGGGCTCCCCGCGCTGTGCCCTGACGGGGACGGCTGGTTCGGCCAGATGGCGAGCGCGCTCCTCCCGGCATGCGACGCCGACGCGTTCGCCAGGCGGCTGCGGGAGGAGTTCGGCGTTGAGGCACCGGTCTTCCAGTGGAACGGCCGGCAGGTCCTGCGATTTTCCATTCAAGGGTACAACAGCGAGGCCGATGCCGCGACGCTGGCGGCGGCGGTGACCACCCTGGTACGGGCGGCCTGAGACCGTGGGGACCACGGCTGGGTGGGCCGTTCCAGCGGGCCCTCTTACCGGAAGTCCCGGCTCGCCACTGCGGGCAGGCGCTCCTTCAACCGGGGCGTCCACATCTTTTGTACGACGATGTGAGCCACGCCCTGCTGCTTCTGCAACCGGCCGGTCACGCCCAGCAGCGATGCCGTCTTGGCCAGCCGCGCGTGCTGCTCGAAGACCTGGGGCCAGACCACCAGATTCACGAACCCCGTCTCGTCCTCGAGGGTCATGAAGGTCACCCCTGAGGCCGTGCCCGGCGTCTGCCGGCAGATCACGAGTCCTGCGTAGCGCACGGTCTCGCCGTCGCGCATGGCGGCGATGGCCTGTGCCGCGAGCAGGCCAGCAGCCGCCAGTTGATCGCGCAGGGGCTCCAGGGGGTGTCCGCGGACGCTGTGGGCGCTGGTGCTGTAGTCCCAGGCGATCACCTCGAGCGGGTCCAGGGCGTCGAACGCCGGGGTCACCTCGTCGACCCGGATCGGGAGCGTCATGCCGCGGCGTCTGGCGAACGCCCGCACCTCCCACAGGGCCTCGCGGCGACCCAGCCCGAGGCTCTCGAAGGCGCCGGCTCGGGCCAGCGCCAGGAGCGCCCCGACATCCAGGCCGGTCCGGCGGGTGAACTCGTCGAGGGAAGCAAACGGGGCAGCGGCCCGGGCGCGGGTGATGCGCCGCCCGTCCTCTTCACCGAGGCCGCTCACGTAGCGCAGCCCCATGCGGACCGCAAACTCCCAGGCGCTCTCGGGCTGCGCCTCCAGCGTGCAGTCCCACTCGCTGTGCCCCACATCGATCGCCCGCACCTCCACGCCGTGCCGCCTGGCATCCTCGACGATCGTGGAGGGCGCGTAGAAGCCCATGGGCTGGGCGTTGAGCAATGCACAGGTGAACTCGGCGTGGTAGTGGCGCTTCAGATAGGCGGACGCATAGGCGATCAGGGCGAAACTGGCCGCATGCGATTCCGGGAAGCCATATTCGCCGAAGCCGCGAATCTGCTCGAACACGCGCACCGCGAACTCGGGGGCGATCCCTTTGGCCTGCATGCGCGAGATCAGCCGCTGGCGGTGTCGCTCGATCCGGCCCGACCGCCGCCACGCCGCCATGTCACGCCGCAGTTGATCGGCCTCGCCGGGCGTGTAGTCGGCGGCGGTCATCGCCAGCCTGATCACCTGCTCCTGGAACAGGGGGACGCCCAGCGTCTTGGCCAGGATCGGTGCCAGTGAGGGATGGGGATACTCGACGGGCTCCTGGCCCTCTCGTCGCCGCAGGTAGGGGTGCACCATGCCGCCCACAATCGGGCCGGGGCGGACGATGCTGACCTCGATCACCAGGTCGTAGTAGGAGCGCGGTCGCAGCCGGGGCAGCATCGCCATCTGGGCGCGGCTCTCGATCTGGAACACGCCGACGGTATCGGCACGGCAGATCCAGTCGAACGTCTCGGCGTCGTCCCGCGGGATCGTGGCCATGGACAGATCAACGCCCCGATGCGCTTTCAACAGATCAAAGGTGAGATGCAGGTGGGTGAGTGCTCCCAACCCCAGCAGGTCCACCTTGAACAGTCCCACGCCTTCCACGCTGTCCTTGTCCCACTGGATGACCGTGCGGTCAGGCATCGTGGCGTTCTCGATCGGGACCAGGGTAGAGACCGGCTCACAGCCCAGCAGGAACCCACCGGGGTGGATCGACAGGTGCCGGGGGAAATCCAGGATCTCATTGGCCAGCCGGACCAGGTGCTGATGGAGCGGGGCCTGGGAGTCGAGGCCAGCCTCGCGCACGATGTCTGGCGCCATGGGGCCGTCGTGCGGGTGGAGCTTCGCCAGGCGGTCGAGGGTTACAGGCGAGAGTCCCAGGACCTTGCCCATGTCGCGGATCGCCGACCGGGCGCGATAGCGGATGACGTTGGCGACCATCGCGGCTCGATCTCGACCGTACCTCTCGTACATCCACTGGATGACCTCTTCGCGCCGGTTGTGCTCGATGTCGAGATCGATGTCGGGCGGTTCGGCGCGTTCGCGGGACAGGAACCGCTCGAACAGCAGGTCCATCCGCACTGGATCCACCGCCGTGATGCCCAGGCAGTAGCAGACCGCGGAGTTCGCCGCCGACCCGCGGCCCTGGCACAGGATGCTGCGGGAGCGGCAGAACTGGACGATTTCGTACATCGTGAGGAAATAGCCGCAGTAGTCGAGCTCAGCGATGAGCGCCAGCTCCCGCTCCAACTGCATAACGACGTCCGGCGGCACCCTCTGGCCGTAGCGGGCCCGGGCGCCGGCAAAGGTGAGCTCGCGCAGCCACCGGGCGGAGGTCGTGCCGTCGGGAAGGGGCTCGGACGGATACCGGTAGCGCAGTTCCCCCAGCGTGAAGGCGCAGCGCGAGGCGATCTCGCCGGTGAGGGCCCGCGCGCGGGCGTCGTCCTCGAACAGCGCCGAAAACGCCAGGGGCGTCTTCAGGTCATGCTCGTCGTTGGGCTTGAGGAGCCGGCCAGCCTCCGCCAGCGTCACGCCGTGGCGGAGGCACGTGAGCGCGTCCTGCGCGGGCCGTCGCGCCGGAGTATGGTAGAGCACCTCCACCGCGCCGACCACCGGCAGACCGTAGCGCGCGGCCCGCCGGCGCAGCAGGGCCTCCTGGCGCACCTCGGTGTCGCGCCGGTGCCGCGCCGCCATGGCGTAGAGGCGGTCACCGAAGGCGTCGCGCAGCGCACCAGCCACCGCGTCAACGTCGGCTTCGGGGCCAGACTCCCCGACGAGCAGGCTGCGGTCCCCGCCCCACAGGGCGACCAGACCCCCGGCGTGCTCGCACACTTCATCCCAGGTCACCGAGCTCTCGCCCTTGGGCGAGCGCAGGCGGCCGGCGGTGAGCAGCTGGCAGAGGTTCGCGTACCCGGCGCGGTCGCAGGCCAGCAGCACGATCACGCTTCCATCGGGGCCGGCCCCGACCGTCACCTGGGCACCCACGATGAGCTGTATGCCGAGCTCGCGTGCCTTCAGATGGGCTTCCACGACGCCGTAGACGCCGTCGCGGTCGGTGATCGCGATCGCCCGCAGCCCGAGCCGGTACGCCTCTTCGACCAGCTCCTCGGGGTGCGAGGCGCCTTCGTGGAAGGAGAAGTTGGTCTTGCACCACAACGGCACGTAGTCCATCGGCAGCCCCAAGCCACCTCCAGCGGACATCCACTGACTCACTCCACCCGACCGTGCAGGAACCACCTCCGTCGCCGTCGGTCGAAGTACACCCACAGCAGCTCGCCCCGCCGTGTCTCGACGAAGTAGTACTCACGGCGCACCTCGCGCACCCACCAGCCTCCGGACACCATGTAGGGACCGGTCTGGTCGGCCACCGCGCCTCGCACCACGCCTGAGATGAGCCAGCCATCGTCGTGCGAGGGTCGCGAGGTATGGGGCAGCGCCTGCGGCCGCGCCAGCACGCGGCGCACCAGCGTGCGGATCTCCACCCGGCGGGGTCGCGGGACCTGCAGGCGCTCCAGCCGTTCCCAGCCGGTGCAGGCTTCGGGCAGGTGGCCTCTGCGCAGCACCGCGCGCACCACCGCCCCCTCGCCCAGTTCGGCCCGCAGCCTGGCCAGCGCGCGGTGACCGGCCTCGAGGTCGCGCCGCCGGTGCTCGGTGAACAGCCGCATCTGTTCGGCCGGAGCCGGGGAGCCGCTGGCCTCGAGCTCGATCTCGACCACGCCGGAAGTGAGCTCGACCGACTCCAGCCTCAGCCGCACCAGATCCAGCACCTGCACCACGTCCAGCGTGGGCGCCGCGGGGCGGACGCATTCCTCCCGCCACGGCTGCCCTTCCGGCCGCAGCCGCACCTTGCACGCGGCAAGCGCCTGCCCGCGCGCAGCGAGCGCGGCCAGCACGGGATGCAGCAGCCGCTTGATCAGAAACAGCACCCTGGCCGCATCGCGCTCGGGATCGTCGAGGAGCACGGCTCGCCGGACCGGATCGGCGGGGACCTCCGGCTGCAGCGGTGTCCAGAGGTCGCCGCGCGCCATGCGGTGCAACCGGTAGAGCTGGGAGCCGAACCGCTCGAGCAACCCCTCGGCCGGAAGTCTCACAAACGCGTTTACCGACCGGACGCCGAGCTGATGCAGCGCCGCAAGCGCCTGAGGCGGGATCACCGCCAGATGAGCGAGCGCCACGCGCCCTGCTTCGCCGCGCTCCTCGTCCGGGTCCGCGAACACCCGCACGCCGCGCGCGACCCGGGCAGCCGCGTACGTCCCGAACCGCGTGAAACCCACGGCCACGCTCGCAGTAAATCCCATCCGGGCCAGATCGGCCTGCACGGCATCGGCCCAGGCCTTCAGGGAAGCGTACAGCCGGTCGAGCCCGGCGACGTTCACCCAGAAGACACCTGGTTCGTCAGGTGACGGCTCGACCTCGGGGGAGAACGCCCGCAAGCGCCCGGCGATGTCGTCTACCACTCCGGCGACCCGGGCGGGGCTGAGGGGCGCCGCACGGAGCTGCGGCACCAGCGCCAGCGCCGACGCGTAGATCATCCCCGGCGCCACGCCCGAGTTTCTGGCGCGGCGGTTGGCCCACAGGATCGGACTCTGCGGTCGGTCCTCGGCGACCACCGCGACCGGATGCGGCCGCCAGTCGGGATGATCCTCCTGCACGATCTGCAGCGGCAGCGCCGGGATGTCAACGCATGCCAGGCGCTCCACGGCACACCTCTTCGTATCCCCAGGTCGGCCCCCGCCGTTTGTCCTTGGTGACCTCGAGCCAGCAGCGGAACCGATCGGCGGCGAGACGCTGCCGCCGGGCCCGCACGCGCAGGGAGACCAGGGATCCGAGGGAGGATGTGCCGGCTTGCTGTGTCAGGAAGATCAGGGCCGCATGGGCACGCTGCGCGAGGGCGGCCAGGCGTGCGAGCAGCGGGGCCGGGATGCGGGGGTCGGCGCCGGTGTCGATGATGACCACGCCGAACGCGCCCGACCGGAGCAGCTTGTCTGCCGTCCGGGCGCAGGCTGGGGCATCGGTCACGCGCACGACCACGAGCGCGTTGAGATCAACGCCGTTCTCGAAGAAGTCGGGGACAAAGAAGGATGTCTCGGTCGGGCCAATCCAGGCAACCTGCTCGCCCTCTTCTTGGGCGTCGAGGATGAGGCCGGCGACCAGGGTCAGGGCGGCGGAATCTTCAGCCCCAATGACTTCAACGAGACGCCCCGCGACCCCGGCCAGGGTCCAGAGGGCGGGCCGGGGCTCGGGGACATCGAGCAAGCGGCGGGCCGGAAGAGGGTGAATCGCCATGGCAGATCAGGCACCACGATAGCTGGCACCCTATTTATACGAACATTTGTTCGATAAGTCAAGGGGCGAACAGCTCATCCCCCGCAGTGTGCAGCACCGCGATCCCGCCGGTCAGGAGTCTGTAGTGGACGCTCCCGAACCCTGCCTCACCGATCAGGCGACTGAGCACTTCGGGGTCAGGCCATGCCCTGATAGAGTCGTGGAGGTACTGGTAGGCATCCCGCCGGCCCGACAGCCACCCTCCGAGCCTCGGAACAATCGCACGCGAGTACAGATCGTAGAGCCCCCGCACCAGCCTCGAGCGCGGCCGGCCGAACTCCAGGATCACGAGGCGGCCGCCGGGGCGCAGCACCCTGCGGAACTCGCGCAGCGCGCGCGGGGGGTCTGCCACATTGCGCAGGCCGAACGCGATCGTTACGGCGTGGACAGAGCGGTCCCCGATCGGAATCGCCTCGGCGTCGCCGCAGACGAGCGCGACCCCCGAGCGCACCCGCCTCGCGGCGCGCCGCCGGGCGACGTCCAGCATCCCCGCAGCGAAGTCGAGACCGATGGCCCGCCCCTCCGGGCCGACGACCTCGGCCATGCGCACCACTAGGTCGCCTGTGCCGCAGCACACGTCCAGCCCCCTTTGGCCGGACCGCAGCCCTGCGGCCCGAATCGCTGCGCGCTTCCACAGGATGTGGATCCCACCGCTGAGCAGAGTGTTGAGCAGGTCGTAGCGGTCCGCGATGCTGTGAAAGGCGTCGCGCACCCACCGCCGCCGCTCGGCGGGCGGCCCGCCAAGCTCCCCGCCGCCGTTCCCGGTCCGTCCGCTCACCACGCCTCAGGCTCCACGCTCGCAGGAGCCTGCTCCCTCAAGAGCCTGCGGATCAGCTTGCCGGCCGGTGAGCGCGGCAGGTTGTCGACGAACCACACGTGCTTCGGGGTCTTGTAGCCTGCCAGCCGCGTGCGGCAGAAGGCCCGCACCTCGCCTGCGGTGAGGCGTGCGCCCGGCCGGCACTTGACCGCCACGGCCACGACCTGGCCCCACTGCTGGTCCGGAACGCCCACCGCCCCGGCGTCCTCGACCCCAGGGTGGGCCAGGAGCACCGCCTCCACCTCCGCGGGATAGACATTCTCGCCGCCGGTGATGATCAGGTCATCGCGCCGCTCATGCACATAGAGGTAGCCGTCGGCATCCTGGTGGCCAAGGTCGCCGGTGTGCAGCCATCCGCCGCGCAGAGTCCTGGCCGTCTCTTCGGGACGGCCGGCGTAGCCCAGCATCACGGTCGGTCCCCGCACGAGGATCTCCTCATCCTCAATGCGGATCTCAGCGGGAGGTAGCGGCTTGCCTGCGGCCCCCGGCCGCGCCGCCACTTCGCCGGGAAGCATCGTCGCCACCTGGGAGGCCGCCTCGGTCAGGCCGTAGGTCGGCGCTACGGGCACGCCCAGCCGCAGACACCGCTCCACAAGGGGCCCTGGGGCGGGTCCGCCGCCCAGCAGCACGCAACGCAGGGTGGGCGGATAGGGCCTGCCGCCCCGTTCGTCGAGCATGCGCTCGAGCATGGTGCTGACCACCGAGATCAGCGTGACGCCCTCGGCGTCAATCGCCTGGTTGACGGCTGCCGGATCGAACGCCTCGTGCACGATGGCGGGGATGCCATAGATGACGCAGCGCCACAGGATCGCCAGCCCGCCGACGTGAAACAGCGGTAGCACCGCCAGCCACCGGTCGTGGCGCGAGAGCCCCAGGTGCAGCCCCGTACCGATCGCGCTCCACCAGTGGTTGCCGAAGGAGAGCATCACTCCCTTCGGCCGGCCCGAGGTCGCCGACGTGTAGATGATGCCCTGCAGCCCCGCGAGGTCGATCCAGTCGCGCAGCGGCCCGGGCACCGGCCCCGTCACTTCCGCCTGTGCGGCAGGCACGGGCGTGTCCCCGACTGTGTGGGAATCCATGGTGGCAATAGGGACGCACGTCAGGCCCGGCAGATCCCCGCATGCGGTGCGGGCTAGGTCTGCCAGGCCGTCCTCGTAGAGGAGGAATGCCGCCCGTGAATCGGTGACTTGCCAGGTGATCTCCGGCGGCGCGAGCCGCACGTTCAGCGGCACCATCACGGCGCCAATCCGCGGCAGGGCGTGGGCCAGCACGGCGAAGGCCGCACCGGCCCGCGCCAGCACCGCCACGCGCACGCCGGCTCCCACCCCGGAGGCGGCCAGGCGCCGGGCCGCCCGGTCGGCGCGACGGTCGAGGTCGGCGAAGCTTAGGCGCTCTCCGACCGCCACCAGCGCCAGTCGTTCGGGATGGACGGTCGCCCGATGGCGCAACCAGTCTGGAATCCACGACGGCGGGCGGGCGCCGCGCGATCCGCTCATCCCCGTCCGCGTGCCAGCGCCAGCGCCAGCAACACGCTGAAGATCAGCAGCAGCCCGGCCGTGCGCTTGAGCACCCAGATCTGCGAGGGGCTGTCGTGGCGCACGAACACCGCGTACACCAGGAGTGCGGCCAGCGGCGCCGCCAGCCAGGGCAGCCAGAACCACGCGCCGACCGCACCGGCCGCTCGCATGAGCCCCGGGACCGCAAACGCCACGGCCACGCACAGCGCGTACTCGACCCGCGTCCCCGCAACGCCCACCCGCACCGCCAGGGTTCGCTTGCCGGCGGCGCGATCCGTCTCAATGTCGCGTAGGTTGTTGGCGACGAGAATCGCGGTGGTCAGCAGGCCCACGGGCACCGACGCCAGGGCCGCGGGTGCGCGCACCGCACCGGTCTGCACGTAGTCACTGCCAACCACGGCCACCACGCCGAAGAAGATGAAAACGAGCAGATCGCCCAGGCCCCGGTAGCCCAGGCGAAGCGGGCTCGCCGTATAGGCGACCGCCGCGCTGATCGAGAGGAGCCCCGCGACCAGGACTGGCCAGCCACGGAGCGCGACCAGATACAGACCGGCGAGTGCGGCCAGGCCGAAGCTCGCGTACGATCCCAGCAGGACCCATCGAGCCGGCAGCAAGCCCGCGGCGGTCACGCGGGTCGGTCCGCGGCGCTGGGTGGAATCGGCGCCGTGCAGGAAGTCCAGCGCGTCGTTGTGGTAGTTGGTGCCCACCTGAATGGCCACCGCGCCCACGAGGGCGGCCAGGGCGGGAAGGGGGTGAAAGACGCCGTCACCGGCGGCGGCGGCCGTCCCCACCAGCACCGGCGAGATCGAGGCTGTAAGCGTGGGAACGCGGGCGGCCAGCACCCACGCCTTCCACGACCCACTACGGGTAGCGGGGGAACTTGCCGAAGTCGGGTTTCCGCTTCTCGAGGAAAGCATCGCGGCCTTCCTTGGCCTCATCGCTCAGGTAGTACAGCAGCGTGGCATCGCCACCGAGCTGCTGCAGGCCGGCCAGGCCATCGGTGTCAGCATTGAACGCCGCTTTCAGCAAACGGATCGCCAACGGGCTCTTGTCCAGAATCTCGCGCGCCCACTGCACCGCCTCGGCCTCCAATTGGTCCAGCGGTACCACCACGTTGACCAGTCCCATCTCCAGGGCCTGCTGGGCGGTGTACTGGCGGCACAGGTACCAGATCTCCCGGGCCTTCTTGTGCCCCACGATGCGCGCCAGGTACGCGGAGCCGTAGCCTGCATCGAAGCTGCCGACCCGGGGGCCGGTCTGCCCGAAGACGGCGTTGTCCGCCGCCACGGTGAGGTCGCAGACCGTGGCCAGCACGTTGCCGCCGCCGATGGCATAGCCGGCCACCATGGCGATGACCGGCTTGGGGATGATCCGGATCAGACGCTGCAGGTCCAGCACGTTGAGCCTCGACACCCGGTCACCCCCCACATAGCCGCCGGTCCCGCGCACCCGCTGGTCGCCCCCCGAGCAGAACGCCTCGGTCCCGGCACCGGTCAGCAGGATCACGCCGACGCTCCCGTCGTCGCGGGCGCGGGTGAATGCGTCCACCAGTTCCATCACCGTCTCGGGCCGAAAGGCGTTGCGCACGTGGGGCCGGTTGATGGTGATCTTGGCGATGCCCGCCGCGTCGCCCTCGCCGTGCTCGTAGAGGATGTCGGTGTAGTCTCCCGCCTTCTTCCACATCACCCGCATCTCCGTGTCACCTCGGCGTTGGCCTGAATGGTTCAGGGACGCACCCCGGCCAGGAAGTCAAGGACCAGTTGCTGGAAGCGCTCCGGCTGTTCAAGATGGACGGTATGTCCCGCGCCGGCGACGATCTCGAGACGGCTGCCGGGGATGCGCTCGGCCATCTCGCGGCCCGCTTGGCAGTACCGGGGGTCCAGCGCGCCGGTCACAATCAAGGTTGGCGCGTGGATCTGCGAGAGGAAGTCGTGCATGGGCATCATGACGCCCTGCCCGAACCCCCGGAGGCTGTTGGCCAGACCGACCGGGCTGTTGCGCAGGCGCTGAGCGCGCAGCGCCTGCCGTGCAGGCTCTGGCAGCTCGGCCTGGCTGTCGAAGAGCGGCAGTCGCTCCCACTCGTCCACGAACGCCCGAATGCCGTCCCGTTCGATGGCGTCGGCCAGCAGGGCGTCGGCCGACGCGCGCGCCAGGCGCACCTCGGGGTCGCGCAGTCCCGGCGACGTGCTCTCGAGGATCAGCGCACCGACCCGCTCGGGCGCGGCGATGGCCAGGGCCAGCGCGGCCCGGCCTCCCATCGAGTAGCCGAGCACAGCCGCCCGGCGGATCCGGAGGCGGTCCAGCACGCCGAGCGTGTCCTCCACGCAGTGGGCGATGCCGTACCGCCGGGGATCGGCTGGCGCATCCGAGAGCCCATGGCCCACCAAGTCAATGGCGACGGTCAGATACCGCTGCGCGAATACGTCGGCGTGCGCGGCCCAACCCGCGGCGCTGCCCGCAAACCCGTGGAGCAGGACCAGCGCCGGGCCGCCGCCGGCCGTCTCCACGTTGATCGCCGCGCCGTCAATGGTAAACCGCGCCATCAGTCAGTCCCCCGCACGGCCGGGGCGGACAGGGCACCGCGAATCGCTGCGTCTACCGCGGCCCACATCTCCTGGTGGAGGATGACGTTGCGATCGCGCCTCGTGCGCACTTCCACGATGGACAGACCTCCGGCCCCCAGCGCCTGACGGACCTGCGCGCGAAACGTCTCCCACGTGTCCGCCCGCGCGAACGCCGCGCCGTACAGTTCCGCCGCCCAGCGAAACTCTAGGCCGTGCGGGGTTCCAAACAGCGCCTCGAAGTGCTCGGGGTAGTCGGCCTGCGGCAGGAACGAGAAGATGCCGCCGCCGTCGTTGTTGATCAGCACGATCGTCGCCCGCAGGCGGTGCAGCTTCGCGGCCAGCAGGCCGTTCATGTCGTGGTAGAACGCCAGGTCGCCCACCACGAGCACCACGGGGCTGGTGCCGCTGGCCGCCACGCCCAGCGCGCTCGAGACCAGCCCGTCGATCCCGCTGGCACCGCGGTTGCCCAGGACGCGGATCGCACGCGGTGAGCCCGGGAAGAATGAGTCGAGGTCTCGGACCGGCATGCTATTGCCCACGTACAGCACGGCGCCCTCGGGCAACAGCGTCGCCAGTTCGGAGAACACACGGCCCTCGAACGGCTCTGCCACGTGCTCGAGGCACTCCTGCAGGACTCCACGCGCCAGGCCCGACAGCCGGCGCCAGGTCTCGGCCCAGGCAGCATTGCCGGGTGCGGTGGTCGGCAGCGCGGCGGCCAGCGCCTGGCAGAGCAGCGATGGGTCGGCGTGAACGAACCGGGCTGCCAGCCGCATGGGATCGTGCCAGCCGCCACCGGCGTCAATCACCACCTGGTGCGCGGCATCGTGCATTTCTAGGTACTGCAACAGGGGCTTTGACGCTGGCACCCCGCCGAAGCGGACGACCGCCTGCGGCGCCAGCCGCGCGGCCACCCCCGGCGAGCGCAACACGGGATCATAGGCGTCAATGACGAAATGCCGGTCGTGGGGCCCGCAGCGAACTTGCGAGAGCGGATCGGCGAGCACGGGATAACCGAGCGCTGCGGCCAGTCTCGAGACCGCGCCGGGGAGCACGGGATCGTCGCTCGGACCGCAGACGATCACGCCCCGCGGCCGTGCCCCAAGCAGCGCGGCCAGCTCCTTGATCAGATCGGGCTGCAGCGCACGGAGCCCAGAGGACCAGGCCGCGTACGGCCTGCCGGCCTCGCGCCCCTCCCAGGCCGGGCCGGACCGGCGATCCGGCGGCAGTCCACCCGCCTCAGCGATCGGCACCAGCGGTTCGCGCAGCGGGACGTTGAGGTGCACCGGCCCGGAGGGCGCGTCCGCGGCGATGGCCACGGCCTGTCCGGTGACGGTGCGGACATACCGCAGCGCCCCATCCGACGCCTCAGGCAGCGCCAGGTCGAGGAACCACTTAACGTGCGTCCCGTACAGACGGACCTGGTCAATGGCTTGAGACGCACCGCTCTCCCGCAGTTCGTGGGGCCGGTCGGCGGTCAGCACGATGAGCGGGACGCGGCTGTAGCGCGCCTCGACGACCGCCGGCAGGAAGTTGGCCGCCGCCGTACCCGAGGTTGACAGCAGCGCCACGGGGCCACGCAGCCCGCGGGCCATCCCCAGGGCAAAGAACGCCGCGGACCGTTCGTCAATCAGCGTCCAGATCCGCATGCCGGGATGGCGCGCGGCGCTCAACGCCACCGGCGTCGACCGCGACCCGGGACACAGGCACAGGTGCTCGACACCCAGGCGCACCAGTTCGTCCACCAGGGCGCCGACATACGCGTACGTGGCGTTCTCGGGCATCATGGCAGCCCGCCCTGCCTCAGGCCGTCCCGTTGGCACCCAGGGCCGACAGCATCGGCCGGAGCTTCAACCGAGACTCGGCGTACTCCGCCTCGGGGTCGGAGTCGGCGACAATACCACATCCGCTGAAGAGCACGGCCTCCCGCCCGCCGAGCAGCGCACAGCGAATGGCGACCGCGAACTCACCGTCACCCCGGCCGTCGATCCATCCGACGGTGCCTGCGTACCATCCGCGATCGAGGCCCTCGTGCCGCCGCAGCCACGCCAGCGCGGCGTCCCGGGGCACCCCGCCAACGGCGGGCGTCGGGTGCAACCGCCCCACCAGGTCCAGCAGCGTGGCGCCGTCGCGCGGCGTGGCGACAATCGGCGTGTGCAGGTGCTGGACATTGGAGACTTTGAGCAGGGACGGGCTGGGCGCGCTCCAGACCGATGTGCAGTCGTGCGCCAGCGCCTCGCGCACCACGTCCACAACCAGGGTGTGCTCGATGCGGTCCTTGGTGCTGGCCAGCAACGCATCACCGAGGCGCCTGTCTTCCTCTTCTGAAGCCCCACGCGGCGCGGAGCCCGCCAGGCCCATGGCTCGGACCGCGCGCCCCCGCACCGCGGCGAGCCGCTCGGGTGTGGCACCCAGGAAGCATCGCCCGCCGCGCGCGACGGCAAAGAGCGTGCAGGTCGGATAGTCGGCCCAGAGCCGACGCAGGATGGGGGCGGCATCGAATCGGACGCCGCGCACCGCCACCGCTCGCGCGACCACCACTTTCGCGAGCTCCCCTCGCCGCACCGCCTCCGCGGCGTCTCTGGCCAGGGCCTTCCATGTCTGGGCCGGCGTCAGCTCTTCGCACGCGGCCGCACGTGCGGCGGCGGTCTCGCCCTCCGGCGCGGTCGCCGCGCCGACCTGTCCGCCGCAAGCGAGTTCTGCGCGCAGCAGGTCGTCCACCAGCGCCATGGTCGCCAGCGCGTCCCCTGCATCTTCCTCGCCCGGGTCGCCGGGCCGCACGACGCACGAGGCGAGCACATACTGCCCGGCCTCTGACGTCGCCGCGAGCACGCGCGGCAGCACCAGTTCCGCTGCCTCGAACCCCTCCCACTGCGGCCCCACCGGTCCGTCGGCGTCGAACGCGAACCCGCCCATTACCACCGGTGCGCCGCCCCATTCGGTTGCGGCGTGGTCAACCGCCGCAGGCTCGACGGTGCTCACCAGGGCCCTCCAGGCCTCCCGGGCAAGGGCGAACCGCTGGGGTCCGCTGGCCGAGAATCGCCACGCCGGCTCAAGGCCAACCAGGCTGCGGCCGTCGGCCGGCTGCGCCCAGAGGATTGGATTGTGCCCGCCGGCGTGCGCCCACCTGAACAGGGCGACGGGGTCAATGGGCTCGATGCGTGCCGCGGTCCACGCGAGGACGGGCTGGCCGGCGGCGTCCGCCCTGGCGCGGGCTGCGCGGACCGCGGCAGCAAGGCGTGCCCCGAGGCCCCCGAGCCCGTGAACCTGCACCGCATGCCTGGCGGCAGGCGACCTGGCAACCATCAGTGCTGACCTGTCATGGGCTCACTCTCGCGCCGATGCTGCGCAGCAGCAGCGATCGAAGCGGGGGCAGCACCGCCATCAGGTCACCACCGGCGGCGAGCCGTTGGGTGACGACTTCGTTGATCGCGCCGATCCAGGCCGCGGCGGCGGCGTCCGTATCTTGAGGCGGGATCGCGCCGTCGGCGACCGCGCGGTCCAGATGCCGGCGGATCAGTGCGGCAAACCGACGGTGGATCCCCAGGCGGCTCTGCTCGAACTCGGGCCCCAGCGCCGCCGCTTCGATAAGGAGGATGCGCGCCAGGTCACGGTGCCCGGAGGCGACCTCCAGGACCACGCGCAGTGCCGCCTCCACCTTGGCGAGCGCGCCCTCCTCGGCGGCAATCGCGGTCTCCACACCGGTCTCCACCAGCGCCACGAGACGGTCGAGCAGGCTCAGGAAAATGGCCTGCTTGCTCGCGAAGTAATGGTAGAATGCGCCTTTCGACGTCTCCGATGCCGCGACGATGTCGTCCACAATCGCCCCGTGATAGCCCTTCTGCGCGAACACGTCCATGGCGGCCTGGAGCAACCGCTCCCTGGTCGGCGACTCGAGCGCAACCCGTCGTCTCAACAA
Source organism: Candidatus Fervidifonticultor quintus (assembly GCA_031459535.1). GTDB lineage: Bacteria > Sysuimicrobiota > Sysuimicrobiia > Sysuimicrobiales > Humicultoraceae > Fervidifonticultor_A > Fervidifonticultor_A quintus. Next base: position 8,605 of record JAVKIJ010000029.1, on the reverse strand, counting down.
GCCACCTCTTAGACCGACGCGTCGGTCTGGACTTACGTTAGGAGCATCTGGGGGTTCGTGTCAACACTGTCGTCTATCGGTGCCTCGGGACAAAGGGGAAGGCCTCCCTGCCTTTCGCGTCCAACAAGTACGCCGGGGATCCTCGCGACTCCGGAGGGACGCCGTGCCCGACATCTCCGATCGTGCCCGGAGCATCAGCGCCTACGCCGCAGAGGTGAGAGCCTTCCACGTGTTCTTCGGCACCGTGCTGATCCTCACCGCAGCCGTCCACCTCTTCGTATTGCTGCCCTACATCGAGCTGCGGTGGACAGCTCCGGCCCTGGACGCGGCGATGGTCGCGGGCACGGCTGCGGCGACTGACGCCGCCGAGTCGGGACGCGCTGCCCAGTCGGCGAGGGAAGCCCTGGAGCGGCTGCGGGCCGCGGTCGAGGCGGCGCCCGCCGAACTCTACCGCGCCATCGCCGCGCTCGCTCCCGGCGAACGCAACGCCGCCGACAAGCGCGACGCCATAGATGACGCCATCCGCCGGCAGATCGGTCAACAGACCGACGCGCTGAGCGGTGCCGTGGATGCGGTTCTCGAGCCGCTGCGGGCGGTCCGGAACCCTTCGCCCGAGGTGGCGGAAGCTGCGCAGTTGGTGGAGGCTGAGGTGGGCCGCAGGGTTCTCGCTTTGAACCAGATCCTGCTCGAGGCGCTCGCCGCCGATGCCGCGTTCTGGGTGCGCCTGGCGCGGTCCGACGCCACGTTTGCGGCGGCCTCACCGCGCGGCGAAGAGTGGGCGCAGGGCATCTGGGGGGCCTTGCGCGTGGCCGAGGCACGCCTGGCTGCGGCAATCAGTGCTGCCAAAGGCCGCGAGGGAGCGGCCCGGAGACGGGTGGCGCTGCTCGGAGAGCGCCGGCGCGAACTGCAGGAACGCATGACCGCGCTCGACGCGCGCCTCTCATGGTTCCCAACGGGTCTGGAGGGATGGCTACGGTTGTACCCGCTCGTCGCGGGCGGCCTGGCGCTGACCGCCTTGTTCCGGCTGCGACGCCTCCTGAACCTGCGCCGCTCGCTTGGCGGGATTGACCTCGATGTCATGGCGCCCTCATGGGTGGTGGTCCCCCCGGGCGCGCCGGGCCGGCTGTGGGCCGTGCTGCTTGTTTCGCTCCCCGTGGCCGCCGCCATACACGCGTCGCTGGTCGCGCTGGAGGATCGGGGAGCATTCGCCGGGATACTCGTCGAACCAGACCCTCTGCGTACGGCCACGTACGGCGTGCTCTATGGGGTCCTGTCGCTGGTGGGCCTCTGGCAGCTCGTCCTGGCTGGCCGCACGATGCTCGCACCGCGGCCCGTCGCGGTTAGCGAGAAAACCCCTCAGAATCGCTAGCCAGGACCTCGGCCATCGCGGCGTGGACGGCCCCGTTGGTGGCCAGGACGTCGTCGCCCCGGAACTGCAGCGGGTGACCGGCCCAGTCGGTCACCCTGCCACCCGCCTCTTCGACCAGGAGCACGCCTGCCGCGATGTCCCACGGCTTGAGCGAGGCCTCCCAGAACCCGTCGAGACGGCCAGCGGCCACGTAGGCCAGGTGGATGGCCGCGGCGCCCATGAGGCGGACTTTGAGGGTCCGCCTCATCATCGGGGCGAACGTTGCGACCTGGCGGTCCCGATCCGCGAGACCGGGCAGACCCGAGGCGACCATGGCCTCGGTCAGATGGTCGGTGCGCGAGACGGCGAGCCGCTGCTGCCCGCCGGCGCCGAGCAGGTGAGCCCCGTTGCCGCGCTCGGCAACGAAGTACTCGGCCAGCGGCGGCACGGCCACCACGCCGCACTGCAGGTCCCCACGGTCTTCGAAAGCAATCGAGATGGCAAACCACGGCAGCCCGTGCGCGAAGTTCGACGTGCCGTCCACCGGGTCCACGAGCCATCGGGGTCCCCCGCTCGCTCGGAGACGACCGGGCACCTCGGTGCCCTCTTCGCCGACGATGCCGTGGTCTGCGAACCGCCGGCGGATGCGCGAGGTGATCAGCCGTTCCGCCTCGCAATCCGCGCGCGTCACCAGATCGCCCGGGCCCTTGAGCCGCGCCCGCTTGACGTCCCATGGCTCGGGCAGGATGCGCATGACGAGGTCGGAGGCCTCGCGGGCCACGTCGAGGGCGAACCCGGCAACATCCGACAGCTTCACGAGAGGAAGGGTACCCGCCCGAAGTCGGCGCCCAGGATCCCGGCCGCATCGGCGCCCAGCCATCCCTCGAGCACCGTGGCGTAGACCGCCCTGAAGTCCACGTGGTGCTTGAGGTCGCCGTCCTGCAGATCGATGAGGCTCGGGTGGCGACCGTGGAGCCCTGGCTTGATCCGCTTGCCGAAGAAGAACATGGGCGCCGCGGTCCCGTGGTCGGTACCCGCGCTGCCATTCTCGGCCACGCGCCGGCCGAACTCCGAGAACGCCATCACCAGCACGCGATCGGTGTTCCCCTGCGCGTCGAGATCGCGGAAGAACGCCGCCAAGCCTGTGGCAAACTGCTCCAGCAGGACGTCGTGGGCCCCCTGCTGTGACGCATGGGTGTCGAACCCGGTCATGTTGGCGTAGTAGACCTTGGTGGGCAGCCCCCCGGCGATCATCTGCGCGATGAGCCGCAGGCTGGAGGCGAACCGGTTGTTGGGATAGTCGATGCTCCCCTTGTACTTCCGCATGGCGTCACGCACGCGTTCGGAGGCGAGCACCGCATTCATCGCCGTGTGCCGCAGGAAGTCCACGGTGCCCGGCTCGTTCGGCGCCGGCGCGTGGAGCATCCTGAAGATCTCCATCTCCTCCCGCGCGCCGATGCCGTCGAGGGTGGGCATCCACTGGAACGCGTCGGGGTCCTCGAGGGTGACGCCCTGACCCGCCGCGGACCGCATGGCCAGCGGCATGGTCGCGCCGATGTTGACGCCGACGGTGGGCTGCGCGCAGACGGGGCACTTGCTGTCGAAGTACCGGCCGATCCAGCCCACGCGCAGGGCACGGCCCTCGGGATCGGCGGTGTGCCAGATCTCCATGGACCTGAAGTGCGACCGGTTGGGGTTGGGGTAGCCCACCCCCTGGATGATGGCCACCGCGCCCCGGTCGAGCAGCTCGCCGAGTTTGGCCAGCCTGGGGTGCAGGCCCAGCTCGCCGGTGATCCGGATCACCTTGTCGCGCGGCACGGCCAGACGGGGCCGTGCGCGGTAGTAGGCGTCGTCTGCGAAGGGCACGACGGTGTTCAATCCGTCGTTTCCACCGCCCATCTGCACCACAACCAGGATGTTGTCGTCCGGGACGCCGGGCCGGCTGCTCACCTGGGCGATGTCGAAGGGATTGCCCACTGCCAGCGCCGTCCGCGTCAGGAAGCTCGGCGCGGTGGCGCCCATGGCCACAATCGTCAGGCCTTTCTGGAGGAACTCGCGTCGGGTCATGCCTTGATGCATGGTCGGCCTCCTACGCCACCTGAAAGTCGGGACTGCACATCATGAGGTGCAGCGCACTGCGCAGCTTCGCTTCGGACTCGGCGCTGGCCAGCGTGAAGGATGCCTGCGGGCTCGCGGCGCCCAGGGCCCGAAGGTAGGCGGTCTGGCGCTGCCCGTCGGCGGCCGCGACGTTCAGCAGCGTGGCCAGCCGATCGATGACCTCACCTGCCGTGGCCACGCCGGTGGCGGCCCTCAGCACCTCCGGCGGCAGCGGCGGCCTCACCGCAGGGCGCCGGGCGACGCCCGGCATGCCGCCGGTCAGCACCAGGCTGCTGAAATTGTACCGGATCAGCATCGTCGCCGTGGTAATCCAGGACTCGCCGCCGGGCCACCCGCCCACGTTGGGCGGGTAGAACAGCGCCTGTCCCATCAGATCCATGGCCCGGCAGAGTTGCGCTGGCGTGACACCCTCCAGGCCGAGCAGCCGGGCGGTGCCCACCACGAGCTGTGCCGGGCTCTTGACCTGGGTGCGCATCGCCCTCGGCGAGTAGAACGCCCTGGACGTGAGGATCGCCCGCAGCAGCGGGGCCACCTCGAAGCGACTGTCGCGGAAGATGGCGGCCAGGCCCTCCACCAGATCGTCCTCGGGTCGCGGGTAGGCCAGGTACTCGAACAGCCGCCTGGGCAGGTAGCGTGCCGTCGCCGGCTGGGCGAAGATGATCTCGACCACATCGCCGCCGTCCAGGTTGCCGGTCCGGCCCAGCAATGTCTTGGGGCCGTCGTCGTGCGCCCGGGCGTCGAAGAAGAACTCGAAGCCCCGCCGCGTCCACCCCGTGAACGCGCGCGCGGCCTCCCTGACATCCTGCTCGGTGTAGTGGCCCACGCCCATGGTGAACAGTTCCATCAGCTCGCGGGCGAAGTTCTCGTTGGGCCGGCCCTTCCGATTGCTCTCATTGTCCAGATACTCGAGCATGGCCGGATCGCGGCAGATGGCCAGGATGAGCTCCCTGAAGTTGCCGAGCGCGTGGCGGCGGAACAGCTCGTTCTGCCTGTAGAGGTTCTCGGTCAGACGCGCATCGGGCCGGCCCGAGACCAGCAGACCGTGCCAGAAGAGCACCATCTTCTCCTGGAGCGGCCGGCGGGTCTGGATCATCCGGGCCACCCACCACTCCCGCAACTGTTGCAGCTTCTCGTTGTCCGCCCGCTGGGCGAGGGCTCGCGCCTCGAACCGCTGACGCTCGGGAGCGCCGGCCCGGACGAGGCTGGCCAATGAATCCCAGAGGCCGCGCAGGTTCGAGAAGTCCGGCGGCGGGAAGCTCTCGGGGACTCGCTCGAAGTCCATCAACTCGTCCACCGCGGCCTCCATGCCCATCCGGACCACGCGATCCACCTCCTCCGGCCGGCCGCCGAACCCGGCGCGGTTGAGCAGGTGGGCCGCCTTTGCCCTGTCCCAGGGATCAGACGGCGATGGCAGGTACCTGGCTATCGGCTGCTGCATTTCGCCTCACGCTCCAGCATGGAGTCCGCCTGGAACACTCTTGCCCTTCATTCTATGGACTCGGACGGGATCGCCACGGGTTTACCGCGCCCGGGGACGAAACCCTGCCGGCGGGAGCTCGGAGGAGTCGCCAGGGGCCAGCCGAACCCTCATCCATGATGCTGATCCGGACCGCCACGGCCGATGATATTCCCGAGATCGTGGCGATCTGGGGTGAGCTCGCCGTCTACCATGCGGAACTCGACGCGACGTTCGCGCCATCGGAGCGGTGGCGGGAGGAGTACCGCTTCTTCATCCGCAGCCTCATCGGCCGCGACGACGCCCTGGCCGTGGTGGCCATTGAAGATGGAAGGCTCGTGGGGTATGGCGTGGGGCGGATCTCGGTCCTGCCCGCGTTCTTCCAGCGCCGGCGGCGCGGGTACATCCATGATGTGGTGACGAGGCCAGCGTACCGGCGGCGCGGCATCGGGCGGCGACTGGTCGATTCCTTGCTGCAATGGATGCGTCACGCCGGCATCACCACCGTGGAGCTCACTGTGGCCGTCCGGAACGCCGACGCCGTGGCATTCTGGGAGCGCCTGGGGTTCGTCACGTACATGCACCATATGAAGCGTGAGTTGGAGGGCGGGCCATGATGCCTGCCCGTGCCATTCAGACACGCCTGCTGCTCCTCTGTCGGGGGGCGCTGGACTGGACCAACGCTCAGGACGGCGATCCCCCGCTCTCGCCTGAGGGTACCCTCGACGCCGAGCTGGCCGTCGCTGCGCTCCCGCACTTCGATGTGATCGCTGCCAGCCCTCAGCGATCCAGTCAGGAGACCGTCGAGGCCGTGCTGGCCCGGCGGCCGGCGCCCGTGGTGTGGCAGGACGGGCTCGACGAGATCCGGCCTGCGGCACCGCTCACGGACGCCGCAGCCTACGCCGCGTGGCTGGACCAGCTGTTCACCGGAGGGGGGCCTGCCGACGACGGCGAGTCGCTGGCAGACGGCGCGCAGCGCCTGGGCGCGGCCATCCGCGCCATCGCCGACCGGTACTACGGCCGGACCACGCTGGTGGTCAGCCATCCTGTTATCTTACTTGCCTTCCGCGGCGGCGTCCTCAAGGCCTTGGTCAAGCGCGAGCAGGTGGAGTCGCTGCCGCCGCTGGCGCTGTCGATCCTCGACTACCTGGAGGGCCGCTTCTACCTAGTCCGGGACTTTCCCACGAAGGCCCGGTAGACCCGAGGGCGCTGGCACCATGGATCCCAACGGCTGGCCCGAGTTCGTCGATGTGCTGGACGCCCGGCGCGCGATCGCGCCGTACCTGCGGCCGACCCCGGTCATCACGTCGCCGGCGCTGGACCGGCTCCTGGGCTGCCGGGCCTTCGTCAAGTGCGAGAACACTAACCCAACCCGCGCCTTCAAGGTACGTGGCGGGATCAACCTGATCTCGCGCCTGTCACCGGACGAGCGCCGGCGCGGGGTGATCTCGGCGTCCACGGGCAACCACGGCCAGTCCATCGCGTACGCCGCGCGGCTCTTTGGTGTGCGGGCCATCATCGCCGTTCCGGTGGGCGCCAACCCGGCCAAGCTGGCGGCGATGCGGGACTTCGGCGCCGAGATCGTGGAGGTGGGCCGCGACTTCGACGACGCCCGCGAGTGGGTCGAGCGGACCGCCGTCGAAGAAGGCTACCGGTACATCCATTCCGGCAATGAGCCCTATCTCATCGCTGGCGTGGGCACCAGCAGCTTGGAGCTGATCGAGGAGGTCCCCGACCTGGACCTGATTCTGGTGCCCGTGGGTGGCGGCTCGGGCGCCTGCGGCCATATCATCGGGGCCAAGACGGTCAACCCGCGCGTGCGGGTCATCGGCGTCGGGGCTGAGGGCGCGCCGTCCGTGGCCCGTTCGTGGCGCGAGAGAAGGGTGGTCACCACCGAGGCCATCCTGACCAGGGCCGAGGGCCTGGCGACCCGGGCGCCCTTCTCCCTGACCCTGGCGATGCTGTGGGCGGGGCTGGACGACATGGTCCTGGTCACAGACGAGGAGATGGAGGAAGGCGTTCGAATTCTCCTCGAGACAACCCGGCAGGTGGCGGAACTGGCGGGGGCTGCGCCGGTGGCGGCCGCGTTGCGCCTGCGGGACCGCCTGGCGAATCGTAAGGTTGGACTGATCCTCAGTGGCGGGAACATCACCATGGACGCGCTGCGGGCGATCATCGCGGGGCAGGGCGCGCCCCACGCAGCCGTCTGATCCGTTGGGGAAGGGAGCGGTGATAGGTGACGAAGCGAGAGCGGGTGTACGCCGCGCTGGACGGCAAGCCGGTGGACCGGCCGCCGGTGGCGCTGTGGCGGCATTTCCCGCAGGAGGACCAGCGTGCCGAGACGCTGGCGCAGGCCCACGAGGCGTTCTTCCGGGCGTATGACTGGGACTTCCTGAAGGTCACATCGGCCAGCGGCTACTACGGCGATGATTGGGGCCTGAAGTCCACCTACAGGCCCAACCGCGAGGGAGTCCGGCACTACACCGACCGGCCTATCAAGAAGGAGACCGACTGGCCCAAGCTGCGGCGGATCGACGTCACCACCGGCGCCCACGGCCGCGAGCTGAAGGCGCTGCGGCTGCTGCGCAGGATGCTGCCCGCGGAGATCATCCTGGCCACGGTGTTCTCCCCCCTGTCGATCGCCCGGACGCTGGCCGGCGAGACCGCGCTGCTGCGCTACCTGCGCGACTCGGTGGACGAGATGCACGAGGGGCTGGACATCATCACCGAGGCCACGGCCAGGTTCGCCGAAGAGTGCCTGGCCGCAGGCGCCGACGGCCTGTTCTTCGCCACGCAGTGTGCCTCGACCGGCTACATGACCATCGAGGAGTACGAGGAGTTCGCACGACCCTACGACCTGCGGGTGCTCGACGCCGCCCGGCACGCCGAGATCGTCCTGCTCCACATCCACGGTGAGCGCATCATGTTCGAGCAACTCACCGATTATCCGGTGAACATCATCAACTGGCACGACCGTCGAACGCCGCCGACGCTCAAGGAGGCGCGCGGGCAGTTCTCGGGCACGCTGGCCGGCGGCGTGGACGCCATGGACACGGTCGGGAGGGGCACTCCCGAGCAGATCGTCGCCGAGGTGAAGGACGCCATGGCACAGATGGCCGGGAGCACCAAATTCATCGCGACCGCCGGGTGTGTCATCCCCATCGACGCCCCCGAGGCGAACGTGCGTGCGGTCCGACAGGCGGTGGAGCCGTAGCGGAAGGATTGGTGTGAGAAATCATGAAGCACACGCCCATGCGCGCACGACGCCCAGGGCGACTCGATGTGGCGACCTTGCGGGAGGTGGTAAGGTGAGGCGCATGCTGGTTGGCGTAGTGGTCGTGGTGCTGCTGCTCGGCGGCCTGGCCTCGGCGCAGACCGCGCGGCGTGGCGGGGTGCTGCGGGTCGGCCTCAACGCCGATCCGCCCAACATGGATCCCCACCAGTCCAGTGCCGCCGTCGACCGTCAAGTCTTCCAGAACCTGTTCGACAAGCTGGTGGACACCGATCAGAACCTGGAAATCGTCCCGATGCTGGCCACATCGTGGACGATCACCAACAACGGCCGGACCTACACCCTCAAACTCCGGCCCAACGTCGTGTTCCATGACGGCACGCCGTTTGGCGCCGAGGCGGTCAAGTACAACTTCGACCGCATGCTGGATCCCGCCATGGCCTCACCGAGG
>JAVKIJ010000028.1:0-35150 GCA_031459535.1 Candidatus Fervidifonticultor quintus | reverse complement strand
GGGACGGGTGGCGAGGAGGCACCGACGGGATGAGCGGCAGGCGGTGGTTGCCGATGGGTCTCCTCCTCGTCGTCGTTGCGGTGCCGGTCGTCATCTGGGCACTGCTACAGGCTCCGGAGACGATGCGGCGTGGAGGCGGCGCACCGAAGGCCGGCCCCAGCGTGGGTGCCCGGCCATCTCCCACCCCGACGCCGGCCCGCATTCCACCGGTCAGGGTCGAGGGGACGGCCATCTCCACGGTGGACGCCTCTGGCCGGCAGCAATGGGACCTCCGGGCAGACGCCGTGGCCGTGGATGGCGTCGCGGGCAGGGTGTCCCTGACCGCGGTCGTCGGCACGTTCTTCGAGGCGGGGGTACCCTCGGTGACGTTCAGCGCGCCGCGCGGAACGTTCTTCATCGCGTCGCGCGCGGTCGCGCTTGAGGGCGGAGTGCGCGCCCGGGCCGTCAGTGGGCGGACCCTCGAGGCCCAACGCGCGAAGTGGACGCCGGGACTCCGGCAGATTGAGGCGACGGGAAACGTCGTCCTCCGCCAGGGAGGGATGGTCATGCGGGCCGACCGGCTTCTGTCGGACACCTCCCTGCAGCACGCAAGACTCCATGGAAACATCCGTGTCACTGTGGCCGAGTGAACGAGGGGCTTGGGTCGCCTGCCTCGTGGCGACCGTGGTGCTCGGCCTGAGCGCCCTTGCTCCTGCGCATGGCCAGGGGGCGCGGGCGGCGGTCCCGATCGACGTGTCCGGCGCCTCCCGCATCGAGTACGACGAGACCACGGGCATCCTGGCGGCTGAGGGGGCGCCTGTGGTGGTCACGCGAGGTCGCACGGAGGTGCGGGCACCGCGGATCCGCTATGATGTGCGCGCGCGCCTCATTGTGGGAACCGGCGGGGTAACGGTCACCGACCCCGAGCTCCGCCTACGCGCCGCCACTGTGCAGTTCCGCCTCGACGATGAGCACCTGCGCGCCCAGGGGGACGTGGTCGTTGGCGGCGCCGGGGGCGTCGAGGCCGTGACACTCGCCGCGCCCGAAGTTGCCGGGTCGCTGCAGACCAGGCAGTTCGTCGCCACCGGCGGCGTCACACTGACGCGGGGAGAGTGGACCGTGACCGGTCGCCGTGCCGACTACGACGATCGGCAGCGCCTGGCGGTCGTGACGGGCGAACCCACGGCGCGCTTCCGGGAGGCCACGATGGCCGCGCGGACGATCCACCTGTGGCTGGCCGAGGAACGCGCGCGCGGCGAGGGCGATGTCCGCATACGCCGCGGCGACCTGGTGGGACAGGCGCCGCGCGCGGACATCTCGGCGAAGGACAACCGGGCGACACTCTCCGGCGGCGCGCGCGTCGAGCGGGGCCCGGACCGCGTGACCGCCGACGTCATTGAGATGGACCTGGATGGCCACCGCGTCACCGCCCGGGGCGGGTCCCGGCTGGTCATCACGCCTCCGTAGGGTCTGGCGATGCTGGCCGCCAGGGGCCTGTACAAGCGGTATGGATCTCGCACCGTGGTCGACGGGGTAGACCTGTCGGTGGAGCGAGGCGAGATCGTGGGGCTGCTGGGCCCCAACGGTGCCGGAAAGACCACGACGTTCTATATGATCGTGGGCCTGATCCGGCCCGACGGCGGCGACATCTGGCTCGACGACGAGCCCATCACCGGTCTGCCGGTACACCAGCGCACGCGCCGAGGGATCGGCTACCTGAGCCAGGAGCCGTCGGTCTTCCGCGGACTGTCGGTCCAGCAGAACATCGAAGCGGTCCTGGAGGTCCGGGGCGTGCCGCGCGACCGGCGCCGGCCCATCGTGGACGGGTTACTGGAAGAGTTCGAGCTGGTAGGCCTGCGACGGCAGGCCGGCGGGACGCTGTCCGGCGGCGAGCGCCGCCGCGTGGAGATCGCCCGGGTGCTGGCCATGGAGCCGTCGTTCATCCTGCTGGACGAACCGTTCACGGGTGTGGACCCCAAGTCCGTGGCCGAGATCCAGCAGGTGGTGGTACAGCTGCGCGACCGCGGGCTGGGCGTGGTCATCACCGATCACAACGTCCGCGACACGCTGGCGATCACCGACCGGGCCGAGATCATCCACGAAGGTCGCATCCTCCTGGCCGGGACGGCTGACGAGATCATGGCCAGCGAGGACGCCCGGCGGTTCTATCTCGGAGAGTCGTTTCGCCTGTAGGCATCATGCGGCTCATTGACCGGTACATCCTCCGCGAGATCAGCGGCATCTTCCTGTTCGGCGTTGCGGTCTTCACCACGCTGCTGCTGATCAACCATCTCTTCTTCCTGGCGCGGCTGGCCGCGGAAGCCGGGGTGCCGCTGCGGACCAACCTGCTGCTCCTCGCCCTGCGGGTCCCGTACCTGGCGACGTACGCCATGCCGATGGCGATGCTGCTGGCCACGCTGCTGGCCATCGGCCGGATGAGCGACCGCAACGAGATCACCGCCATGCGGACCAGCGGCTGGAGCCTGGGCCGCATCGCCGCGCCGGTGCTGGCCGCCGGATTGATGGTGACGGCCCTGTCGCTGGCGGCGAGTGAGATGGTCGTGCCGCGGTCTGAGAGCCGCTACCGGGACGTGTTTGCCCAGGCCATCCGCTCGCTCGAGCGCCGTATCCAGCACAACGTGCTGTTCCGCGAGCCGGTCAACGGGGTCGAGTCGGTGTTCTACGCCCGGGAACTGGACATGCGGGACGGGACCATGTCGCGAGTGGTCATCACCCAGTTCCTCGGCGGCCGGCCCGCCCGCCTGATCGAGGCGGCGTCCGCCCGCTTCGGCCCAGACGGCTGGGTGCTCCACGACGGGACGCTGTACCTGCTGGGCTCATCGGCCGGCGTCAAGACCGAGTTCCGGCGGATGCGCGTGACGATGCGGCGCACGCCTCAGCAGATCGGCGCGCCGCGCCGCGACCCAGCGGAGATGACCATCGCCGAGCTCCGCCACCAGATTGCCACGTTGCGCGAGGCGGGGGAGAACGTGCTCCGCTACGCGGTGAGCCTCCAGCTCAAACTGGCGCTCCCGACCAGCAGTGTGATCTTTGCCCTGCTCGCCGTGCCGCTCGGCCTGCGGCCGCACCGGTCCGGCAGGTCCACCGGCCTCGGCCTGACGGTGCTGGTGTTGCTCGCGTACTATGTGATCATGTCCGTCACTGTCACCCTGGGCGAGCGCGGCCAGCTGGCGCCGTTCCTGGCGGCGTGGCTCCCCAACCTGAGCGTGGCGGCCGCCGGCGCCCTGCTGCTCTGGACCAGCCCGTGAACCCTCCTGGCCCGGCCGATGCGGCGCGGCCCTGGACACCGCACGACCTGCGGCTGCTGGCCGTCGCCGTGCTCGGGGCCCTCGTGCTCTTCACCTATGGCCTGGGCGAAGGCGCGCTGTGGGATCAGGATGAGCCCCGCTACTTTCAGATCGCCAGGGAGGTGCGGTTCGACGATCCGTGGACGCTGCGTCTGGACGGGGCGCCCTGGTTCGTCCACCCGCCGCTGTTCTTCTGGCTGCAGGCTCTGACAGCCCGCCTGATCGGCTTTACCGAAGTCGCGGCGCGGCTCTGGTCGGCGCTCTCGGGTGTCGCGCTGGTTGCCGCGACCTTTCTGCTGGCACGCTTTCTCTACTACGGGCGCGGATCGTCCATCGCGCTCCTAGCCGCGGCCGTCGCGGCCACCTCGCTGCAGGTGCTGGGACAGGCGCGCCTGGGGGTGTTCGACCCCACGCTGGTGGCCTTTATGATGCTCTCCCTCTACATGGCCCTCGAGGCAGACCGCACCGGGTCACGCCGAGCGTACCTGTGGGCGTGGGGCTGGGCCGGGCTGGCGACGGCCACCAAGGGCCCGATCGGCCTGGCCCTGCCTGCCATGCTGATCGTGGGGTTGTGGCTGCTCCGGCGCGATGGGCAGGCGTGGCGCAGGGTCCCGTGGGCGGGTCTCGCGATCTATGCGGCCGTGGGGCTCTCGTGGTATGTGGTCGGCATGGTCCGCTATGGCCTGCCGTTCCTGCGTACCGCCGTTGGGTACTACCTGTTCAATCGATTCTTCGGGGTCGTGGAGAATCAACCCGGCCCGTGGTGGTACTACGCGCCGGTGCTGGTGCTCGGCGCCATGCCGTGGACAGCCTTTGTCCCTTTGGTGATCGTCGGGCTGCTGCGCCGACGCCACGAGATGGCCAGTCAGGTTATCCTGCTGTGGTGCGGTCTCGTCGTGGCGTTCTACTCGGCCGCCGGGACCAAGCTGCCTAACTATATTCTCCCGGTCTATCCGGTCCTGGCGATCGGCATCGCGCGGCTGCTCCAGGATCTGCTGGACGACCCCGCCGTGGCCCTGCGGTCTCCAGGGCGCTGGGCGGCAGCGCTCCTCCCTCTGCCCTCGATCCTCTTCGCTCTCGCGGTGGTCAGTTACGGCCGTATCAAGTACCCGGACCAGGCGAGCGCGCTGGCCGGACCGGTGGCGCTCGTCGCCGGCGTGCTGGCTGGCGGGCCGCTGGTGGCGTGGGGGTTCCTCCTGTACCGGCGCCTCCGTGCCATGGTCGCCGCTCTGATCCTGACCCCCGTCCTTGCGCTGCCGATTCTGGTGCACCACACGCTCCCGGCCATGGACGCCTTTCGTCCCACCCGGCGCATCGGCCTCGCACTCGCCGCCCACGCGCGCCCAGACGACCTTGTGGCGGTCGTGCGGCTGCCCCTGGCGGCGTCACTGCGGTTCTACAGCGACCACGCCGTGCGCTGGGTCGAGGGCCGCGATGATTTGATCGAGGCCCTGTGCGCCGCGCCCCGCGCGTTCGTCGTGACCCCGGACAGCGAACGCGCCTGGGTGCGGCCGCTGCTCCCTGGAGGCGCCGTGGAGCTAGTTGCAGACGCCGGCGTGCGCGTCTACCGCGCGGATCGGCCCGCATCGTGCGCCAGGGCTCCGACATTGCCGCGTTGAAGAGGTGTCTGTGGAATCCGGGCTGATCCTGATTCCGGTCCTCATCATCATCAGCGGTGTTGTGGCCTACATCGGCAATCGCGTCGGCCGGGCCACGGGCAGGCGGCGGCTGTCCATCTTCGGGCTGCGGCCCCGCTACACCGCCCACCTGATCACCGTGGTCACTGGGATGCTCATCACGGTCATCTCGCTGGCCTCGGTGCTGTTGGTCTCCCAGGATGCCCGGGTGGGGTTGTTCCGCCTCCACGACCTGCGGGAGCAGATCGCCGACGCCGAGGCCCGGCTGGCGGAGTTGAAAGGCGGTGACATCGCCTTTCTGCGCAATCAAGAGGTCCTCCGCGAGGTCATCGACGGCCGCCTGCCGCAGCCGCAGATTCTGGCCCGGATGGACGCGATGCGGCTGCGCGCGGTGGACGTGGCCGTCGCCGGCGGCGCGGCTCCCGACCTCGTCAGCGGGGCGGTGCTGACGCTGTACCCGCCCAACCTGACCTGGGAGAACGTCGCCCGGCTGATCTCGCTGCGCCGCGGGGAGACCATCGTCCGCATCGTGTCGCTGGAAAACGCGCTGCGTGGCGAGGCGCTGCAGGTCTTCGTGTCGCTGGTGGATCGTCGGCTGGTGTATCGCAGGGGTACCGTCGTGGGAGAAGGTGTGGTGGACGGTCAGGCCGGAAGAGAGCAGGTGGCGCGCGAGCTGCTCGGCCTGGTCGACGCGGCTGCCGACCGCGCGCAGGGCAAGCTGCTCTCCCCGGCCTTTGCCCGCATCACCGACCCACCCAGGGCCCAGCTTGACATCGACCTCCAGCGGTCGGCGGTGAGCGAGATCACCGCCAGGCGGCGCGAGGTGCGCGTCCGGGTCGTGACCGCCCGCGACATTACCACCGAGATGCCGCTCGTGGTGCGGTTCCTGCTGGTGCCGTAGCCGGTCCGGAAGGAGCGGCTCGGTCGCTGGGCGAAAACTCCATCAGCAATGCACTCGCGGCGCAGGTGGACGTCCCGGTACGCCGCCGGGGCGTCAGAATAGGGAAGTCCGGTGAAGCCCCTCGGGGCGAGACCGGCGCGGTCCCGCCGCTGTGACGGGGAGCACTGGCCCCCGGAGCCACTGGGTTTGACCCGGGAAGGCCGGCCGGTGTGATGATCCGAAGCCAGAAGACCTGCCTGCGCCGACGCCACACGCCTTCGCGGATGAGGAGGTGGGCAGGTGCACTCTCGATTTTTCCTCGTCGTGATCCTCGCAGTCGCGTTGTGCTCTTCGGCTTCACCGATCCCGGCGCTGGCCCAGGAACCGCCCCCGGAGTTCGAACTCCCCGATGTGGTCTCGCCGGCGCGCCGGCCGCAGCCGGCAGCCGCGTCGCCGGCCAGCGTCTCGGTGCTCACCGCCGCCGATCTGCAGCGCCTCGGCGTCCGGACCGTTGGCGAGGCCCTAGCGTATCTTCCTGAAACCCTCGCCCGCGCGTACGGCGGTGCGGGCAGCCTCATCACGCCCAGCATCCGGGGCAGCAGCGCCGAGCAGGTGCTGGTGCTGCTGGACGGGGTGCCGCTCAACAATGTGCTGGGCGGCACGGTGGACCTGAGCACGATCCCGGTGGCCGAGGTGGAGCGGATCGAGGTCCTGCGCGGGCCGTTCTCCGCCATCTATGGTAGCGGCGCGTTGGGCGGCGTGGTCTCGGTCATCACGCGTCGTCGCGGGCCTGCGACGGTGACGCTCGGCGGAGGGTCGGCCGGCGCCGCCGCGTTCTCGGTCAGCACAGGTGGCGGCCCCCGCGTGGCGCTGCGGTACGAGGGCGCGACGGGCGATCGGGCCAACTCCGACCTGCGCGCGGGCTGGTTGTCTCTGCGCTTGGGAGATGAGCAGGGCGGCCGGAGATGGGACGCCACGATGTTCGCGTCCCTGGCCGCACGCGGGGTTCCCGGGTCGGTGCTCTTCCCGACGCCGCTGGCCCGGCAGGACGACCGACGCGTCGTGGTGGCGTTCTCGAGCACGCACAGCCGCGGGCCGCTCTCCGACCGGCTTCGCGGCTCGCTGGCCTATGACGGGACCGACTACCGGGATCCCACGTTCGGCATAAGCGACCGGCACGACGGCTCGACCTGGAGCGTAGAGTGGCAACGCACGGTCCGCCGCGGGCCGGGTCTGGTGCAGACCTGGGGAGCGGACGGGCACTGGCAGCGGTTGAGCAGCGCCAGCGTCGGCGAGCGGTCGGCCGGCGTCGTCGCAGCCTACGTGCAGGACGACCGCACCCTCAGACCGCGGTTGCTCCTCTCGACGGGCCTGCGCGCCGACTGGCACTCGATCTGGGGCCTCCAGATTAACCCGCGCGCCGGCCTGGTGTACTTTCTCAGACCCGAGGTGCGCCTGCGCCTCGCCGTCGGCCGCACCTTCCGCGGGCCGGCCCTGGCCGACCTGTACTACCCCTTCGATGGATTCGCGAGAGGAAACCCCGGGCTGCGCCCGGAGCAGGCGTGGTCGGCAGACGCCGGCGCCGAGGTCGTGGTGGGGGGTCTGTCCCTTCGCGCCACGGCGTTCTGGAGCGACGTGCGCGACCTCATCATCTGGGTGCCGGACGCCTTCTTCGTGTTCTCGCCGCAGAATGTGGGTGCCGCCTCGATCTGGGGAGGATCGCTGGAAGCCGACGGCGCGATGGCGCCGGGCTGGCGCGTGCGGGGGTCTGTCACGATCATGCGCGCCCGAGACGCGGCGACCGGCTTCGACCTGCCCAACCGGCCTCGCGTGCAGGGCACCATCGCTCTGACCCACACGTGGGGTGGTGGGGCCTCGCTGACCGCGGCGGCAGTCGCCCTTGGCGAGCGCTTCGCTGACGCGGCCAACGTCGTGAAGCTACCTGCGTACGTGGCCACATCGCTTGTCGCGCACGTGCCGATCAGCGCTGAGGCGGGGTTGCGCGTGGTCATCCAGAACCTCTTCGATGTGCGCTACGAGCCGCTGCAGGGGTACCCCGCCCCCGGGCGAAGCGTCTTCGTCGAGTTCAACCTTCGTCGGTAGAGCAGAAGGGATGAGCGCGGCGCAGCCAGGAGGGCCCCGGAAGCCACGCAGGCCTCGCGGCCAGGCGGCGGTCATCGCGCTGGTCGTCGGCGTCGCGCTCTCGATGGTGTTGCTCGCGCAGGGCGAGCGCGAGACCGATCACCGCCCGCCGCCCTCGCCGACGGGTCGCCCCAGCGCAGCCGCGCCAGCCCCATCGGCAGAACTCGAGTCCGGGTGGACCCCCGAGGATTCGATGCCGCCGCCCGCCCCACCCGTCGCGTCGCCGCCTGCGCCGCGGCTGCGGAACGCGCCTGGACCGCCGCGCCCGCAGCAACGAACTGCGCCGCCGCGCCGCCCCGATGCGTCCGCCGATCGAGCGGCGGGTCCTCCGGCCCTGCCTGGAGCCCCGGGTTCCCGGCCCGTGCCCATCGCGCCGCCCTCGTCTGAGGGGTATGCTCCCCCGGAGGGCCCAGGGGCAGCGGTCGAGCCCGCTGCCCGGCCTGAGCCCGCGCCGGTGCCCTCCGCGTCTGCGCCGCCGCAGACGACGGCTCCGGGTGTTCCGGCGCCCGCGCCCACCCGTACGGAGCCGCGCGCGGCGCCCGTGCTGACCCCGCCGGTGCCGATCGCGCTGGACCCACCACAGCATCCGCTCGCCTGGCACGTCGTGGTTGAGGCACCGGGCCTCGCCGCGGGGGTCCGCCCCGAGGATGTGAAGGCGCGGGTGAGGTTGAGGCTCGCCGTCGGCGCCGACGGCACCGTGACCGACGTCCAGGTGGCGGTCTCCTCCAGCCGATCCGATCTCGATGCGGCGGCAGTCGCTGCGGCCCGCAGGTGGCGGTTCCACCCGGCGCGCCGCGACGGGCTGCCCATCGCCAGCACCGTGCTGATCTGGGTCACGTTCGTCGTCGAGCCGTGAGCGCCCGTGTGCGACCGAGCCGCCCGAATCGTGCTGGCGATTGATCCGGGAACGGACAAGTGCGGGGCCGCCGTGTGCTCGTCTGGGGGCACTCTGGACCGCGCCATCGTCGCCTCGGACGCCCTGCCCGAGGTCGTCAGGACCTGGCAGGAGCGCTACGCGGTGACCGAGATCGTCGTGGGAAACCGCACGAACTCGGCCGTGATCCTCGCCGCCATCCGCGGCACTGCATCGGTGCCTATTCGACTGGTGGAGGAATCGGGCACCACGCTCGCCGCGCGCGCCCGGTACTTCGCGGAGCACCCGCCCAGGGGCTGGCGCCGCCTTGTCCCGCGCAGCCTCCAGGTCCCGCCAGAGCCTTACGACGACTACGCGGCCATCCTGCTCGCCGAGGCCGCGCTCAGGCGCGACCCGTGAGGCCGCACCGGCGCTGACTGCGCAGTTGCTGGCGCGGCGGCCGGCGGATCGTGTACACTGTGGAGGTGTTGCGCCGCGGTGAGCGCCTGCTGACGCCCGGCGCGCACCACCCGGGGCTTCCTGGCCCCTGTGCGAGGAGGTTCGATGAAGCGGTTCTTTCCGCTGCTGGTGGCCGTCGTGACGCTGCTCGCCGCAGACGCCGCCGCGCAACCCGGCGCGCCCCTGTGGCAGTTCGGCGGCTCTAACCTCCAGCGGACCAACTTCACCCCGAAGCCCGGCGGCCTCACCGCGCCCCACGTCGCGTGGCAACTGGAGTTCGAGACGACGCGGTCGCCCGCGTCGGTCTCGCCGCCGGCGGCAGCCGATCTCGACGGCGACGGGCAGGTGGAGCTGGTCTACGGGGAGGGAATCAGGGTAGTGGCGCTCGAACGCCCCTGGCGGCGGCGGCGCTGGGACTTCTCCATCATGCACCTCAATGGCATTGTGTTGATGACGCCGGCTGTCACCGATGTGGACGGCGACCGGCGGCCCGAGATCTTCTTCGCGCCCTACCAGTCGGGAGGCGCTTCCACGTTCTTCCGGCTCAACGCCAGGGGGCAGGTGGTGTGGACGTTCGGGGCGAGGGCGTACATCAGCTACGCGAGCCCGGCCGTGGCCGATCTGGAGCGCAGCGGGGCATTCACGGTGATTACCGCGGACACCCAGGGCACGGTTTACGCCCTGGACGCGGCCACGGGCCGACCGCGCTGGACCTATGCGATGGGTGGTAGCGCCGACATGAACGCGCCGGCGATCGCCGACCTCGACCGTGACGGCAAGCCCGAGATCGTCATCGGGAACCACGGCGACGGCTCGATCCACGCCCTCGACCGGGACGGCCGCCGGCGCTGGGTCTACCAGACCCGCGGCTCGATCTACGGCGTGACCATCGACGACGCGGACGGCGACGGGACCGTGGAGATCTACGCCGCCGACGAGCAGGGCGCGGTACATTCGATCGCGCCCGACGGCCGGCTGCGGTGGACGGTGCGGACGAACGGGCCGGTGACCGCCTACAACGGTCTGGCCGTGGCCGACCTCGACCGGGACGGCACCAAGGAGATCGTCTTCGGGATTCAGAACGGCTGGGTGCAGGCCGTCTCCCCGGCCGGGCGTACGCTGTGGCAGTTCCAGCGCCGCGGTCACATCAGCGGCTCGGTCCTGGTCGGTGACCTGGACCGCGGCGACAGCCAGCTCGAGGTCCTCGCCGCCAGCCACAACGGCTCGCTCTATCTGCTGGGCGCGCGAGGCCAGCTCAAGTGGGAGCACGCGCTCGGCGGCCGGCTGGCCTACATGGGGTTAACGGCCGAAGACCTGGACGGCGACGGCCTGGTGGAGGTCCTGGTCAACAACGACGACTACCTCTTCGGCCTCTCCCGACCGCCGGCGCGCTGAGGTCAGCTCGCCAATCTTGGGGGCCCTGTTGGGGATCAGGTGGGGAAGGACCGATCGCGCAGGATCGAGATGGCCACCGCCACCAGCGCCACGTAGACCACCGCGACCACCGCATACTGCGCCGGCTTGGGGATGGCGAAGAGCCGACGCCAGGCCCGGGTCAGGGCTGCGGGTAGGAACGGGATGATGAACGGCACCCGGTCGCGGTAGGCCCGGTAGGCCTCGCCGAAGCGGCGGTCGTTCTCGCTCTCTTCGTGGATCATCAGCGCCAGGTAGGTGCACACGGCGGTGATCCACGCGATCACGGCGATGGGCCTTGCGCCCAACAGCGAGAACCCGGTCAGGCCGAGGAAGATGCCCAGGTACTGCGGGTGCCGGACGACCGCGTACGGGCCGCTGGTGACCAGTCCCACGCGGCGCCGGATCGAGTAGAAATAGACGTACGAGCCCAGAAAGATGGCGAACCCCACGACGATCATCGCCCAGCCGGCGTCGAACAGGAGGGCGCGCACACCGCGGGTCATCCAGATCGTATGGGTCACGAGCCACTTGGTCTGGGGGAACCAGACGAACGGGGTCCAAGGCGAGTAGATCGCCACGAACAACCCCACCGGGAGGAACATGCCGCCCTGAATCGCCAGGACGAGCACCGGCGAGGCAATGATGATGGGGATGGCCACGAGCACAGACCGTAGGAATCGTCGCATTGACCTGATCGTGTCCTTTCGCAAAGCGAGATCTGTGGCGGGCGCCACAGAGCACGTGTGTTCTTCAGGGCGGGCGGCGACTCCTGTCCGGGCCGCGGCTGGCCCGGGAAGGAGTCTGGCCCCGGCCGTCGAAGGGAATCTATTGGTTGCAGGTGCTTCGCCCGTTGCCGGACTCTTGAAGGCGGGCGGCAGTTGTGTCTACACTCGGGCGGCCTAGGTCGTGCCGCCCGGCCCCCTTAGAGGAGTCGAGCAACGGACGTGGTTCGCCGTCCAGGCCGCAGAGGCCGCACGGTGCTGATCCGGGAAGGAGGGCAGCGGGTTCTGGGATCGCGCGACGGGACGGTGGACGCAAGGGCCGCAGGGCCGGACGCCGGAAGGAAGAGGAAACACGCACACTCGATCCGACCGCGTCGCGTCCCCGAGGCCCACAACCCAACACGAAAGGGGACACCAACCGACGATGAAGCAGCTTGCTGTGATTGTCGCAGCACTCCTGGCACTCGTCCTGGTTGCCCCGGCCATGGCACAGCCGTTCGCGGACGTGCCCACAGACCACTGGGCGTACGACGCGATCGCTGAGCTGGCGGCCAAGGGCCTCATCGAGGGCTACCCCGACGGGTCCTTCAAGGGCGACCGGGCGATGACCCGGTACGAGATGGCCATGGTGGTCGCGCGGTTGCTGGCGCGCATCGAGGCCATCAAGATCCCACCGCTGCCGCCCGACCTGGTGCGGCAGGCCGCGCTCAACAAGACCGTGGCCGCGCAAACCGCGGCGCTGACCGCGGTTGACAAGCGCCTGACCGCGAAGCTGGCCACCATCCAGCGGCTCGTGGCGGAGTTCCGCGCCGAACTGGCGGCCCTCGGCGTCCGCGTCACCGCGGTCGAGGAGGAGCTGGCGGCCATCCGCGCGCGGCTGGACAACACCAAGGTCACCGGCGACATGCGGTACCGGGACAACTTCTACCCGTCGGGGTCGGTGAGCGGTAGCGGCACGCTGCGCTCGCCTGACGCCCGGCTGCGGGGCCGGATCACCTTCACCGGCGCCGTCAACCCGGTCACGACCGCGGTCATCCGGATCCGGGCCGACAACATGGCCGGGACCACTGGTGCGACTGCTGACACCCGGTTCGGCAACGACTTCGTGTGGAACAACGTCTCGTTCGACCTGATGCACCTCGACATCCGCAACACCCTGGGCGCGAGGCTCTGGCGGGTCGGCCGCCAGTACTACTCGCTCGGCTACGTCTACCCGCTCAACGGCGCGCTGCTGTTCGACCCGCCGAACAGCGCTGGCTGTCCGGCTGGGGCCCACGGGTTCGCGTTCGGCTACAACTGGGCGTGCACGCCTGGCACGATTGACGGCCTGCGCAGCGACTGGGCGCTTGGGCCCCTCAACCTCCAGGTCGGCCTGTTCCGGCAGAGCTCGCTCTCGAGCGTCCCGGGGCTGGGCGTCTTCAGCAGCGGCTACTTCGACTTCAAGACCGTCCGCCTGACCACCGGCGCGCTGCTGCCGGGTTGGACGCTGGGCGGCGTCTACTATGACCAGGGCGTGGTCGGCGGCGCGCCGGGCACCTGGACCGGCGGCAAGGGCTGGGGCCTGGACGTCAGCGGCACCCTGTTCCCGGGCCTGACGCTCGCGGCCGAGTGGGCGAGCTGGCGGACCGAGTACCTGCCGGGGCCGACCTTCACGTCGGCGACGGCGAACGCCTGGCGCGTCGCGGCCAATCTGGACCTGGCCCGCCTGGCCGGGATCACGACGTGGAGCCCGACGCTGGATGTCGCCTACATGAACTACGGGCCCATGACGGCCGGTATGTTCGCGCCGTTCTACACCTACGCGTCGACCTCGTTCGGCCAGTACTTCGCGTGGAACATGCGGGGCTGGCTGGCGCGGTTGAACCTGACCTTCTCGCCGCGCTGGTCTGCCTTCATCCACTACGAGGGCGGCACCGAACTGGTCGGCAACACCAGCTACTACGAGTGGTGGCTGCGCCTGACTCACGTGCTCACGCCGCGCACCAACATCTACTTCCAGTACACGAAGGCCAACAACGCGTTCTTCGGCAACCCGGCCTTCGGCGGCGACCTGCACAACTTCTACCGGGTGGAGCTGTCCACGAGCTGGTAAGGCCGTCGGCAGTTCCTGATCTGACCCCCCGGGAGGGAGCTCCTCCCGGGGGGTCGTGTTCTCGCTGGCGAGGAGGATTGGCAGAATGACGAAGGTCCTGGCGGTGATGATCCTGCTGGTGGTGGCGCAACTGATCCCATCGTGCGACCGGGAGGGCGAGGAGGGGTCGTCCCCGCCGCCCATTGTAATCGGATGGGTGGAGGAGAAGCGCATCCGGCAGAGCGAGGAGCCGCCGTACCTGCTGGTGATCAACGCGCGCGAGTACGGCGCGCCGCGCGCGTTCTGGGAACAGGTGCGGGTCGGCGACCTGGTGAAGCTCACCCGCGAGGGCTGGAGTATCGTCCGCAGGGCAGGATCCTGACGGCGGGGCCGCAGCCCATGGAGCGAAGCCGCGACTGGTTCGCCTCGGCCGCCGCCGACCTGGAGCACGCGCGCAGCGATCTGGAGCGGGGTTTCTACAACTGGGCCTGCTTCTCGGCTCAGCAGGCTGCCGAGAAGGCGGTCAAGGCCGTCTTTCAACGGCTCGGCGCCGAGGCGTGGGGCCACTCGGTCGCCGATCTCCTCGCCGAGCTGAGAACGCACCACAAGGTCCCAGACGCATTGGTGGGCCCGGCGCTGGAGCTCGATAAGGCGTACATCCCGACGCGATATCCAAACGCGCACCCCTCGGGGACCCCGCACGCCCGCTACACGCGCGTCGAGGCCGAGCGACTGATCGCTCATGCCGAAGCGATTCTCGGGTTCTGTCAGGGTCTTCTATCCTAGGTACACCCGGGAGGGTCTGGTCGCTGCGCTTCGAGAGCGCCTGCCGGGCCTCGCCCGGCAGCTCTCCCTGGTGCGGGTGGTCTTGTTTGGATCCTGGGCCGGGGGCCGTCAGACGGCCGCCAGCGATGTGGATCTGTTGATCGTCTATCGCGGCCCGGCCCGCGACGACGCTTTCAGCGTCGCCAAGCTGGCGCTGGCGATCCCGGGCGTGGAGCCGCACCTGTACACGGAAGCCGAGGCCGCGCAGATGCAGGAACGGTTGGCCCGCATGACCGCCGATGGGATCGTCCTCTACCCAGACACCTGACAGTCAGGCACGTCCGGCACTGTCGACAATGTGCTATTTCCTGATGTAGAGTCAGGATTAATGAAGAGAAAGCCCCTCCAGATCTATCTGGAAGAACGGCAGGACCGAGCGCTCCGGGAGATCGCGAGGCGCCGCAATGTCTCCCTGGCCCGTCTACTGCGAGAAGGCGCTGACCGCATTATTGAAGAGGCCCTGCCGCCCCAGGCCGACCCGTTGATGGAGCTGCCCGAGCTGGCCGCACCGGGGGGGCCGCCAGATGGCGCCGATCATCACGATGCCTACCTGGTCCCGCCGCAGCGGCGACGGCAGAGCCGCCGCTAGGATCTTTGTGGACACCGGGGGGTGGGTGGCCCTCCTGTCCCGCGCCGACAGCCACCCCGGCCAGGCAGCGGCGGCGTGGCCCGGGGTGCTGCGCCGCTTTCGCGGGATCGTCGTGGCCAATTTCGTGGTGGCCGAGAGCTATACGTTCCTCCGTCGCATGGTCGGGTTCGAGACGGCATGGACTCTGCTCGACCGCCTCCAGGCCACCCCGCGTCGGGAGGTCGTCTACGCGGACGCGGCACTGGAGCGCGCGACGCGTGAACTGCTGGCGCAGTACCGTGACCAAGACCTCTCGTACACCGATGCTGTGAGCTTCGCGGCCATGCGGCGCGGCGGCGGCTGAGCCCGTGGGATTGCCTGTGGCGCCAGCCCTGGACGTCACCCTGGCCGGGATCACATTTCCCACACCCGTGCTCGCGGCCCCCGGTCCCCTGGAGTTCGGCCGCCAGGTCCAGGCCGTCGTGGATTTGCGGGCGTTCGGCGGGATCATCACCAAGTCGGTCACGCTGGAGCCGCGCCCGGGCCACCCCGGGCCGCACACGATCCAGGTCACCGGTGGATGGCTCAACGCGGTCGGTCTGCGCAACCCGGGCGTGGCGGCGTTCATCGCCCGCGACCTGCCGTTCCTGCGCACGCTGGGCCGACCAATCATCGTGAGCGTCGCTGGCCATCGGGCCGAGGAATTCGCGACTGTTGCGGAGCTGCTCTCGGGCGAAGAAGGCGTGGCCGCGTTGGAGGTCAACGTCTCGTGCCCCAACGTGGACGACGGACTGTTCTTTGGGACCTCGCCCACCCGCATCGCGGCACTCACCGCCCGGGTGCGGGCAGCAACGCGCCTGCCGCTGTTCGTCAAGCTCTCGCCCAACGTGGCCGACATCGCGGATGTCGCCGCCGCCGCCGCCGGCGCCGGCGCCGACGGGCTGTCGGTGATCAACACGCTGCAGGCCCTGGCCGTGGACGTGCGCACGCGCCGGGGCCGCCTGGGTGCGGGCATCGGCGGGCTGTCGGGGCCGGCGATCAAGCCGGTGGCGCTGCGCATCGTGTGGGAGGTGGCGCAACGCGTGCGGATTCCGATCATCGGGATGGGCGGCATCACCACCGCCGAGGACGCGCTGGAGTTCATCTTGTGCGGGGCCCACGCCGTGGGCATCGCGTCCGCGCTCCTGGACCGGCCCGACGCCGCCTCACAGATTACGGAGGGGCTGCGCGCGTATCTGGCGAAGCATCGGATCCCACATGTTCGCGACTTGGTCGGCCGCCTCGAAGGGGTGACCGCTCGGTGACCGAAGTGGTGTCCCGGTCAGGCGCGCCCGAGCCCGAGGGACCGGCCCTCATCGTGGCACTGGACGTCCCCACGCTGGCCGCCGCCTCCGACATGGTGGCGCGGGTTCGGCCCATCACACCGTGGTTCAAGATCGGCCCGGCGCTGTTCGTGGCCGCCGGGCCCGCCGCGGTGCAGATGGTGCATGCGGCCGGCGGGCGCGTCTTCCTCGACCTGAAGCTCCACGACATTCCTTACAGCGTCGCCGGCGGGGTGGCTGCAGCCGCCAGGCTTGGCGTCCGCCTCGTGACCGTGCACTGCGCGGGCGGGCCGGCCATGCTGGAGGCGGCGGCGCGGGCGGCGGCGCAGGCCGGCGGGGGAACCATGGTCCTCGGCGTCACGCGCCTGACCAGCGACCCCGGCCGCGTCGCCAGCGGCGTGCTGCGTGCGGCGCGGCTCGCGCGGGACGCGGGGCTGCACGGTGTGACCACCTCGGCGCGCGAGTGTGCCCGCCTCAAGGCCGAGCTCGGAAGCGCGTTTCGTGTGCTCACGCCGGCCATTCGACCCCCGGGCACAGTTCCCGGTGATCAGGCACGTACGGCCACGCCGCGGCAGGCCGTGCTGGCCGGCTCGGACTATCTGGTGGTCGGACGGCCGATCCTCTCGGCGGACGATCCGGCGGCGGCCGCGGCAGCCATCGCGGCGGAAATGGCCGCTGCGCGTGCCAGCCGGCCGGGCGGTCGGGGCGACGTCAGTGTCGGTTGACTGGTTGGCGCGGTTCCAGCGCTACGGTGCGGTTCAGCACGGTCACTTTCTGCTGACCTCGGGGCTGCACAGTCCGCTCTACGTCCAGTGCGCGTTGATCCTGCAGTACCCGCGCGAGGCCGCTGCGCTGGGCGAGGCCCTGGCCGCGCGCGTACGCGACGCGAGGCCGGGCGTCGTCGTGGGCCCGGCGCTGGGCGCGGTGCTCGTGGCCCATGAGGTGGCTCGTGCACTGGGCGTCCGGGCCCTGTTCGCCGAGCGCGCTGCGGGCACGCTGGCTCTACGCCGGGGCTTTGTCATCGCGCCCGGGGAGCGCGTGCTGGTCGTCGAGGACGTGGTGACCACCGGCACAACGACCCTGGAGGTGGTCGAGCTCGTCCGCCAAGCCGGCGGCGTGGTCGCTGGCGCTGCGGCCCTCATAGATCGAACTGCGGGCCGGTGGCCGCTCGACGTCCCCTTGCAGGCTCTCGCGCGGCTGGACGCGCCAACTTATGGCCCCGACCGCTGCCCCCAGTGCCGGAGCGGGATACCGCTCGTCAAGCCCGGCAGCCGCGAGGGACCCCCGAAAACCGAACATTAGCGGCTGCATATCGGGCAATATTCGGATTGACGGTCTAGACGGCGCCACCTATAATGGCCGTAACCCCCCAGAGGTGAACGCTCCGTTGGGCCTGGTGGACGACGTCGAAGAGGTCCTCATCCCGGAGGCGGTCCTGCAGGACCGAATCCGGGCACTCGGCCGCGAGATCAGCCTCGAATACCGGGACAAGGAACCGCTGCTGATCGGCATCCTGACGGGCGCCTTCGTCTTTATGGCCGATCTGCTGCGGGCCCTCTCCATCACCTGCCAGGTCGACTTCATGGCCACCCAGTCCTACGGCTCCAGCACCGAGAGCAGCGGGATCGTCCGCATCCTCAAGGATCTCAACGAGAGTATCGAGGGCCGGCACGTCCTGGTCGTGGACGACATCATCGACACGGGACTGACCATGGACTATCTCCTTGAGACGCTCAAGGCCCGCTACCCGGCGTCACTGCGCGTGTGCGCGCTGCTGGACAAGCGGCCGCGGCGCCGTCGCGAGGTCCCCATAGATTTCTGCGGCTTCCAGATCCCCGACAAGTTCGTGATCGGGTATGGCCTGGACTACGCAGGCCGGTACCGCAACCTGCCCTATATCGCGGTCCTCAAACCAGAACTCTATGGGCCGTAGTCAATTCGCGGGGGGGTGAGGGTTGATGAGGGCGCAGACACCGGTGCGCGAGGCCGCGGGCAGCGAGGATGACGGCGCAGCCGTGTGGCTGGGGGTAGGCCGCCGTATCAGGCGCACCTACAGCCTGGATGAGATCGCCCTGGTGCCTGCGGCCTCGACGCGCGATCCCGAGGACGTGGACTGCTCCTGGCATGTGGCCGGGCACACGTTCCGGTTGCCGTTCGTGGCGTCGGCGATGGACAGTGTGGTCGACGTGCACACCGCGGCCACCATGTCGGCGCTCGGCGGGCTGGCGGTGCTGAACCTGGAGGGCCTGCAGACGCGCTACCGGGACCCCTCCGAGCCGCTCGACGCCATTGCCGAGGCTGCACCCGACGAGGTCATCGGTCTCCTGCAACGGCTGTACCGCGCGCCGATCCAGCCCGATCTGGTCGCCGCCCGCGTGCAGGCTGTCAAGGAGACGGGCGCAACCTGCTGCGTGGCCATGACGCCCGCGGCCGCGCCGCGCCTGGCGCCCGTGGCCGAGGCGGCCGGTGCCGATCTGCTGCTCGTCCAGTCCACCGTCGTCACCGAGGAGCACCGCTCCACGCGGGGCCGCGCCCTGTCCCTGCGAGACCTCGCCTCGAGGGTGCGCGTTCCCATCATGGCGGGCAACTGCGTGGGGTACGAAGCGGCCATGGGCCTGCTGGAGGCGGGCGTGGCCGCCGTCTTCGTCGGAGTCGGCCCGGGCGCCGCGTGCACCAGCCGCCGCGTGCTCGGGATCGGGGTACCTCAGGCGACGGCCATCTGCGACGTGGCCGCCGCGCGCGACGACTACGAGCGGCGCACCGGCCGCTACGTCCCGGTGGTCGCCGACGGTGGCATCGCGGTCGGCGGAGACGTGGCCAAGGCGATCGCCTGTGGCGCGGACGCGGTGATGCTGGGTTCGGCGCTGGCCCGGGCCGAGGAGGCACCCGGTCGCGGATATCACTGGGGCATGGCCACGCCCCATGCGGCCCTGCCGCGTGGCACCCGCATCAGGGTGGGCACGACGGGGACGCTGCAGCAGATCCTGTTGGGGCCGGCTGCGGTCGACGACGGCTCGCAGAATCTGGCTGAAGCCCTGCGTACCGCCATGGGCATGTGCGGGGCCGCCACCATCCGCCAGATGCACGACGCCGAAGTGGTGATCGCCCCCACCCTGGCCAGCGAAGGCAAGGCTGCGCAGTTCGGCCAGCGGGTGGGGCAGGGCCGGTAACCCGGTCGAGGGGCTCCGGGTGGGATGACGACGGCGTTCCCGCAGGCACAGACGCATCATGCGGTCGAGTCTGCCGCGCCGCCCCGACCGGTCGTCGTCCTGGACTTCGGTGCCCAGTATGCCCAGCTCATCGCCCGCCGGATACGCGAGAGCCGGGTGTACAGCATCATCCTTCCGTACGACACCCCCCTGGACCAGATTCTGGCTCACCGCCCCCAGGGAATCGTGCTGTCGGGCGGACCGGCCAGCGTCTACGAACCCGGCGCACCGCGGATGGATCCCGCGGTGCTGGGCGCGGGTATTCCGGTGCTGGGGATCTGCTACGGCATGCAGTTGATCGCACACCTGTTGCCGGGTGGCCGGACGGCTGCCGCAGACCAGCGCGAGTACGGCCGCACCCGGCTGTTCGTGGACGACGGCGCCGACCTCTTTGCCGGCCTCGAGCCGCGCTTGATCTGCTGGATGAGCCACGGCGACTCCATCACCGCGTTGCCCCACGGCTTCGTGACCCTGGCTCACACAGATCGCACGCCGATCGCGGCCATGGCCGACCGGGCGCGGCGGCTGTACGGGCTGCAGTTCCATCCCGAGGTTTCCCACACGCCGTGGGGCAACGAGGTGCTGCGCAACTTCCTCTACCACATCTGCGGGTGCGCGCCGACGTGGACCATGACCTCGTTCATCGACCGCAGCATCGGTGCCATTCGACAGCAGGTGGGCGGCGGTCGCGCGCTGTGTGCCCTCTCCGGCGGCGTGGACTCGGCCACGGCCGCGGCCCTGGTGCATCGTGCCATCGGCGACCAGTTGACGTGCATCTTCGTCGACCACGGGTTGCTCCGCAAGGGCGAGCCCGAGCAGGTGGTCTCCACCTTTCGGGACACGTTCCAGGTGCCCCTGATCCACGTCAACGCCCGTGAGCGCTTCCTCGCCCGGCTGGCCGGCGTGACTGACCCCGAGCAGAAGCGCCGGGCCATCGGCGAGGAGTTCGTCCGCGTCTTCGAGGACGAGGCCCTGCGGCTGGGACAGATCGACGTCCTGGTGCAGGGTACCCTCTATCCAGACGTGATCGAGAGCGGCACACGCACCGCGGCCCGCATCAAGACCCACCACAACGTGGGTGGGCTGCCCGAGCGCATGCGCTTCACGCTGGTGGAGCCGTTCCGCGACCTGTTCAAGGACGAGGTCCGCGAGGTGGCCCGGCAACTGGGCCTGCCCGACCGCATGATCGCCCGGCATCCGTTTCCAGGCCCCGGCCTGGCCATCCGCGTCCTGGGCGAGGTCACTGCCGAGAAGCTGGACCTGCTGCGGGAGGCCGACGCGATCATCCTCGACGAGATCCGCGAGGCCGGGTTGACGCTGGATGTCTGGCAGGCCTTCGGCGTGTTGCTGCCCGTGCACACCGTGGGCGTCATGGGCGACGCCCGGACCTATGGCCGGGTGGTTGTGGTGCGTGCGGTGACCAGCGAGGACGGCATGACCGCGGACTGGGCCCGGCTGCCCGACGCAGTGCTGGAGTCCATCGCCAGCCGCATCACGCGCGAGGTGCCCGGGGTCACGCGCGTGGTCTACGATATCACCAGCAAGCCGCCGGCGACCATCGAGTGGGAGTAGCGCGCCGAGCCGCAAATAGCCTTCATTGTCTAGTCATCTAGATATTTCGGTTGACATCTAGCTATTTTGCGACGTACGCTGGGCGTGGACCGTGTGGCAAGCCTCAGGGGTGGTGGCGTGAAGCGCAAGGTGGGGACGACGCTCGATGCCGCATTGTACGAGCGGGTGAAGGAGGTCGCCCGCCGGCAGGGCAGGGGCGCCAACGAGGTGATTGAAGAGGCGTTGAGCCGGTTCCTGGCGGGTGGGCGGAGCCGGCGGTCCGCGGTGTCGGAGACCAAGGGTACCTACAAAGTCCCGGCCAGGGCGCTCCGGGCCGTGCTCCGCGAAGATCTCTATGGCGCTGACTGAGATTCCCACAGGGAGCGAGGTCTTCGTCGACGCCAACGTCTTCATCTACCACTTTGCAGGCCGGTCAGCGGACTGCACGGCGCTCCTCGCCCGGATCGAGCAGGGTGGACTCCGAGGCCTCACCGGGCCGTTCGAGGTGCTCGAAGTCGCCCACAGACTCATGATGCTGGAGGCCGTGGAGCTGGGCATGACCGCGAGGCCCAGTCCGGCCGCGCAACTGGCACGACGGCCCGACCTCGTGCGCCGCCTGTCGAAGTACTACTTTTCGATCATGGCCATCCCGCGCATGGGGCTCGAGGTGTTGCCGCTGCCGCCCGACTTCATGTCGGCCAGTCAAGAGTTCCGTCAGTCGCACGGGCTGCGGGTAGGCGATTCCCTCGTGGTCATGCACATGCGCCAGGCGGGGGTGTCCGTCCTGGCGTCGGCGGACGAGGCCTTCGATCGGGTTCCGGGAATCCGTCGCTTCGGCCCGGCGGACGTCTGAAGATCCGCCTCCCGCGGCAGACCATGGACCTGGTCTCTTCCCTGAATCCCCAGCAGCGCCAGGCGGTGGTTCACCCCGGCGGGCCGCTCCTGATCCTGGCCGGTGCGGGGTCGGGGAAGACCCGCGTGCTGGCCCACCGGGTGGCCTACCTGATCCGGGAGCGGGGGGTGGCGCCCCGGCGGATCCTGGCCGTGACGTTCACCAACAAGGCCGCCGGCGAGATGCGCGAGCGCATCGACGCCCTGCTGGGTGGCCCGGTGGCCCGGCCGATCTGGATTGGGACCTTCCATGCCATCTGCAGCCGCATCCTGCGCGCCGACGGGGAACGCATCGGGATGCCCCGCTCCTTCACCATCTATGACGAGGACGACCAGCGCCGCCTGATCCGCGACTGCCTGGCCGACCTGCGCCTCGACGAGCGCCGGTATCCGCCGGCGGTCCTGCATGCCATGATCGGTCGGGCCAAGGACGAGGCGCTGGACGTGGGGCGGTACGCGGCCCGCGCGTCCACGTTCATGGAGGAAGCCGCGGTGCGCGTGTGGCAGGCCTACCAGGCGGCGCTGCGGGCCGCCGGTGCCTTGGACTTCGACGATCTGCTGTGCGAGACGCTGCGGCTCTTCGACGAGCACCCTGACATCCTGGGGCAGTACCAGGAGCGGTTCGAGCACCTGCTGGTCGACGAGTACCAGGATACCAACCACGCCCAGTACCTGCTGGTGCGCGCCCTGGCGGGCAGGCACCGGAACGTGACGGTGGTGGGCGATGATGACCAGTCCATCTACCGCTGGCGTGGCGCCGACGTCCGCAACATCCTGGAGTTCGAGCGCGACTATCCCGACGCCACCGTGATCACCCTGACCCAGAACTACCGCTCGACCAAGACCATCCTGGCCGCCGCCGGGGCGGTCATCGCCCACAATCCGCACCGTCACCCCAAAGCGCTGTGGACCAGCAACGACGAGGGCACGCCCGTGACCGTCTACGAAGCGACTGACGGCGCGGACGAGGCCCGGTTCGTGGTCGAGCAAGTCAGGGCGCTCGTCGCCGGTGGCCTGCGCCTGCGCGACATCGCCGTGCTCTACCGCACCAACGCCCAGTCCCGTCTACTCGAGGAGGAATGCCTCAAGGCAGGACTGCCCTACCAGGTGGTGGGCGGCGTGCGGTTCTATGAGCGCAAGGAGGTCCGGGACCTGCTGGCCTATCTGCGGCTGGTGGTCGCCCCGGGCGACGACGCCAGTCTGCGGCGCGCCCTGGCCACGCCCCGGCGCGGCATCGGCGACGTCACCATGGGCCGGCTCGCCGCGTATGCCTCGGCCGCGGGATGCTCTCTGCTGGACGCCATGCGCCGCGCCGAGGCCCTGCAGGATCTTCCGCGGCCCGCCGCTCGGGCCCTGGGCGAATTCGTCGCCATCATAGAGGGCCTCACCGAAGCCGCCGCGCGGCTGCCAGCCAGCCAGGTCATCGCGCAGGCCATGGCCGTGACCGGCTATCAGGCCATGCTGGAAGCCGAGGGCACCGACGAGGGATTCGAGCGCCTGGAGAACCTGCGGGAACTGGTCACGGTGGCACAAGAGGTCGAGGAGTCCACGGGAGAGACGGGCCTGGATGCGTTCCTCCAGCACCTGGCGCTGGTGGCCGACATCGACACCTACCGGGAAGAGCTCGATCGGGTCACGTTCATGACTCTGCATACCGCCAAGGGGCTGGAGTTTCCTGCGGTGTTCGTCATCGGTCTGGAGGAAGGCCTCTTTCCGCACGCGCGCGCGATCGAAGAGGAAGGCGGGCTCGACGAGGAGCGGCGCCTTTGCTACGTGGGCTTCACCCGGGCGAAGCGGCACCTCTTCCTCAGCCACGCCCGCACGAGGGCGATCTTCGGGAGCCCCCACCTGGCGGTGCCTTCGCGATTTCTGGGAGAGATTCCCGGCGGGCTGGTCAGGACCGCCCCAACCAGGGAGCCGTGGGAGGCGACCGGGTTCCGCAGCCAGGGCGGTGAGGGGGGCCCGCTCCGGGGGGCCCCGCCCCGCAGGCCCATCGGGCACTTCGAGGTGGGTGCCCGCGTTCGACATGAGAAGTTTGGGGAAGGCGAGGTGATAGCCGTCGAGGGAGAGGGGGCCGGGGAGATCGTGACCGTGCGCTTCGCCGGTGCCGTCAAGCGGCTCGCCCTAAGTTATGCGCCCCTGGAGCGGGCCGACTGACCCCCTGGAACCGTCCGGGGTTCGCCCCCGTACACTCACCAACGGCGGGGTCTTGCCGGTTGGAAGGCCGTGATCACCAGAGTATACTCCGGTATAGCAGACGACACCGGGACGTCGGGCTCTCCCCCGACCCCGGGCCGCCGCGGGAGGAGAGAGCGTCGATGAGGCGGGCCACGGTACTGGTGGTTGCGATGATGGCGGCCGTGTCGCCGGCCCTGGCCGCGCCGGGAGCGCCACAGACTCCGGTACCCTCGCTCCCAGACCTTCCCAACCCGAAGGTCGCGGACGCTGCTGAGCCCGGGCGCTACGGGGGGACGTTCGTGGTCTCGTCGATCTCTGACCCGCGGACGTTCAACCCCATCGTCTCACAGGAGACCTCCTCGCCCACGGGCCTGCTGTTCGAGGGCTTGGTCGAGACCAACCGGTCCACGGCAGAAGTCGAGCCCGCGCTGGCCGAATCGTGGACGGTGAGCCAGGACGGCCGCACCTGGCGCTTCAAACTCAGGCAGGGCGTTCGATGGACAGATGGACGGCCACTGTCGGCCGATGATGTCGTCTTCACGTTCGACGCGGCCTTCACGCCCGGAGTCCAGTCGAGCCTCCCCGACGTCCTGACCATTGCCGGCAAGCGCATCGGCTACCGCAAGATCGACGCGGCGACCGTAGAGTTCCGGACCGAGCAGCCGTTCGGTCCGTTCCTGCGCACCATCGGGGTCGGCATCGTTCCCAAGCACAAGCTGGAGGCGGCGCTCCGGCAGGGCGGGGCGGAGTTCAATAAGACCTGGGGGATCAACACGGACCCACGGGAACTGGTGGGCACGGGGCCGTTCGTCCTCCACGCGTATCTGCCGGGACAGCGCGTGCTCTTCGTCCGCAACGCCAGGTACTGGAAGGTGGACCGGAGGGGCCAGCGGTTGCCCTATCTGGCCCGCGTGGTCATTGAGATCGTGGCGAGCACGGACGCCGCGCGGCTGCGGTTCCAGGCCAGGGAGACCGACTACTATGCGGCCCTGCCCAGGGAGTACGCCGAGTTTCGGGCCAGGCAACAGGCGGAGAACTTCACCATCTTCGACGGGCCGCCCACGTTCGGTGGCGATTTCCTCATCTTCAATCAGAACCCGGCAGGGGTGCGGCCGCCCAAGCTCACCTGGTTCCAGAACGTGAGGTTCCGGCAGGCCGTCAGCCATGCCATCGACCGCGAGACGATCATCAGGCAGGTCTATGCCGGCCGCGCCACGCCCCGCTACGGACCCGAGAGTCCGGCCAACAAGGCCTTCTACAACCCCAACGTCCGGAAGTACCCCTATGATCTGGCGCGAGCCGAGGCCCTGCTGCGCGAGGCGGGCTTTGCCAAGGGGTCAGACGGCCTGCTGCGAGACTCGGCTGGCAACGTGGTGGAGTTCGCGCTCGCCACCAACGCCGGTAACAAGGACCGGGAAGCCATCATGAACCTGGTGCGGCAGGACCTGGCGCGGCTCGGCATGCGCGTGACGCCAGCGCCGGAGGCCTTCAACACCTTGGTCGGCAAGCTGGTCGGCACCTACAACTGGGAGGCGATGATCCTGGGGTTGACCGGCACCCTGGATCCTCACAATGGGCAGAACGTCTGGAAATCCAGCGGCTCGCTGCACGCGTGGTGGCCCAAGCAGGAGAAGCCGGCCACCGACTGGGAGGCGGAGCTGGACCGCCTCTTCGACCAGGCGGCCACCACCGTGGACGAGCGCAAGCGCCGCCAGCTCTACAACCGCTACCAGGAGATCGTGGCGGAGTACGTGCCCATGATCTACTTCGCGACGCCGCTCACCCAGCCCGCCTTTCGCAACACCCTGGGGAACTTCAGCCCGGCGCCGCTGGGGGCCTACGATATCGAGACGATCTACTACCGGACGCCGTACCGCTGAGACAGGCGGCGGAGCACGAGCCGGGACGTCCCTCGCCACACCATGCTGCGACACATCGTGCGCCGGCTGCTCCAGATGATCCCCCTCCTGCTGGGGATTACGCTGATGTCGTTTGTCATCATCCGGCTGTCTCCGGGGGACTTCCTGTCGGAGATCCGGCTGAATCCTGTGGTCAGCCAGCAGACCGTGGACCAGATGCGCCGCAACTTCGGGCTGGACCAGCCGGTGCACATCCAGTATCTCCGGTGGCTGTGGAACGCCCTGCACCTGGACTTCGGCTATTCGTTCGCATTCCAGGTCCCGGTCATGTGGCTGATCGGGTCGCGGCTGCTCAACACCCTGCTGCTCAATGTGGTGGCTTTGGTGGTGGCGTGGGCGATTGCCGTGCCCCTGGGCATTCACGCCGCGCGGCGGCAGTACTCCTGGTCGGACAACGCGCTGTCGTTCGGCGCGTACTTCTCCATCTCGACGCCCACGTTTTTCTCGGGCCTGTTCCTGCTGTACTGGGCCTTCAAGACCGGGTGGCTGCCCATCGGCGGGATGACCAGCATCGACTTCGAGGAGTTCACCTGGTGGCAGAAGGTCCTGGACGTGGCCCGTCACATGGTGATTCCCGTCCTCGTGCTCGGCGTCTTCTCGGTCGCGGGCCTGATGCGCCAGATGCGCGCCAACCTGCTGGAGGTCCTGCGCCAGGACTACGTGCGCACGGCCCGGTCCAAGGGACTGGCGGAGTCCGCGGTCATCAACAGACACGCGGTCCGCAACGCCATCAACCCCCTGATCACCATCTTCGGGTTCGAGCTCGGCGGGTTGCTGGGCGGGTCGGCCATCCTCGAGATCACCATCAACTGGCCGGGGCTCGGCAAGCTCATCGCCGAGGCCGTCTTGCAGAAAGACCTCTACTTGGTCATGGGCTCCCTGGTCATCGGATCGGTGATGCTGGTGGTGGGCAACCTGATCGCCGATATCCTGCTCGCCTACGCCGATCCGAGGATCAGGTACGATTGAGGCGGTGACGTGGGAGCCGAAGCGGTCAGCAGGCAGGCAGCCCGCCGTGCGTCCTCTGCGGTGCCGGCGGCAGTTCAGGTCCGCACCCCGGCCCAGCTCGCGTGGCGTCAGTTGCGCAAGCACCGCATGGCTCTGCTGGGGGGCGCGGTGCTGGCCGTGCTGTATCTCATGGTGGCCTTCGCGGAATTCCTGGCACCCTACCCACTGGACTTCGCGGATCGGGAGCGGTTCTATCATCCACCGGTCCTCCCGCGGTTCTGGGATGAGCGGGGGGTGAGCCTGCGACCGTTCGTCTACGCCACGACCCTGGCCGACCCGGGGTTGCGCCGGTACACCGAGGACCGGTCGCGACGCCACTATCTGCGGTTCCTCGTGCGGGGCGAACCGTACCGGCTGTTCGGGCTCTTCCCCAGCACGCTGCACCTCTTCGGTGTGCACGAGCCGGCCCGGGTCTTCCTGATGGGGACCGACCAGTCGGGGCGGGATCAGTTCAGCCGCATCCTCTACGGATCCCGCCTGTCCATGTCGATCGGCCTGCTGGCCTCAGCCATCACCATCCCGATCGGGATGGTCTACGGTGGCATCGCCGGGTACTACGGGGGCCGCGTCGACAACGTCATGATGCGCGTGGCTGAGGTGCTCATGGCCTTTCCGGGGTTCTACCTGCTGCTCACCCTGAGCGCCGTGCTGCCCACCAACGTGGGGTGCTACACGCGTTTCTACCTGATCACGTTCATCCTCTCGTTCATCGGCTGGGCGGGATTCTCCCGGCTCATCCGAGGG
Source organism: Candidatus Fervidifonticultor quintus (assembly GCA_031459535.1). GTDB lineage: Bacteria > Sysuimicrobiota > Sysuimicrobiia > Sysuimicrobiales > Humicultoraceae > Fervidifonticultor_A > Fervidifonticultor_A quintus. Next base: position 7,468 of record JAVKIJ010000028.1, on the reverse strand, counting down.
ATGGTGCTGTCCCTCAAAGAGCGGGAGTATGTGCTGGCGGCCAAGGCGGCCGGGCTCGACGACTTCCGGGTGATCGTGCGTCACATTCTTCCCAATACCTCGTCGCTGGTGATCGTGGTGGCCACCCTGGGCATTCCCGGCGCCATCCTCGGCGAGTCCTCGCTGTCGTTCTTCGGCTTCGGGGTGCGCGAGCCGTGCTCGTCGTGGGGCAACCTGCTCACCGCCGCGTCGAATCTGCCGACGCTGATCCTGTCGCCCTGGCTGCTCTTCCCGGGGGTGTTCATCATTGCGGCGGTGGTGGCATTCAACCTGTTCGGGGACGGGTTGCGCGACGCGCTCGATCCCCGGCTGCGGACCGGCTGAGATGGCGCCGGCAGGAGGGGCCCATGCGTAGGTCGGGACGGGTGCGGGCCGCTGGCCGCCGCACGCCCCGGCGCGCGCTCCTGCCCTGGGTCCTGTGGGGGCTGGGCGTCCTGGTGGTCGCCGGCGGGGTCGTGGCCGCTGACCGCCGCTGGCAGGCGGCCACCCAGGTCGATCCCACCGATCCGGCCGTGCGCGTGGCAGGCGCGGTGCGCAGCATCTCGGGCACCGACAGCGTCCGACGCGCCGACTATGATCCGGCGACGAAGGTGGCCCGGGTGGAGGCGGCGTCCAAGTACTACGACGCGTCCAGGCCGGTGGGGGAGAACCGCGAGTATCTGGCGACCGAGGGTCGGCTGGCCGCGCAGCTGGCCCTCCATGAGAATGCCGCCGTCAGCGAGGTGCGCATCAGCCTCTATGCGCGGCGCACCCGCCTCGTGACGGTGACGGCGCGGCAGGGACAGAAGTTCGAGGACATGAAGGTGGAATACAGCGGACCGCTGGTCTCACCGTGAAGGAGGTGGTGAGTGCGCCGCAGGCTGGAAGGGAATGCGCCCGCTTGGGGGGCGGTCCACAGATGCACGTCACTGAGAGGAGGTACAGACGTCATGACCGCGACGAAGAGACTGCTGGTGCTGGCGCTGGTCGCGAGCCTGGCTGGGTTGACCGGCGTGGCATACGGGCAGGCGGTCAAGAACCCCGATACGCTGACCGTGGTCCGATTCGGCGATCCGGAGAGCCTGGATCCGGCGTATGCGTACGACACCGCCAGCTCGGAGATCATCTTGTGGCACGTCTATGAGACCCTGGTGTTCTTCAACGGCGGCTCGACGGGCCAGTTCGTTCCCATGCTCGCCACCGAGGTGCCCAGCGTGGCCAACGGGGGCATCTCCAAGGACGGCAGAACGTACACGTTCAAGCTCCGCGACGGTGTCAAGTTCCACGACGGCACGCCCATGACCGCCGACGACGTGAAGTACTCGCTGCTGCGGTTCATGTTCATGGATCGGGACGGTGGCCCGTCGTGGATCCTGCTGGCCCCCATCGTGGGGGAGGAGGGCACCCGCGACGACAAGGGCACCCTGAGGATGGACCTGTTCACCAAAGCCGAACAGGCCATCAAGGTGAGTGGCAATACCATCTCCATCACCCTCCAGAAGCCGTTCGCGCCGTTCCTCTCGATCATGGCCCAGTGGTCCATGACGGTGAACAAGAAGTGGGCCATTGCCCAGGGCGACTGGAACGGAACGGCGGCCGGCCTGGCCAAGCTCAACAACCCCAAGAAGCCCGAGGACACCCCGCTCTTCAGCAAGGCCAACGGCACCGGCCCCTTCAAACTCGTCCAGTGGGACCGGCAGACCCGCCAGGCTATCCTTGAGCGCAACGACGCCTACTGGCGCAAGCCTCCCGCCCTCAAGCGCGTGATCTACCGAGTGGTTGAAGACTTCGGGCCGCGGCGCCTGATGCTGCAGCAGGGCGACGCCGACATCGTCTCGGTGAACCGGCCGGAGCAGACGCAGGTCGAGGGCCTGCCCGGCGTCCGCGTGCTCCCCGACCTGCCGCAGCTCGTGACCCAGGGCATCTATATGAACCTCAACATCGATACCAGCGGCGGGAACCCTGACGTGGGCAGCGGCCGCCTGGACGGGAATGGTGTGCCGCCCGACTTCTTCGCCGACATCAACGTGCGCCGGGGCGTGGCCCAGGCGTTCGACTACCAGACGGCGGTGCGCGACTGCTTCCGCGGGTATGCCACGATCGGCAACGGTCCGGTGCCGAAAGGCATGTTCGGGTACAATCCCCAGGGTAAGTGGTACACCACCGATGCGTCCAGGGCCGCTGCGGCGTTCCGCGAGGCCCGCGGCGGGCAGATCTGGAATACCGGGTTCAAGTTTACGGTGGCATTCAACAGCGGCAACACCACCAGGCAGTGCATTGGCCAGATCCTCAAGGCCAACCTGGAGGCGCTGAATCCCAAGTTTAAGGTAGACGTCCGGGGCGTCACCTGGGCCCAGTATCTGTCCCTGTACCGACAGAAGAAGCTGCCCATGTGGCTCATCGGGTGGGCGGCCGACTACCCGGATGCGGACAACTTCGTCTCGCCGTTCATGCACAGCACCGGGACGTACGCCTCGGCCCAGGGCTACAAGAACCCCGAGGTGGACAAGCTCATCGAGCAGGCCCGGACCGAGACCGATCCGGCCAAGCGGCGGGCAATCTACTACAAGCTCCAGGAAGTTGCCTACAGCGACGTGACCACCATGTACCTCTACCCTGTGAAGCTGACGGTCATGCGGTCGTGGGTGCGCGGGTGGTACAACAACCCGGCGTTCTTCGGCGAGTACGCCTACCCCATGGCCAAGCAGTAGCCGAGGAGGAGACGGGGGCCCGGCCGCAGGCCGGGCCCCGGCGGCATCCGCCGAGCATGGCATCCTACATCGCGCGCCGGATGATCTTGCTCCCGATCGTGGCCTTCGGGGTGACCCTGCTGATCTTTGCGCTGCTGCAGTTCCTGGCGCCGGAGATGCGGGCGGCGGCCTTCATCACCAACCCCAACCAGTTGAACGCCCTGGAGGCCATCATCCGCAAGTACGGCCTCGACCAACCGGTCCACGTCCAGTACTGGAACTGGCTGCGCGAGGTCTTCCGGGGCAACCTGGGCTGGTCGCAGACGGCCCGGCTGCCGGTTCGGGAGGCCATCAGCGCCTTCTTTCCGGCCACGCTGGAATTGACCGTCTATGCCTTCGTGCCCATCATGCTGATCGGCGTGTGGCTGGGGACGGCGGCCGCGGTGAACCGCGACCGGATCATCGACCACGTCTCGCGGGTGTTCTCGGTATCGTTCCGTTCCCTGCCGAGCTTCGTGTGGGGCCTGCTGATCCTCATGATCCTGTACGGGCGCGTCAACTGGTTCCCGCCGGGCCGGCTGTCGCTGGAGGCAGACCTCTTCGTGCGCTCGGGTCAGTTCCAGCGCTACACCGGGCTGATGACCGTGGACGGCCTGCTCAACGGCCAGCTCTGGATCTCCTTGGATGCCTTGCGCCACCTCATGGGCCCGGTGCTGACCCTCACCATGGTCTCCATCGCGCTGCTGGTGCGGATCACCCGCTCGTCGATGCTGGAGGTGCTGAACCAGGACTACATCCGCACGGCCCGGTCCAAGGGGCTGGCCGAGCCGGTGGTCATCGACGTCCACGCGCGGCGAAACGCGCTGATTCCGGTCATCACCCTCTCGAGCCTGACCTTCGTGGGCCTGCTGGGCGGGGTGGTGATCACCGAGACGATCTTCAACTTTCCGGGCATCGGTCGTTGGGGGGCCTTCGCGGCACAGCAGCTCGACATCCCCGGCGTGACCGGGTTCGCCATGTTCGTGGCCGCGCTCACGGTGCTGGGCAACCTCGCCGCCGACATCCTCTACGCCTACTTCGATCCCCGGATCCGGTTGCAATAGCGCCCATGGGCATCCTCGCCGCCGCCACGCGCAACATCCAGGAGCATCGCCAGCAGGTCCGCGGGCTCGCCGCCGCCGGTGCCGTGCTCCTGGTCATGGCTCTGGTGGTGCCCAGAATCCGGGCACGCTTCCTGCAGGCCCCCTTGGACATGGCGCTGTTCCTGCTCTTCGTCCTGGCCGTGGCGGGACTCTGGACGATTCCGTCGGAGTTCACCAAGCGAATGCGCAAGAACCCCCTGTCGGTGGCGGGGTTCTCGCTCATCGTGTTCTTCGTGGCCATGGCAGTGCTGGCACCGGTGCTGGCCCCGCCTCCCCACACGTCGCGCAACGCGTACCTGATCCCGCAGGAAGGCTTCGGGACCGACCCCAGGCCGCCCCGGCCCGGACATCCGTTTGGGACCACGGAGGGGCAGTACGACCTCTACTACGGCATCATCTGGGGCGCCCGGACGGCGTTTCGGGTGGCCATGATGGTCATCATCATTTCGGTGATCGTCGGGTTGATCCTGGGTGGCCTGGCCGGTTACTACGGCGGCCGGCTCGACGAGGCCATCATGCGGATCACCGACATCTTCCTGGCGTTTCCCGGGCTGGTGCTGGCCGTGGTGGTGGTGACGGTGCTGGGGCGGAGCCTCACCAACATCATGATCGCCATTGCCATTGTCAACTGGCCGGTCTACGCCCGGTTGCTGCGCGGGGACATCCTGAACGTGCGGGGCCGCGACTACGTCGAGGCCGCCAAGGCTGCGGGTAGCGGTGATGTGCGCATCATCTACCGGCACATCATCCCCAACACCATCTACCCGTTCCTGGTCTTCACCTCGCTGGACGTGGGGCTCATCGTCCTGACCGCAGCCGGTTTGAGCTTCCTGGGGCTGGGCGCGGAGGTAGGTTACGCCGACTGGGGCATGCTGATCAACCTGTCCCGCAACTGGATCCTGGGCGCCCCGGGCGCGCCGTTCGCCTACTGGTATGTGCTGGTATATCCGGGTGCGGCGATCTTCCTGTTCGTGCTCGGCTGGAATCTGCTGGGCGACGCGGTCCGCGACATCCTCGATCCCCGACTGCGGGGAGTCGGTTAGCCATCCGGCGAGCGCTCTTCTGGCTGCTGGCGACCACGACCGCTGTGCGCATAGCGGTCGCAGCGGCCGCGCCGCTGCTCGCCGACGAGGCGTACTACTGGCTGTGGTCCCGCCGGCTCGACTGGAGCTACCTGGATCATCCGCCCATGATCGCGTACCTGGTCCGGCTGTCCACAGTGGCGGGAGACGCCCAGTTCTGGGTGCGGCTGCCGGCGCTGGTGCTCGGGGTGGCGACTGCCTGGGGCCTCTACCGGCTCGGCCAGGAGATGTTCAGCGAGCGGGTCGGCTTCCTGGCGGCGCTGCTGTATCAGGTGACCCCGGTGCTGGGGGGTACCGGCGTGTTCTCCACACCAGATGCTCCGCTCTCCCTGGCCTGGGTCTCGGCCATGCTGCTCGTCTGGCAGGCGCTGCGGGGGCGACCGTGGCGCTGGGCAGGTGCGGGGGTGGCCCTGGGATTGGGTTTACTGAGCAAGCTGTACCTCCCGCTGCTGGCGGCTGGCATCGTCCTCTACCTGTGGGCCCGAGAGCCGGGCTGGTTGCGCCGACCGCACCCATATGCCGCCGCAGGGATTGCCGCCGCCCTCTTCGCCCCCGTCCTGTACTGGAACTGGACGCACGGGTGGGCGGCCGTCCGGTTCGTGGTAGCTGAGCGAGCCGAGCCCGGCGGCGTCGTCGGGAGCCTCGGGTGGCTCCGGCTGGCCGAGAACCACCTGCCGCTGGTCCTCCTGTTGTTCCCGGCGTTCGTCTGGGCTGCGGCGGCCGCGTGGCGCCGCCGGGCCGATGCCCGGTTCGCGTACCTGCTGACGGCGTCGGTCCCGGCACTGGTGCTGCCCGTCCTGGTCGCTCCCCTGGGCGCCGCGCGCGGGCATCTTGCGGCCCCGGGATATCTCGGCCTCGCCGTGATCCTGGCGGCGCTCTGGAGCCGGGCCGTCTCATGGCTGGCCCTGGCCAATGCGCTACTGCTGGGAGTCTTCGTTATGTTGCTCCTGGTCCCCGGCCTGCCGCCGGTCCCGGGTGCCCGCGAGTACTACGGGTGGCAGGAGGTCGGTCTCCGGGTCGCCGAGGAGGCACGTGCTCTAGGACCGGAGGCCGTGCTCGTCGCCGACCGGTTCCAAATGGCGGCGCAACTCGCCTATCACACCCGCGGCACGCTGCCGGTCCTGGTACTTCCGCCGCAGAATCCTGCCTCGATCTGGCCCAGGCCAGAACCCCACGCCGGAAGCCCGGCGGTGGCCGTGACCTATGCCCCGGACCCCCCTCGGGCCGGCGAATGCTTCGCCAGCGCCGAGGAACTGCCGAGCGTGCGGGTGATCCTCAGAGGACGGCCCCTCCAGCAGTTCCGTGTCTTCCGCCTTTTCGGGCTCGACCCCCGCTGCACCCGGCGACGAGTGAACAGGACCCTTTAGTATAGCGTAGTATACTATCAAGTAACCTGCGTATACGGGGGATGGGGATGGGGGCACAGTCAGGGCGGCGGCGCCCCAGTTCCGCCGAGGTGATGACGGTCGACCAGGTGGCCGACTACCTCCAGCTCAATCGCCTCACGGTCTATCGGTACATCCGAGAGGGTAGGATCCCCGCCTCCAGGATCGGCAAGCTGTACCGGGTGCTCAAGGCGGACGTCGACCGCTTCCTGGAGGCGCAGAAAGTCGGTCAGCGTGCGGCTGGGCCTCGCCGTCCGGGTGAGGCCAGCCGGCCTCCGGCGCACGCCGGACGGCCGCAGGCGGCGGGGCCGCCGCCCGAGCAGGTCTTCGTCGGCCCCCCGTGGCGCGAGCGCGTCCGCGACCGCGAGCAGCGCGACTTCACGGCGCTTGGCACCTATCCGTTTGAGTGGGTGATGCGAGGATTGCACTAGGCGGGTCGGGGCAGGGCAGTCGCCCTTCTGCTCGAATGTTGCCGTGACGCGCCAGGAGGCGGGCAGGGGCAGGCAGGATGCGCAGGACGAAGGGATCGAGGTCCGCGAGGGAGGGGGCGCATGGAGATGCGCGTTCGAACGCTGACGATTCTGGCAGTGATCTGTGCGGTGGTGCTGGGCATCAATCTGGATGCGGCGGTCGCACAACGGAGCCGGGACACCGTCGTCTTTGGGATGGCCCAGGAGCCTGACGGCCTGATCATGGCGTTCCACTCCATGGCGGCGGGGAGGGCCGTGAACAACTCCCTCTACGTCGGCCTTGTGGAGTTCAACGACCAGTGGCAGCTCTACCCGCGCACGGTGGTGAAGATTCCCACACTGAAAGATGGGGACTGGCAGTTGCTCCCCGGCGGCAAGATGAAGGTGACCTGGAAGTTCCGCCGGGACTACACCTGGCACGACGGCAAGCCGTACACGGCCCTGGACGCCTCGTGGACGTACCTTATGCTGCGGAACCCACGGTCCCCCACCGTCAGCCGGACCGTGCTGCGTAAGATCGACAACATGATCGTCCCCAACCCCGCCGATCCCTATACGCTGGTGGTGCAGTGGAACGAGCGGTATCCCTTCGCCAATCTCTACCCTGACTGGGTCTTCCCGCGGCACGTGCTCGAGCGCGAATACCTGCGGGATCCCAGCGCGCTGAAGGCGCACCGGCAG